>DATHRY010000240.1:0-28129 GCA_035464715.1 Longimicrobiales bacterium
CCAGCCCGCCCTGCGGGTCGATCGTGATCTGGACGCGGCGCTGAGGCAGCCTCCGGCCCCTGGAACGACGGAGGGGGCGCCCCCTCGCGGGAGCACCCCCCTGGCGACGTGCGACGTTCGGTTCCACGTCACTCACCTCACCTGCCCGGCCCCACCGTCCGGTGGGGACCCGGGTCGACGATCAGAAGATGTCGCCGATGTGGAAGTTCCGGGATGCGGTGAAGTTGATCCCCCAGTCCCCCTGCTGGCGGAACGTGTCGTAGCTCTGGTAGGCCGGGAAGACGAACTCGAAGAGGACCTCGGTCCCGGCGAGGGTGCCGCCCGGGAACTTCAGGCTGAACCCGGCGGGGATCGCCACGGCGGTCCCGGAGGACAGCAGCGCGTCCTGCCCAGGCTCCAGCGACGGGTCCATGCCGGAGTCCTCGCCGCTGATGGCGCCCCAGGTCCGGACCCGGGCGCCGGTGTTGACGCTCAGGTTGTCCCCGATGTTGAAGCCCATCCAGACGTTCCCGTGGAACTCGTTCCCCATGCGGTAGTCCCGGCCGTTGTCGAAGAGCCGGATCTTGGCCAGGGCCTGTCCGCCCAGGGTGGCGTGCTCGTTCTGGATGGCGGCGGTCAGGCCGGGCACCAGGGTGAAGGAGCCCGATCCCATCTGCATGTCGTACGGGAGGAGCCGGGTCGTGCCGCCCAGGTCCGCGCCCACCTTCTCGATGGAGCCGGTGGGAACCTCGATGGCGCCGTTGAGATGCGCCGTGATGCCGTCCTCGTCGAAGATCTTCACCAGGGCGGCGGCGGTGATGTCCGAGATGCCCGAGGCGTCGTTCGAGACCAGGACGTCCTCGTTGGCCAGGTTGCGGCTGTTCTGCAGCCAGGCCGCCGAGACCGCGAGGGTGACCCACTCCAGGAAACCGTACTCGAGGCTGACGCGGTGGGACATCTCGGTGCGATCCAGCGGGGCGCCGGAGTAGTAGTCGAGGACGTCCAGGAACGGCACCGTCTCCGTGCCGAAGCGCACGTCGCCGTAGCTTCCCCGTCCGAGGGTGTACTGGATCCGGAGGTCGCCCTCCTGGATCATCTGACCGCCCTGGATCCCCGCCGGAGGGCGGGCGTCCTGGCGGTCGTTGGACCACTGGCGCGGGGCTTCCTGCGCCTGGGTCGGAAGGGACGCGAAGCCGACGAATACGAGCGCGGCGAGGCTCTTCCTGAGCATGCCGTTTCCTCCGAGGGGGTGGGGGTGGGTCACCATCTGTTTCTTTCAATCTGATCCACCCTTCGAGCCGGGAACAAGTGTTTTCTTCGCCGGGGCCGACGGGCTCGTGCGGACCGGCTCGCCGGACCTGACCCGCCCCTGCGGACGCGTTGCCGCGCGCAGAATCTCCGCAGAAGACGACCGCTGCGGTGCCCGCCGCGATGCCGGAACCGCGCCGGCTTCGACCCCCGGGGCGAGCCGGGTCTCCGGTGAGCCGCCCCGGGAATCCACATGGCCCGACGCGGGTAGGGCGCCCACGTGCAGGTGGCGGTGGAGTACCCGGTCCCGGAGGTTCCACGCCGGGGCGCGCCCGCCCGATCCGATGTCGACCGTGGAGGAGGGAGAGAGCCCGTGAACGACTACGTCGCGCTGCTTCGAGGCATCAACGTGGGAGGGCACCGGGTCAAGATGGACCGGCTGCGGGCCCTCTTCCGGGAGCTTGGGCACGAGGACGTCTGGACCCTCCTGGCCAGCGGCAACGTCGGGTTCTCGTCGGCGACCCGGTCCCGGGACGCCCTGGCCGCCGGGATCGAGACGCACCTCCTGGAGGCGCTGGGGTTCGAGGTGCCCACCTTCCTGCGGACGCCGGAGGAGCTGAGCCGGGTCCTCGAGGGCGGGCTTCCGGTCCCCCGGGGCTGGGACCCGGACGCCGCCTCCTGGTACGTGATCTTCCTGGACGAGCCTCCGCCCGCAGAGGTCCGGGCGGCGCTCGCGGAGCTGGAGTCGGAGACGGACCGCTTCGGCGTGGAGGGCACCGAGATCCACTGGCGGACCCGGGGCAAGCTCAGCGAGTCCCCACTCTTCGGGCCTGGCATCGACAAGGCGACGAAGGGGGTGCGGACCACGGCCCGCAACGTGAACACCGTGCGCCGGCTGGTGGCCCGGTTCGCGTCCTGATCTCCGGAAGGGTGAGGGCGAGGGACCGCGGCCGGTCGCGCGGCCTCGGCCGGGGTCCTCGGACGACTGGTCAGGCGTCCCGGGCGTCCAGGACCTCCTCGGGAATGCCCCAGGCGTCCACCAGCTCCACGGCGTCCGGACGGATCTCGGCGCACAGCGCGCCCACTTCGGCCCGGATCGCCCGGCTCTTCCCCTCCTCGATGTAGCCCGCTTCCAGGAACCAGGCCCGGTGCGCCTCCATCCGGGACAGGGCGAACAGCGCGGCGATCTCCCGGAGCGCCTCCGAGGCGCCGGGGCTCGGCGCCCGGGTCACGGCGTCGTGGATGGCGTCGAGCATGACGCGCTCGGTGTGGGCCCGGCCCAGGGTCTCCAGGTGAACCTGGCACTCGTTGAAGGCCATGAAGGGGTCCATGCCCTCGTCCAGGCGATGCTTCAGCCGGCGGGCGGCGGACTCCACCAGGCGCTCCGCCCGGTACTCGAAGGCGGCCCGGTGATACTCCGGGTCCCGTAGGTGCTCCGGGTCGGTGCGGCGGGTGGCCACCGGGTTCCGCTCCCGGATCCGGGTCTCCGCCCGATCCGCCAGGAAGCGGACGATCCCCATGAAGTCCAGGTCCCCCATCTCCTCGCGGAACCGGGTCAGGAGGCTCTTCGCCACCAGCTGCAGCAGGACCGTGTTCGCCCCCTCGAAGGTGGCGAAGACGTCGGTATCGGCCCGGAGCCGTCCGATCCGGTTCGCCGCGTGGTAGCCCCGCCCGCCCATGGCCTCGCGGGAGGCCTGCAGCGCGTCGCCGCAGTGCCAGGAAGCCAGCGCCTTGAGCCCCGCCGCCGCCGCCTCGATCTCCCGCTGCTCGTCCCCCGGAGGTGCGCCGGTGCGCCCCTGGTCCGCCACGGCCGCACCGTAGCGCTCCGCCAACCGTCGGACGGCGAAATGCAGGGCGTACGTCGTGGCCACCCGGGGCAGGAGGAGCCGCTGGTGCACCGGGTAGTCGAGGATCGGGACCTCGGGCCCTTCCTCGGGACCGAACTGCCGACGCCGATCCGAGTAGCGGACGGCCACGGTCAGCCCGACCTTGGCGGCGCTCACCGAGGCGGACGCGATGGAGATGCGGCCCGCCACCAGCGTGCCGAGCATGGTGAAGAAGCGCCGGCCCGGGCTCTCGATCGCGCTCTCGTAGCGCCCCTCCGGGGTGACCGTGGCGAAGCGGTCCAGGAGGTGATCCCGGGGAATGCGCACCCCGTCGAACCAGATGCGCCCGTTGTCGACCCCGTTCAGCCCCACCTTGGGCCCGTTGTCCTCGATACGGATCCCGGGGAGGGGATTCCCGGCGTCGTCCCGGATCGGCACGACCAGGGCGTGGACCCCGTGGTCCTCGTCGCCCACCCGGAGCTGGGCGAAGACCGTCGCCATGCGGCCGTGGAGCGCCGCGTTGCCGATCCACTCCTTGCCCGCCTCGGGCCGGGGGGTGCGGACCACGAACTCGCCGCTCTCGCCGTCCCAGGTGGCGGTGGTCTCCAGCTCCCGCACGTTGGAGCCGTGGGAGATCTCGGTCATCGCGTAGCAGCCGGGGAGGTCCAGGGTTCCGATGTCCCGCAGCCAGCGGGCGTGGTGGGTCTCGGTGCCGAGCTGATGGACGCTGCCACCCCACAGGCCGAACTGGACCCCGTACTTCACCAGGATCGAGGTGTCGCCGAAGCCCAGGGTCTCGAAGGCGGCGATGCCGGCCGCCGGATCGGCGGCGCCGCCGTAGCGCTCGGGGTAGGCCAGGGAGCCGATCCCCTGGTCCGCCAGCACCTGCAGCGCGGCCAGCACCCGCCGGCGGTGATCCTCCCGGGAGATCTCCAGGGGGATGTGGAAGGTGTCTCGCCGGAGGAGGCCCAGGATGCGGGCCCGCAGCTCCGCGTGGGGCCGTGCGAGCAGGTCCGGCAGCGTGCGGGGGTCGGCGGTGCGGGGGGGCGGGGCGTCGGTGGGGGCGTCGGTCGGGGCGTCGGGCATGAGGCCGGCGGTTTGGACGGGCGTGGACATTCGGAGCTTCTGAGGATACCGTGCGGCGCCCGTCACGGGTCCGCGATCGCCCCCTCGGGGGCAGAGCGTCCCTTGACCCCCGGTGTCCGGCGGGACAAGGTCCATCCTCTTCGCCGGGACGGACCCGGCGGACTGTCCCCCACCTCCTCCGCCATGCCCAATCCACTCGTCGGCGTCGTCATGGGGTCCCGGTCGGACTGGGAGACCATGAAGCACGCGGTGGATCTCCTGGATTCCCTGTCGATCCCCCACGAGGTACGGGTGGTGTCCGCCCACAGGACGCCGGACCTCCTGTTCGAATACGCCGCCACCGCCGAGGACCGCGGGTTGGAGGTGATCATCGCCGGCGCCGGCAGTGCCGCCCACCTTCCGGGCATGCTCGCCGCCAAGACCCTGATCCCGATCCTGGGGGTTCCCGTGAAGTCCCGCGCGCTGAAGGGCCTCGACTCGCTCCTCTCCATCGTCCAGATGCCCGGCGGCGTGCCCGTGGGGACGCTGGCCATCGGGCAGTCCGGCGCCCTGAACGCCGCCCTGTTGGCGGGCCAGATCCTCGGCGCCCACCACCCCGAGATCCGGGAGGCGGTCCGGCGCTACCGGGACGGGCGGACCGAACAGGTGCTGAACGACCCGGATCCGAGGGTGGGAGCATGACGGACTGGGAATGGCCGGGCCCGGTCGTCGGGGTTCTCGGCGGCGGCCAGCTCGGACGGATGATGGCGCTGGCGGGGATCCCGCTGGGCCTGCGGTTCCGGTTCCTGGAGTCGAAGCGTCCCTGCCCGTCCGACGCGGTGGGGACCGTCGTGCGCGCCTCCTACGACGACGAGGGGGCGCTGCAGACCTTCGCCGAGGGGGTCGCGCTGGTGACCTACGAGTTCGAGAACGTGCCCGTGGCCGCGGTGGACACCCTGGCCGGGTCCGTCATCGTGCGTCCGGGGTCCGAGGCCCTGGAGATGGCGCAGGACCGGCTCCGGGAGAAGGAGGGCTTCAAGCGCCTGGGCATCGCCACCGACGACTGGCGGGCGGCGGAGACCCGTGAGGAGGTGGAGGCGGCCCTCGAGGAGCTGGGGCTGCCGGCGGTCCTGAAGACCCGCCGCCTGGGCTACGACGGCAAGGGCCAGGCGGTGGTCCGGTCCATGGAGGACCTGGACGAGGCCTGGGACGCCGTCGGTGGCGTCCCGCTCCTGGTCGAGGCCTTCGTGGACTTCGATCGGGAGCTCTCGCTGGTGGCCGTCCGCAGCCGGGACGGGGCCTTCGAGGCCTATCCCCTGGTGGAGAACCTCCACGAGGACGGCATTCTGGTGAGCACCGAGGCCCCGGCCTCGGGCGTCCCCAAGGCGCTACAGAGCAAGGCCGAGGCCGCCATGCTGCGGCTCATGGAGGACCTGCAGTACGTCGGTGTCATGGCGGTGGAGTTCTTCCAGGTCGGGGACGACCTCCTGGCCAACGAGATGGCCCCACGGGTGCACAACTCCGGCCACTGGACCCAGAACGGCGCGGTGACGTCCCAGTTCGAGAACCACCTCCGGGCCATCCTCGGCCTTCCCCTCGGACCCACCGACGCCCGAGGGGTGACGGTCATGATCAACCTCCTGGGCGCGCTGCCGAAGATCGAAGCGGTGGCCGCGGAGCCCCGGGCCCACCTCCATCTGTACGACAAGAAGCCCAAGCCCGGGCGGAAGATCGGACACGTGAACGTGGTGGCCCACGACGCCGAGACCGCCTGGACGATCGCGGAGAAGATCCGGGACACCCTCCCGGCCCACGCCGGGCCGGCCTGAGGAGGGCGGCGGCCCGGTCCCCCCGGGCCGCCCCTCGCGTCTCTCAGCCCTCGGTGCGCAGCGTGTTCATGGGGCTGAGCCGGGCCGCGCGCCGAGCCGGCAGCCAGTTGGCCAGGCCGGCAACCGCCAGGAGGAGCCCCCCGACACCCAGGTAGACGGTCGGGTCCGAGGCGGCGGTGCCCACCAGCACGCCGGACACCAGGCCGCCCAGGGCCAGCGCCGTGGCCAGCCCCACGCCCACCCCGAGTGCGGCGATCACCATGCCCTCCCGGACCACGCTCCGGCCTACCTGGGCCGACCGGGCACCCATGGCCATGCGGATCCCGATCTCCTGGCGTCGCTGGCCGACGCTGTACGAGATCACGCCGTAGAGCCCCGCCCCTGCCAGCAGCAACGCCACCGCCGAGAAGATCCCCACCATCCACGAGGTGGAGCGGCGGGTGAGGAGGGCATCGTCCATGCGGGTGGCCATGGTCTCCACGTCGAAGAGGGCCAGCTCCGGATCCACCTCCGCGGTGGCCGCCCGGGCGGCGGTCCGCAGCTCCGCCGGACTCAGCGTGCTCCGCAGGGCGACCTGCAGGAAGGCCCCCGCGTTCTGGCGCAGGGGCTCGTAGGTCCCGGGCCGCATCTCCGTGTCGACGCCGTAGTGGAGGACGTCCTGGCTGACGCCGACGATCGTCATCCACTCGCCGGTCCCCGCCCGGATCCGCTGGCCGATGGGATCGGTCCCGTCCGCCAGGTGGGTGCGGACGAAGGCCTGGTTCACCACGACGACCTGGGTGCCCTCCTCCCGACCGTCGAAATCGTCGAAGGCCCGCCCCTGGAGAATGGGCACGCCCATGGCCTGGAAGTATCCCGGGGTCGCCCACCGGCGCAGGACCACCGGGCTGCTGGGCGCGCCGTCCTCCGCCGCGGGGTCCGTGGCCCCCTCCACCTCGAAGAACCAGCCCGAGTGTCCCATCAGGGGCAGGTTGCTGGAGATCACCACGTCGGTGTCGCCGGGAATCCGGCCGAGTCGCTCCCGGTAGAGCTCCGTGAAGGCCAGGCGCTCCTCGCTGGAGGGGTACTGGGTCCCCGTGAGCTGGATCCGCCAGGTGAGGAGGTTGGCGGCGTCGAACCCGGGATCGACCCGGTTCAGGCTGCGCAGGTCCGTGGTCAGGAGGCCCGCCACCACCAGGAGGACCGCCGCCAGCGCCACCTCGCCGCCCACCAGGAACCGGAGGCCCCGACGGGTCCCCGCCGAGGGCGTCCCGCGGCGCACGTGCCGCGCGTCGCTCCGGCTGGCCCGGAGGGCGGGGAGCAGCCCGAAGACCAGGGCGGCCCCGGCCGTGGCGGAGATGACGAAACCGAGGAAGCGCGGGTCCAGGTCGAAGGTGACGAAGGGCGGGAACTGCTCCCCCAGACGGTTCAGGAGCCGGGTCGACGCCCACAGGCCGCCGGCGGCCCCGAGGGCGCCCCCCAGGCCCGCCAGCACGACGCTCTCGGTGAGCAGCTGCCGCACCAGACGGGAGCGGGGGGCCCCCAGGGCCCTCCGCACCGCCACCTCCCGGGCCCGGCCCACCGCCCGGGCGAACATGAGGCCGGCGATGTTCGCGCAGGCGATCAGGAGCACCACGCCCACGGCCCCGAACAGGATGGTGGAGCCCAGGCGGGAGTCGCCCAGGTACCGGTCCCGGAGGGGCGCCACGACGGGCGAGGTGATCTCGTTGACCGAGCGGTCCTCGATCTGGGCCCGGTGGACCCGGAGGAGGTCCTCCTGGGCGGCCTCGGGGGTCACCCCGTCCAGGAGGCGACCGATCCCACGGAGGTAGTAGCCGCTGACGTCGTCCTCCCGGAGCGGGACCCACAGGTCCTCGTCGCCGAGGAACGCGGCGGACGGCGGCAGCACGCCGATCACCTCCACCTCGTTCCCGTCCAGGCGGAAGGTCCGGCCGACCACATCGGGGTCCGCCCCGAAGCTCCGCTCCCAGAAGCCCGCCGACAGCAGGGCCACCAGGGGCACGTCGGGCTGGTCCTCCTCCTCGACGAAGAAGCGGCCCATGGCGGGCTCCATCTCGAGGACGTCGTCCAGCGTGTGGCTGGCCATCAGGTACGTCACCCGCTCCGCGCCCCCGTCGGCGGACAGGTTGCCGCCGCTCTGGAAGAAGACCGCGAGGGACTCGAAGCTCCGGTTCCCCTCCGTCCAGTCCCGGTAGTCCCCGATGGCCACGCTCACGTAGTCCAGGTCCCACTCCGGGGCCGTGACGTCCAGGTCCACCAGCCGGTGGGCCTCGGGGAAGGGGAGCGGCCTCAGGAAGAGGCCGTTGAACATGCGGAACACCGCCGCGTTCCCCGCGATGCCGATGGCCACGAGAAGGACGATGGTGGCGCTGAAGACGGGCTGGCGCCGAAGCTGGCGCAGCGCGTACCGGAGGTCCTGCAGAAGCGTGCTCATGTGGTCTCCCAGGTCGAACGTCCGTCGTGTCGTCCGGAGGCTCGGAGAGACCCAGGCCGCGGCGGCGCCGGTGACGGCGTCCCACCCCAGGCCCCACCAGAAGCGGAACGCGCTTCCCCTCCCCTCCTCCTCCCACTCCCTTCGCATGTCCGCGTAAAGCTCCCCCATCTCACCGCCCCATCGCCGCCGGAAGGCCGGAGGCAGCAGGGCGAGGAGCAGGCGGTAGAGGCCGCCTGGCCGGCGGTCCGGGCTCATGTTCAGCCCGAGGTCGCGCTGCGGGCGGCCTCGGCCCACCGGGCCAGGAGGTCCGCCTCTTCCCGCAGGCGCTCCGCCCCGGCCGCGGTGAGCGCGTAGTACTGACGCCGCTCGTCGTCGGGCTCGTCTTCGGGGGCCTCCACCTGCTGGATGAGCCCTTCGTCCTCCAGGCGGGCCAGAGACCGGTACAGCATCGCCGGCCACAGCCGCATCTGGTCGTCGGTCCGGTCCAGCACCGCGCGCTGGATGCCGTAGCCGTGCAGCGGCTGATCCGACAGGGCCAGGAGGATCTGGAACCACTGGGGCTTCATGGGCCGGTCGATCACGGTGTCGGACTCCTGCGGGCGGCGGGCACCGGACACACCGCGGCGGGGGATCGATTTAGTATCACATGATATTGGTATCACAAGAGAGCGGACGAGGCAAGGCCCCCGGCGGCCGGAGAGCGACTCGCGTGTCCTCCTCCGTCTCCTCCGGTCTGAAACTAGCAACGCTAGTCTTCCGTAGGGCGAGGCGTTCGAGAGGCCGGCCGGGATGGGCCGGACGCGATCCGAGGCCGTAGTCGCGCCGTGCGCGGGAGGTTCAGGGCGATGTCGAAGGAGACCCTGGGAGAGTTCGAGCACCACGTGCTGCTGGCCACCCGGCGCCTCGGCGAGGAGGCCTACAGCGCCTCCATCGTCCGGGAGCTCGAGGAGGTCACCGGCCGGGAGGTCGCGCCAGCGGCGGTCTACATCGCGCTGCGGCGTCTCGAGGACGGCGGCCTCGCGGCCTCGTCCATGGAACCGCCCCCGGAGGGCGGTCGGGAACGGCGCTACTTCCACCCCACCCCTGCGGGGCTGGAGCTCATGCGGGAATCCCGCCGGCGCTTCCGCGCCCTGTGGGAGGGTGTGGCCCTGGAGGAGGGGCACGGATGAGACCGCCCCCGACGACCCGCCGGATCCTGGCCCGGCTGCTGCCGGCCCGGGACCGGGACTGGGTCCTGGACGATCTCGACGAGCTGTGGCGGGAGCGGGCGGCACGGGACGGACGCGCGGCGGCGAACCGCTGGTACCGGCGTCAGGTCCCGAGCTTCGTGGTTCGACTCGTGCGGGAACGGAGCCGGCGGACCGCCGCCGCGCTCACCGATCCCGTCTTCATGCGGGAGGTGGCGGCGGTGGACAGGATCTGGGCGGACCTTCGATACGCCTGCCGGCGGCTGGGCCGGACCCCCGTCTTCACGGGGGTGGCCGTGCTCTCCCTGGCCCTGGGGATCGGGGCCAACACGGCCATGTTCAGCGTGGTGAACGCCGTCCTCCTCAAGGAGCAGCCCTACGCCGAGCCGGACCGGACCGTGGAGATCTACACGTCCGAGGCCGACGGCTTTCCCCACTCCACCACTTCCTTCCCCGACCTCCAGGATCTCCGGGCCCGGGAGGGCGTCTTCGAGCACGTGGTGGGGACCCGGACGTTCCTGGCGCGGCTGGAGCGGGACGGCCGGCCGGAGCTCGCCTTCGGGGAGCTGGTGTCCTGGGACTTCTTCCAGGCCCTGGGGATCCCCATGGCCATGGGACGGGCCTTCGTGGCCGAGGAAGGCACCACCCCCGGGGGCGCGCCCGTGGTCGTCCTGGGTCACCACACCTGGACGTCCGAGTTCGGCGCCGATCCACAGGTCCTGGGCCGGACGGTCGTCCTGAACGGGCACCCCTTCGAGGTGGTGGGCGTGGCCTCGGAGTCCTATTCGGGCAACATCCCGGTGCTCTTCACCGGCTTCTACGCCCCGATGATGATGACGAACGAGCTCATGGGGTCGACCATGGGTGACCAGCTCGATCGCCGGGGATCCCGGAGCCTGTTCGCGAAGGGCGTGCTGGCGCCGGGGGTCACCCTGGAGCAGGCCAACGCGGAGCTCGAGGCCTTCTCGACCGCGCTGGCCGGCACCTTCCCCGAGTCGAACGAGCTGCGGATCATGTCCGCCCTCCCCTCGAGCGACGTCGCGCTCCACCCCATGGTGGACCGCTTCCTGACGCCGGTCGCCGGCTTCATGCTCGCGGTGGTCGGGATCGTCCTGCTGATCGCCTGCACCAATCTGGCGTCCTTCCTCCTGGCCCGGGCCGAGGACCGGCGCAAGGAGATCGCCCTGCGCCTGGCCCTGGGTGCGGGACGGGGCCGCCTGGTGCGGCAGCTGCTCGTGGAGACCCTGCTGCTGGCGGGGCTGGGCGGTCTCGCCGGATGGGTCGTGGCCCGGTGGGCGCTGCGCCTCGCCCTGTCGTTCCAGCCGCCAGTCCCGGTGCCGGTGGACTTCGTCCTCGAGCTCGACGGGCAGGTCCTGGCCTTCACCGCCGTGGTCTCGGTCCTGGCGGGGCTCTTCTTCGGGTTGGCCCCGGCCCTCCAGTCCACCCGCACCGATGTGGCGCCCACCCTGAAGGACGAGGCGGGCGGGGCGGGGAAGCCCGGTCGCTTCAGCCTCCGGAACGCCATGCTGGTCACCCAGGTGGCGTTCTCGTTCCTGCTCCTGATCGGTGCCGGGCTCTTCGTCCGGAGCCTGCAGAAGGCCCAGCTCATCGATCCGGGGTTCGACACCGGGCCGGGTGCGGTGATCTGGCCGATGCCGGACATCTCTGGCTACGACGAGTCGGCGGAGGTCCTGGCGCTGAACCGGGAGATCGAGGCGGCACTCCTGGCCCAGCCCCTGATCGACCGGGTGGCCATGGCGGACCGCCTTCCCCTGGGCTCCGAGATCCGCACCGACGACTACCTGTTGCCGGGCCTGCCGTCCGAGGCCCCGGACGGCACCTGGGAGATCGACTACGGGACCGTCATGCCCGGCTACTTCGAGGCCATGGGAGTCGAGTTGCTCCGAGGTCGCGCCTTCACCGCCGCCGACGTCGAGGGAGACCGGGTGGCCATCGTGAGCCAGGCCTTCGTGGACCGTTTCTATCCTGGCGAGGACGTGGTGGGGCGGGTGCTCGACAACGGGGGGCGGGAGATGCGCATCGTGGGCGTGGCACGGGACGCCAAGGTCCGCACCCTGGGGGAGGCGCCCCGTCCCTATGTGTACGAGGCCGTGAACGCCCGGATGGCGTTCGGGGTCCAGTTCGTGGTCCGGGGGGACGCCCCCCAGGCCGATCTGCTGGCGGCGGCGCTCGCGGCCGTCGAGCAGGTGGATCCGGACCTGGTCCTGTTCGAGGCCAAGACCATGGACCAGCACCTGGCCCTGATGCTCTTCCCGCCGCGCATGGCGGCGGTGCTCCTGTCCGTCTTCGGGGGTCTCGCCCTGCTGCTCTCGGCCATCGGCATCTACGGCTCCGTGAGCCACACCGTGGCCAAGCGGACCCGGGAGATGGGAATCCGGATGTCCCTGGGGGCGTCGGCCCGGGACGTCGTGGCGATGGCCGTGGCGGGCGGCATGCGCCTGGTCCTGGTGGGGGGAGGCGTGGGGATGCTCCTGGCGGCGGCGTTGACCTGGATGATCTCCGGGTTCCTCTACGGCATCTCCACCACCGACGTGGCGACCTTCCTCGCCATCCCGGCGCTGCTGGCGGGGGTGGCCCTGGTGGCGGCCTTCGTGCCGGCGCGTCGGGCCGCCCGGGTGGATCCGGTGCGGGCGCTGCGGGCCGAGTAGCGGCGCCGGTCGCCGGATCTCGTCGCGGGCAGCGGCGTAGGGGAAGGGGCACGTCCCGGGGTCGCGCGCCGGCGCGGTCCGCTTGATTCTGCCGAGTGTCCAGGACGGGGAGAGGCCACCGGCGGGACGTGGGCTGGCGGGATCGGGAGGAGCACGATGGGTCGCAGAACGGCACGGGGTCGCACGTCCGGGGAGTGGACGCTCCGGATCCTTGTCGCTCTCTGCGCCTCGTTCGCGACCGGCGACGCCGTCGTTGCGCAGGCCGTCCCCTCCGACTACCGGGTCGCCTGCACCGCCGGCGATCTGGTGGCTTGCTCCGTCCTGGGCCTCCTCTACGAGCGCGGCGAGGGGGTCCCGGCGGATGCCGCGCAGGCCGTGGCCCTCTACGAGCACGCGTGCGCAGGCGAGGAGCCCTCCGCGTGCGCCAGCCTGGGTCGGATGTACGCCGAGGGCGCGGGGGTGGAGCGGGATGCCGAACGAGCCCTCGAGCTCTTCGCCCTGGCGTGCCGGCAGGGGGATCGGTGGTCCTGCGAACAGCTCGACGCCGACGCGGCCCTCCTCCGGTCCTTCTTCAAGAGCGGCCGGGTCGGCGACGCGGAGACGGCCCTCCCCCTGGGTGACGCCGTGGTCGAGGTGCCCGAAGCCGGCGTCCGGGTGAGCACCGACGCCTCCGGTCGATTCGCCCTCCGGGGCCTGCCCGAGGGCCGGCACCGCATCCGCGTGGAGCGGTTGGGCTACGAGACGCTGGAGGGGGGGCTCGAGGTCCCCGGGGAGCCCCATCTCCTTCTTCTCCTCGTCCGGGAGCCGTCGGCGAGCGCCGGCGCGCCGGGTCGTATCGCCGGTCGGGTGGCCGAGGTGGGCGGCGCCGCCCTCGGGGAGGTGGACGTCGTGGTCGAGGACCGCGACGGGGCTCGGGTGGTCACCGGTCGGTCTGGCCGGTTCCTGCTGGACGGGATCGCCCCGGGCCTGGTGCGCCTCCGTTTCGAGCGCCTCGGCTACGCCTCCCGTGAGGTGGAGCTGGTGGTGCGGCCCGGACGGACCACCGACGTCGAGGTCACCCTTGCCACCCGTCCCATCGAGCTCGATCCCATCGAGGTCACGGTGCGCTCCGACTTCCTGGAGCGGGCCGGCTTCTACCGTCGGGCCCGGCGGGGCATGGGCGGCGTGCAGTTCGATCGAACGGACATCGAAGATCTCCGCCCCCTCGTGCTCTCGGACCTGCTGCGACGGGTCCCGGGGGTGCGGACGCGCTACGCGGACGGGAAGACCCAGGCGGTGGCGTGGCGGCGCTACGACCGGGGCACCTGCACCCTCTCCGTCCGGGTGGACGGGGTCGAGACGTGGGACACGGACCTGGACTGGCTCCCCCCTGAGGACGTCGAGGCGGTGGAGATCTACCACGGCCTCAGCATGCCCATCGAGTACACGTCCCGCTTCGGCGCCTGCGGGGTGGTCATGATCTGGACCCGGAGGCGCTAGGGCGCGGAGCGGCGCGGGGCGGATCTTCCGCTTCGGGCTATCGTGGGGTCAAGGATGCCCCGCGCTTCGTTCGGCTCCGGTCCGAGGCAGGGGGATGGCCTGACGAACGGCCGACGGGTGGGTGATCGTGTAGTCGTGCACTGCCTCGCCGAGAGGATCGGTCAGGCTCACGAAACCGGATCCCGAGGGATCCCCCGTCAGGTATTCGTAGATCTCCCCGGCCCGGTCGCTCAGGGACCACGGATCGTCGGCGAAGTCGACCACGTGTAGCCGGGTGCCGAGGGACGAGTGGAAGGCTCCGGCCGACACCGACGGCGTGGCGAAGCCCAGTTGCCCGGTGGCCTGGAGGACCGCGACCAAGGGAGCGTGGGCCCACCAGCCCTCCTCTGCGATGGTTTCGAGCGACGGCGTCCCCGAAGACGGCTGGAGCTGAAGGTCCACGAACCAGAGGCTCTGGAAGATCGCGGGCGGACCTTGCACGTACGTCCCCCGTTCCGGCGTGGTCGTGATCAGGGATCCGACCAGCTCCTGCAGCGCCGCGGGATCCAGCAGGAAGTCCACCGGGAGCTCCATGGGACCCTGGGTCGCCAGCAGGACCACGTCCCGGACCCCGAACCGGTCGCGAAGGCTGCTGCCTCCGTCGACGAGCATCTGCTGGACGGTCTGGAGTGTGGACGTGCCCTGGCTGTGTCCCATCAGGATCCCGGGCCGGATCCCCCGGGCCCGGAGTCCGTCGAGCACCTCGATCACCGTCCGGGCATAGTCCTCGATGGCCAGCTCTCCGAAGGTCATGCCCACCGGGAGTCCGCTCCCGCCGTGACCCGCGTGGTCCACGGCGATGGTCCGACAAAACTGCCCCGGGGCCGGACCCTCGAAGAAGGCGTCGACCAGGTGGTCCCAGGTGGCTGCGGTGTGGTTGACCCCGTGAATCAGGAGGGCGGTACGGGCGGGGTCGGAACAGGCTTGCGCTTCGTTGCGTCGGATCCGCACGTTGATATCCGCCGTGACCCCGGGTCGGAGCTGGACGTCGTCGAGGATGAGATCGGCGCTTTCGAGGCTCTGGATCGCGGCTGCCGCCGTGGTCGTCAAGCCTTCCGTCGAGGGGCCCGCGGGGTCGTCGCACCCCGCCGTCCCCAGGAGTGCCGCGAGCAGAGCGACGCGGACGATCGACGGGAGAAGGGGCTTGTTCATGGTCGTCTCCTGTTGGAAGGGCTGCGGGCTCTTGTCACTTCGGGCGCAGCATGGGTGGCCTGCGTCCCCTGAGCGTCCCCTGGGATCGGACCGGGCCCCCCGTCCATCGAGGCGGCCGTGATCCGGCTGCGCCTCTTCGGGGCTGTTGATCTGGTGGACCGGGATTCGGGCCTGCCGGTGCACAGTGTTCTGGCTCAGCCGAGCCGGACCGCCCTCCTGGCCTTCCTGGCCCTGGACGCTGGCGGTGGGCCGATCTCGCGCGACCGGCTGGTCGGGATCTTCTGGCCGGACTTCGACCGGGCCAGGGCACGCGCCGCCCTGCGGCGGGCCCTGTGGTTCCTCCGGTCGGAGCTGGGTCACCCGGTTCTTCCCGGAAAAGGGTCGGCCGCGGTCGCCCTCTCGACGGATCGGGTGGAGTGCGACGCCTGGGCGTTCGAGCGTGCCGTCCGGACAGGGCGGGACGAGGAAGCGGCCCGGATCTACGGAGGAGCGTTGCTTGAAGGGCTCACGCTCCCGGATGGGGGGGAGTTCGAGCGGTGGCTGGACGGTCGGCGAAGTCGGTACCGTGAGGCCGCACTGCAGGCCATGCTCCGCGCGGCGGAACGGTATGAGGACCGGAACGATCTGCTCCGAGCGGACCGCTGGTTGAACCGTGCGCTGGGGGTGTCCCCGGATAGCGAGGTGGCCGCGCGGCGTCGGATCGCGCTCCTGGCCCGGGCCGGTCGCTCCGCGGACGCCATCCGTGTCTTCAGGGGACACGCCCGGCGGCTGGAGGTGGACTACGATCTCGAGCCGGCCCCCGAGACGCGTCGGCTGGTGGAGGCGGTGCTTATCGAGCGGCGGCCCGGGCACCCTGTCGAGTCTTCGCCCTCGGTCTCTTCCGGGCCTCCGGAGCCCAGCGGCGGTGTCCTCCGCGCCTGGGCCACGATGGATGAGGGATCCCACGCGAACGCATCGGCCCGATCCCTCTTCCTGGAGCTCATCCGCCGCGACGAGGGGACCGCGGAGGGACACGGTGGTCTCGCTGCGGCGCTGGCCCACGAGGTCCAGTTGTTCGGTGGGCCCAGGGAGGCGTTGGCAGCGGCGGTGGCTTCGGGCCACCTCGCCGTCTCCATCGACTCTCGATCCCCCAGAGCCCGGCTGGGCCTGGGCCTCGCCCTGGAGGTCTCGGGCCGGCTCACCGGTGCGGCGGAGGCCTACGAGACGGCCCTGAGGCTCGACCCGGCCTGTTCTCGTGCTCGTTCATCGCTGGTCCGGACGCGGATTCTCGCCGGGGATTTCGCCTCCGCCTGCTTCACCGGCCGCGTCGTCGCGGAATCCGAGGATTCGGATCCGCACGCCCACCTGCAGGTCGCGGTCGGCCTGTTCTGCCTTGGTCGCGTAGACTCGGCGACTCGCTGGTACGAAGCCACCCGGGCACGATGGCCCGAGTTTCCCTGGGCCGAGGGCTCCCTTGCCTACCTCGCACTGACACACGGAGAGACGGAACTGGCCGCTCAGCTGACCCGGAGGATGATCGAGAGCGACGACCACGGCTCCGCGGGGCTGGGTCCCTTCTCAGCCGGGATGGTGGCGCTTCATCGTGGGGAGGCCCGAGCCGCCCGGGCGGCCTTCGACACGGTCTACCGGAGCGACCCCGACACACGGCACGGGGCCCTGCTCCTGTCCGCTCGCACCTTTCTCGCCCACCTGTCCAGGGAGGCCGGAGAGGATGACGTGGCCGAGGAGCTCCTCCGAGACGCGAGCGCGAGCAACATGGGGCTTCTCGCAACGGGGGCGGCTTTCGGCGGGGTGTTCTACGATCAGGCGGTCGTCCGGGCACTACAGGGCCGTAGCGAAGAGGCCCTCGATTGGCTGGAGGCTTCTCTGGCCGCCGGGTACCGACAAGCGGAGTATGCAGCCCGGGACCCGCTCCTGGCCCCTCTGCGGAGGGAGGATCGGTTCAGCCGATTCCTGGCGGCGACCCGGGCCTCCGTCATGGATCAGCGGAAATCGATCGGGCCGCTGTAATCGGGACCCGCCCGCTACCGGAACCGCTTCTGTAGCGCCTCCAGGGCGTCCGATCCGGGGCAAAGGTCCTCGAAGGGCGCATCCCAGAGCCGTCGCTGCATCGTCCCGAGCGTTGCGTGCATGTCTTCGCTGCCCTCTTCCAGGAAGAGGAGTCCCGTCGGGAGCTCCTTGGCCTCCTGGCGCTCCCTCAGGTACGCGTAGACGGCGTCCCGGTCCGAGGGGTCGTAGGCCTCGGGCACCTTCCGGAAGCGCACCACGCTGCCGTCGTGCATGCGCACGTCCCGGGCGGAGCCGCCCTCGTAGGAGGTGGTGATCTCCACCGCCGGAGGCACGAAGTCCACCTCGACCACCGGGCGGTTCGCCTCCCGGGTGTAGCGGTAGCTCTTGGTCGAGGCCTCGTGGTCGTTGAAGGTCACGCAGGGCGAGACCACGTCGATGATGGCGAAGCCCCGGTGCGTGAGGCCCATCTTGAGAAGGGGCACGAGCTGCCGCTTGTCCCCCGAGAAGCTCCGGGCCACGAAGGTGGCGCCCAGGGTCAGGGCCAGGAACACCGGGTCGATGGGCCGATGCCGGTTCGGCTCCCCCTTCTTGGACCTCGAGCCCAGGTCGGCCGAGGCGGAGAACTGTCCCTTGGTGAGCCCGTACACCCCGTTGTTCTCCAGCACGTAGAGCATGTCCACGTTGCGCCGGATGGCATGGCCGAGCTGGCCCAGCCCGATGGAGAGGGAGTCGCCGTCCCCGGAGATGCCGATCAGGGTCAGGTCGCGGTTGGCGGCGGCCACCCCGGTGGCCATGGCCGGCATGCGGCCGTGGACCCCGTTGAAGCCGTGGGAGCGGCCCAGGAAGTAGGTGGGCGTCTTCGCCGAGCAGCCGATGCCCGACATCTTCGCCACGCGCTCCGGGGGGATCTCCAGCTCGAAGAAGGCCTCGACGATGGCCGCGGTGATGGAGTCGTGACCGCACCCGGCACAGAGCGTCGACATGACGCCCTCGTAGTCACGGCGGGTGAGCCCCACGGCGTTCACCGGGAGCCCGGGGTGACGGACCTGCGGTTTGATGGTCATGCGGTGGCCTCCCGGGATACGGGCAGCTCCGGTTCGTTGTCGAGGTGTCCGAGGATGTCTCCGACCACCTCCCCGGTGGCCAGGGGCAGCCCCCCGTAGCGCCGGACGCTGACGAGCTTCGCCGGCTCCGCTCCGGCCTCGGTGATGAGCAGGGTCCGGAGCTGCGCGTCGCGGTTCTGCTCGATCACGAAGACGCGCTCGTGTTCGGCGATGAAGTCCGCGACGGCGGGCGCGAAGGGGAATCCCCGGACCCGCAGCACGTCGAAGGGCCGGCCGGCGGCCTCGAGGCGGGACCGGGCCTCCAGGACGGCGGACCGGCATCCCCCGATGGTCAGCAGGGCGTCCGTCGCGCCGGGTGTGCGGACGATCTCCGGCTGGGGCAGGACGTCTGCGGCCCCCCGGACCTTCCGGTCCAGCCGATCGACCACCTCCGTGTAGGGCCCCGCATCCTCGGTGTAGCGGGCGTGCTTGTCGTGTCCGGAACCCCGGGTGAAGTAGGCGCCCTTCTCCGAGACGCCGGGCACGGTCCGGTAGGGGATCCCATCGCCGTCCACGTCGAGGTAGCGGCTGAAGGCGACCTGCTCCAGCTCCTCGGCGGTGAGGACCTTGCCCCGGTCCGGCCGGTACGCGTCGTCCCACTCCAGCGCCGGCACCACCCAGTCGTTCATGCCGATGTCCAGGTCCGACACGACGAACACCGGGGTCTGGAAGCGCTCCGCCAGGTCGAAGGCCTGCACGGCGAAGTCGAAACAGTCCCGGGGGTCCGCCGGGAAGAGCGCGATGTGGCGGGTGTCCCCGTGGGACGCGTAGATCACCGTGGTGAGATCACCCTGCTGCGTGCGCGTGGGCATGCCGGTGGAAGGCCCCGTACGCTGGATGTCGAAGAAGACGCACGGGATCTCGGTGTAGTAGGCCAGCCCGATGAACTCGCCCATCAGGCTGATGCCCGGGCCGCTGGTGGCCGTGAACGCCCGGGCGCCCGCCCACCCGGCCCCGATGACCATGCCCGCGGCGGCGAGCTCGTCCTCGGCTTGCACGATGGCGTACCGGTTGCCCTCCCCTTCGTCGCCCCCGCGGTACTGCCTGCAGAAGCCCGTGAAGGCGTCCACCAGGGAGGTGGAGGGGGTGATGGGGTACCAGGCGGCCACCGTGGCCCCGGCGTAGACGCAGCCCAGCCCGGCGGCGGTGTTGCCGTCGATGAGGATCGCGTCGCCCAGGGCGTCCAGACGCCGGAGCCGCACCGGCAGCGGGCAGTCGAAGTGCTCCAGGGCGTGGTCGTAGCCCATGCGGAAGGCTTCGAAGTTCGAGTCCAGCAGCGCCTTCTTCCGCCCGTAGGTCTCCTGGAGCAGCGTCTCCACCACGGGGAGCTCCACCTCGAAGAGCGCGGCGAGGGCGCCGAGGTAGCCGATGTTCTTCATGAGGATGCGCTCCCGGGCGGCCTCGAACCGCTCGACGCACATGCGGGCCAGCGGGATGCCCAGGAAGGTCACGTCGGACCGCACCAGGCCGGCCGGGAGGGGCCACGACGAATCGTACAGCACCCAGCCGCCGCTCCGGACCTCGGCGATGTCCCGCTCGTAGGTCTGCGGATTCATGGCCACGAACACGTCGAAGGCCTCGGCCCGCCCCGTGTGCCCCGCCCCGCTCACCCGGATCTCGTACCAGGTGGGGAGGCCCTGGATGTTGGAGGGGAAGAGGTTCTTGCCCGAGACCGGGATTCCCATGCGGAAGATCGCCTGGAGGAGCAGCGCGTTGGCGCTGGCGGATCCCGTGCCGTTGACCGTACCGATCTTGATCGCGAAGGCGTTCACGCCCGGAGGAGGTGCGGCGCCGGCGGGGCGTTCCGCGTCCCCGGGTCCGGCGGTTGGAGCGTCGTCAGGCACGGCTCAGCTCGCTCCGGAGGGGGTGGTGGTGGCCGGCCTCGAGGCCGGCGTACGGGATCAGGAGATCGGAGCGGCGCATGTCCCAGGCGGCCGTGGGGCAGCGCTCGGCGCAGAGCCCGCAGTGGATACAAAGGTCCTCGTCCTTGACCATGACGCGCTTCGTCTGGGGCAGGTCCTCGGACACGAAGAGCGGCTGGCTCAGGTTGAGGGCCGGGGTGGTCAGGTGCGTGCGGAGCTCGGGCTCCGGCGCATTCGGCGTCATGGTGAGGCAGCTCAGTGGGCACACGTCGATGCAGGCGTCACACTCGATGCACTGGTCGGCGGTGAAGTACGTCTGGATGTCGCAGTTCAGGCACCGCTCGACCTCCTTGAGGGTCTGCTCGGCGTCGAAGCCCAGCTCCGCCTCCACGTCCAGGGTGGCCAGTCGCTCCTTGAGGGCGGCCATCCTCATCTCGGCGCGCCGGGACTCGTCGTAGTCGTTGGAGTAGGCCCACTGCTTCAGCCCCATCTTCTGGCTGATCAGGTTCATGCCGTAGGGGGGACGATCCGTGAGCGGCCGGTCCTGACAGTGCCGGTCGATGGAGATCGCCGCCTGGTGCCCGTGCTCCACCGCCCAGATGATGTTCTCGGGGCCCCAGGCGGCGTCGCCTCCCGCGAACACGCCGGGCCGGCTGGTCTGGAAGGTCGTCTTGTCGACCACGGGCATGTCCCACTTCCCGAACTCGATGCCGATGTCCCGCTCGATCCACGGGAAGGCGTTGTCCTGGCCGATGGCCAGGAGCACCGCGTCGCAGGGGATCGTCACCGTGTCGATCTTCTCCTGCTGGAGCTTCCCCGACTCGTCCTCCCACGACCGGAAGACGTCGAACTCCATGCCGACCAGGACGCCGTCCTCGACGACGTAGCGGGTGGGGGAGTGGTTCTCCACGATCTCGACGTCCTCGCCCTCGGCGTCCTCGAGCTCCCAGGGCGAGGCCTTGAAGTAGCCCCGGGGCTTCCGGGCCATGACCTTCACGTCGGTCCCGCCCAGACGCTTGGCGGTGCGGCAGCAGTCCATGGCCGTGTTCCCCACCCCGATGACCAGGACCCGCTCCCCGATGGATTCGACGTGGCCGAACGCAACCGCGGCCAGCCAGTCGATCCCCACGTGGATCTGGTCGGTGTCCCAGCGGCCCGGGAGGTCCAGCTCCTTGCCCTTGGGGGCACCGGTGCCGATGAAGACCGCGTCCCACCCCTCGTCGAGGAGCGACTTCATGCTCTCCACCGGGGTGCCCAGGCGGAGGTCGACCCCCATGTCGACGATCTGGCCCACCTCCTGCTCGAGGACACTCGGCGGGAGCCGGAAGCGGGGGATGTTGCTCCACATGAGCCCGCCCACCCGGTCCACCTTCTCGAAGACCGTGACCTCGTAGCCCAGGGGCAGCAGGTCGTTGGCCACCGTGAGCGAGGCGGGACCGGCGCCGACGCAGGCGATCCTGAACCCGTTCTTCTTCTCGGGGATCGCCGGCAGGCGGGAGCGCACCTCCTCTTCGTCCCGGAGGTCCGCGGCGACGCGTTTCAGGCGGCAGATCGCCACCGGCTCCTCCTCCACCCGTCCACGCCGGCACGCCGGCTCGCACGGCCGGTCGCACGTCCGCCCCAGGATCGCGGGGAAGACGTTGGACTGCCGGTTGAGCATGTACGCGTCGGTGAAGCGGCCCTGCGCGATCAGGCGGATGTAGCCCGGGACGTCGGTGTGGGCCGGACAGGCCCACTGGCAATCCACGACCCGGTGGAAGTAGTCCGGGTCGTGCTGATCCGTGGGACGACGGCCGGACTCGCTCATGCGTGAGCGGGCGCGTGGGGGTCGTCCGGTCCGGCCTGTGCCGCGGCCGCACCATCCGGTTTCCGACGACCGCGCTCCCGCCCCCCAGCGGTCCCGTGGAGCGTCGGCACCGAGGCCGCGTCCACCGAGAAGAGGGGACAGAGGGCTCCGGTGCAGCGCACTCCGTAGTCGAGGCAGACCAGCGCCTCGGCATCCCCGGGCGCCGGGGTGCCGCCGAGGTCGGCCTTGGTACGGAGGATCACCGGAACGTTGCGATCGCACGCGGAACAGTAGCCTATCCGGCCCATTGCTCCCTCCCTGGACGGAGGACGGACGCTCCCCCCGGGAGTGCCCAGAAACCACCTGCTCACTGCTTCTATCGACGGCGGGCGCCAAGGGGCCCGCGGCGTGTCTCGTCCAGTCCGGTGCGCTCGAGAGGGCGACGGGATCGACCGGCCCCGGAGCGTGACGCGGAATGTAGGCGGGGAGTCAGGCTCCGGGAAAGGCGCCCCCGGGGGAGGCTCCCGGCAGAGGCGGCCGGCGGGGAGGTGGTGTCCTGCCAGGTCCGAGGTGCAGCGCGGGCTCCTGCGTCATTCCGACCGGAGGGCGTGGAGCGGATCGACGGACGACGCCCGCCGGGCCGAGGGCAGCACCGCGAGGACGACGGCCGTACCGATCCCGGCCGCCACACCCAGGTAGGTCGGGGCGTCCACCCGGGGCACTCCGTAGAGGAACGACTCCATCAGGCCGCCGGTCACGGCCGCGCCCACCAGGCCGACGGCGAGCCCGACGACGGCCACCGTCAGCCCCTGGAGGAGCACGGTGCGCCGGATCCGGCGGGCCGGTGCACCCATGGCCATCCGCACCCCGATCTCCCGCGTCCGGCTCGCCACCCACAGGGCCATGACGCCGTAGACCCCCACCAGCGCCAACACCGCCCCCAACAGGGCGAAGCCGCCGGCGAGGGCCGTCCGGAACCGGGGCCGGGCCAGGGACGAGGCCACGCGCCCATCCAGGGTCGACACCGCGTCCACCGGGAGACGCGGGTTCAGGTCGGTGACGATGGCCCGGAGGGCGGGGACCACGGCGAGCGGGTCCCCGGTGGTGTGGGCCACCACGAACACCCGGTCCGCCCAGAGGGCCTGGGGGAAGGCCTGGTACAGGTAGGGCTGGCCCTCGTCGGCCAGGGACGCCGTCCGGACGGTGGGCACGACGCCCACGACCCGGGTGAGGGTCGGTTCGTCTCCACCGCCCCGGTACAGGCGCCGGCCCACCGGGTCCTGGCCCGGCCACAGCGCGTCGGCCAGGGCCTGGTTGATCACCGCGGCGGGTGGATCGTCCGGTCCGATGCCCTGCAGGCCGGAGCCGGCCACCAGGGGCATCCCCATGGCCCGGAAGAAATCGCCGGTCACCGGGGTGACGAGGGTCTCCACACGTTCCGTGGGCGGGAGCACGGGCCCCTCGGGCATGGCCCGGGTGAGCGCCTCCCCGGATGCGAAGGGGAGCCCCCAGGACAGGCCCACGGACCGGACGGCCGGGTGCGCCGCGATCCGCTCCTCGAGGGCGGTCAGGAAGGCCAGGCGCTCCTCCGGGGCGCCCTCCGGGACCGGCACCAGCGCCGTGAGCCGGTCCGCCGTATCGAACCCGGGGTCCACGGCCTGGAGCCGGGCCAGACTCCGACCCAGGAGACCCGCGCCCACGAGGAGGAAGGCGGCGAGGGCCACTTGGACGACCGCCAGGATCGCCTGGGGCCTCAAGGACGGTGTCCGACCGGCCCCCCGCCCCTTGAGCTCCTCCGCCGGCGTCGACCGGGAGGCGCGCACCGCGGGAACGCCTCCGAAGGCCAGGGCGCACAGGACGGACATCCCGACCACGAAGAGGAGCGCGGTCCCGTCCAGCCCCAGCGCCTCGCGCCGGGGCAGGTCCGCCGGACCGAAGGCCACCACCCCCCGGACCAGGAGCCACGCGAGGCCGGCCCCCGCGAGTCCGCCCAGGGTGGCGACCACAGCGCTCTCCGAGAGGAGGGCCCGGACCAGCCGGGCCCGCCCGGCACCGAGGGCCGACCGGACCGCGAGCTCCTCCCGGCGGTGGGTTCCCCGGGTCAGGGTCAGCGCGGCCACGTTGGCACAGGACACCACGGCCACAAGGAGCACGGCCCCCATGAGGAGGAGCAGCTGCTCCCGGAAGCCTCCTACGACGTAGTCGTGCCGGGACACCAGCCAGGCCTGGCGCTCGTCCGTGTCGGGCCCGGTCCGGGGAAGCCCGGCGGCCAGGGCCTCGACCTGGGACCGGGCCGCGGCGAGGGTCGTGCCCGGGGCCAGGCGCCCGATGCCCCGGAGGAGGTTGACGGGGTCGGCGGCCGCCCGCAGGGGCCCGGTGGAGGTCCAGAGGTCGTCGTCCTGGCCGATGGACGGGAAGTCTCGGGGCATCACCCCCACCACCGTGTGCTCGGTGTCGCCGAGGCGGATCGTGGAGCCCACCACGTCGGGATCCCGGCCGAAGACCTCGGTCCAGAGCCCGTCGCTCAGGACCGCCACGGGTGCCGAAGTCGGCGTGTCGTCCTCCGGAAGAATCCACCGGCCGAGGGCGGGATCCACCCCGAGGGTCCGGAAGAGCCCCCCCGTGACCCGCTGACCCTCCACGCGGCGGGGATCGCCTCGGTCCAGGAGGACGGCGCTCAGCCCGGTGGCCCCACCCAGCGACGCGAAGGTGTCGGCGTCCCGCTCCAGGGCGTCGTAGGTCGGGAAGCTCAGGGGCCCCTCGTTCCAGCCCAGCTGGGGCAGGGTCTGGAACACCATCACCAGGCGGTCGGCCTCGGGGTAGGCCAGCGGTCGGAGGAGGACCCCGTTCACCACGGCGAACATCGCGGCACAGGCCCCGACCCCCAGGGCCAGGGTCCCGGCGGCCAGCCCCAGATACCCGGGGCGTCGGCGGAGCGTGCGGGCGGCCACACCCAGGTCGGTCCCGAGCTCGCCCAGCCCGACGCCTCCCCGGGCCGCGCCGCGCAGGGAGGCAGGGGGGGGGCGGCGGGGGTTCGACGCGTGCGACGCCCCTCCCGTCCTCCCGACGCGGACCCGCACGGCGGTGAGCGCCAGGTCCACGACCTCCGCCAGGACCACTGGGGTCACGGGGCCCCCCTCGTCCCTGGCGTGGGTCAGGCGATCGCGGAAGGCCGCCTGCATCGCACCGCCGTGGGTCCGGCGCAGGCGCCGGGGCAGGAGGAGGAGGGCGAGGCCGAACACCCGTTCCGGCCACCCGGAGGGGCTCATGCGGTCTCCTCCGGCAGGAGCCCCCGGCGGCTGGACAGGGCCAGAACCCGTTGCAGCCGGGCGGCCTCGACCCGGGCGGCGCTCCGGCCGCGGTCGGTGATGCGGTAGTACTTCCGGCGCTGGTCTTCGTCGGGGCCCGGACGGTCCAGCGAGTCGGCGATCATGCCCTCGTCGGCCAGACGTTGCAGCGCCGCGTACAGGGTCCCCGTGCCCGGTCGAAGGACGCCTCCTGTCTCCCGCTCCACTGCCTGGGCGAGGGCGTACCCGTGCAGATCCTGCTCCGCCAGCGCCAGGAGAATGGCATGAGAGAGGGGGGTCATGGGTGTGTCGGCGACGACGGCCGGATCGGTCATGGTCCTATGTGTCGATGGTCACTGTAGTGATGATCGGAGTATTGAGTCCGGGCGCCTCGTTCGCAAGCCCGCCGATCCGGGCGCCCACCCGTTCACGCGGTTTCCGACCCCGGGCCTGCGGTGTAGTTTCGTCGCTCGCCGGCGCCGGGCAGGCGGGCGTCACGGGACGCGGCCTTCCGGGGGCCACCCGGTCCGGGACCGCGGGCCTCGAGGCGCGAACTCCCACGAGAGGGAAGATCCGGATGAGGGGCATCGAAGGGCGGGTGGCGCTAGTCATCGACGAGGTGACCACGGTCGACGTCCAGGGGGTCACGGGCGTCACACCGGGGGCGGATGGCGGCCGACACTCGACCCCCTAGCCGCGGGCCTGGAGCTGCCCGGCCCCCGGGTGCGCTGATCCTGGACCCCCGATACCGGTCGGGCGTCGAGTCCGACCGCAGGGTGTTCCTCCTCACCGATCGGGCGTCCATCGTCCTGGAAGGGCGCCTGGTCTGTGCGGTTGCCCGTGCGCTGGAGGCGCCCCGGACGGTCCGGGACCTGTGTGGCCACCTCGCAGATTACTTCGACCCCCTCGAGGTCCGGTACGGCCTCTCGATCCTCCAGGGCCGTGGCTGCGTCCTGGACGCCGGCGACGTGCCCGCCTGGCGCCTGCCGGGTTCCCGCGATCTGCCCTGGGCCCCGCCCGACCGGCGGTCCGACCTTGGGCGGCGCACATCGCCCCCTCCCGTCCCCGAGCTCACCGACGACTACTTCGACGTCGAGTTCGGGAGGCGCCTTCGGGCGCACCGGGCCGCCGGCCGGGCGGTCCTGCCTCTGAAGATCTCGGGTCCGGAGCTCTGGATGGGGCCGGTCCTTTCCGGAGACGGTCCCGGGTGCGGGCGATGTCTCCAGCTTCGCCTTTCCATGGCGCTTCGGGTGCACGCCTTCGTCCACCGGTCCGGGGTCCCCTTACGGCCAGCGCCGCGTCTGGGGTCCGTGGAGGAGGCCCTCGAGTTGGCGCGGGAAGGGGCACGCACCTGGGGCGACATGGCCGGAGGCCACCCCCTGGACGGCCACCTCTGGTCCTGGAACGCCGACACGGGAGCCTCGGCCGTCCATGGCTTCCGGCCTCTTCCCGGCTGCCCCGGATGCGGCGCCGGGTCTCCCACGCCCGACGCCTCTCCTCCTGCCCGGCCCGAGGAGTCGGCGATCGCGGGGGAGGAGGGGATGATCTCCCCTGAGGAGAGGCTGGAGAGCCTGGAGGCGCTGGTGGACCCCCTCCTCGGTGTGATCCCGCGACTGGACCGGATTCCCGTCCCGGGCGCCCCCCTCCACCTCTGGGTCACCCCGAGTCCCGCCGCCCGCATGCGGAGGGACTGGGAGGGCACGAGGGACGCGCTCTCCCACGGATGCGTGGGAAAGGCGGCCACGGAGCCGCAGGCGCGGCTCGGCGCCCTCGCGGAGGCCGTGGAGCGGTATTCGGGCCTTCGGTTGGGCGGGGAGTCCACCATCCGGGGCTCGCTGAAGAGCCTCGGGGACGCGGCCCTCCATCCGAACGACTGTCTGTTGTTCAGTGACGCCCAGTATCGGGAACGGGTGTCCTGGAACGAGCGCACCGCCGCGGTCAACTGGGTGCCCGAGCCCTTCGATCTCCACGCCGACCTGGACTGGACGCCCCTCCGTTCCCTCACCCATGGCCGGACGCGATATCTCCCGTCCGAGTATCTCTTCTACTCGATGGGCCCGACTGCCGGGCTACGGGCGGACTCCAACGGTTGCGCCGCGGGGGCCTCCATCGAGGACGCTACCCTCAGGGCGTTCCTGGAGCTGGTCGAGCGGGATGCCGTGGCCATCTGGTGGTACAACGAGCTGCAAAGGCCCCCGGTGGACGTGGCGAGCTTCGGTGACCCTTTCTGCCAGGAGGTGGTGGCGTGGATCGGGAGCTCGGGGCGCACCGTGGTCGTGTTCGACCTGACACACGATCTCGGGATCCCGGTCCTCGCCGCGGTCTCCCACGGGTCGGTAGGTGACGCGTCGGAGGTGGCCCTCGGGTTCGGCGCGCATCTGGATCCCGACCGTGCCCTCCGTCGTGCCCTCCTGGAGCTGGGGCAGGGGTTCGCGGCCCGCGGCGCCCGGAGCGATGCGCCCGATCTCTTCGACGTGGCGCGGCTGGACGCCCGCTTCCTGATCCCGACGCCGGGTGCAGAGTGCCGCGCTCTCGGGGACATGGCCGCGCCGCCCCGCGGGTCGGTGAGGGCCTGCCTGGAGTGGTGCGTCGAACGTACGCGGGAGGCGGGGCTGGAGCTCCTGCTCCTCGACCAGACCCGGGCCGACACGGGTCTTCCCGTCGTTCGAGCCGTGGTGCCGGGGCTCCGCTCCCAGTGGGCCCGCTTCGCACCCGGCCGCCTGTTCCGGGTCCCCACGCGGCTGGGGTGGTGTGTCGAGCCTCGCTCCGAGGGATCTCTGAACCCCTCTCATCTCTACCTCTGAGGCCCCTCGGATCCGCTTGTTCTCCCAGGAGGCGAACTCTATACTCCCGACCTGCCCCGCCCCTGTCGGACCTGCAACGGCGAGGATCCGAACCGTGGACTGGACGGACCCGTCACCGCCCCGGGCGGCGGGCGGGTTTCTCACGGACGGTGCCGCTTTTGGCGCCGACGTTCCCCTGATTGGGAGGCACGATGTCGAAGGAACACGCTGAGCAGTTCCACGCCCGTCTCAGCTCCGACCCGGAGCTCAGGGACAAGGTCGCCTCTGCGTCGCAGAGCATCATTGAGCTGGCGAAGAAGCACGACCTCCACTTCACGCGGGAGGAGCTGGCGGACGTCTTCCGGGAGAAGTTCTCGGATTCGGCCGACGA
>DATHRY010000241.1:0-7693 GCA_035464715.1 Longimicrobiales bacterium
GGATCTCCCTGACCCGGGGGGAGGCGATCCGTGGCTGATCGCGAGACGGGCGGGGTGCGCGACGAGTCCGTGGACGCCCCGGTGATCCAGCACCGGCTGCCCGCGGAGGGCGCGGACGAGCTCCTGCTGGCCGGCGTCAACGACAGTCACCTCAAGGCTCTGGCGCGGCTCGGCGACCTGCGCGTCATCCTGCGAAGCGACCAGCTCATCCTCTCGGGCGCGGTCGAGGCCGTGGAGCGCTGTACGCCGGTGGCGCGGCGCATGATCGAGATGGCCCGCCTTCAGAGGCCGTTCGATCTCGCGGACGTGGAGCGCTTCTTCACCGAGGCGGAGCGCGCTCCGCTCGCCCCCGAGCCGGCCCCCGACGAAGAAGCCGTGGCGCTGCCGGGGGCTCGCAAGGTGATCCGGCCGAAGTCGGTCGGGCAGCGCGACTACCTGGCGGCGATCCGCGAGAACGACATCGTGGTCGGCATCGGGCCGGCCGGCACGGGAAAGACGTATCTGGCCGTGGCCTGCGCCGTGGACGCCCTGTACAAGAAGAAGGTGCGGCGCATCATCCTGGCCCGCCCGGCGGTGGAGGCCGGTGAGAACCTGGGCTTCCTCCCCGGTGACCTGCAGGAGAAGGTCGATCCATACCTGCGGCCCCTCTACGACGCCCTCGAGGACAGGATGCCCCCGGAGCGCATGCGCCGCGCCCTGGAGGAGCGCGTCATCGAGATCGCCCCGCTGGCCTACATGCGGGGTCGCACCCTGTCGGACGCCTTCGTGATCCTGGACGAAGCCCAGAACGCCACGACGGCGCAGATGAAGATGTTCCTGACCCGTCTGGGGCTGAACTCCCAGGTGGTCATCACCGGGGACAAGACCCAGATCGACCTGCCCAGGACCAGCGATTCCGGCCTCCTCGAGGTGGAGCGGGTCCTGGCGGGGATCGAGGGGATCTCAATCGTCTATCTGGATGCCATGGACGTCATTCGTCACAGGCTCGTGAAGGACATCATCCGGGCCTACGCCCAGGCGGCCGGGGAAGAGGAATGAGCCGCACGGTACGGGGGGAACGGCCGGCGGCCCGCCCCTCCAGCGGCGAGCCGGAGGGAGGGCTGCTGCATCACGGGACGCGGGTCCTGCTCCTGGTGGTCCTGGCGAGCCTGACCACGGTCCTCTTCCCGCCGGACTCCCGGTTGAGGATGGAGCAGTACACCGAGGGCATGATCGCGGACGCGGACGTCCTGGCAGAGGTCCAGTTCACGGTTCCGGTGACGCCGGAGGAGCTGGAGCAGGCCCGGCGCGAGGCCCGCCTGGCGGTGCCACCCACCCTGGACTTCCGTCCGTCCGGCGCCGATTCCACGGCCGCCGCCCTGGAGCGCTTCTTCCGGCAGCTGGAGATCAATCTGGATCGGGGCTTGGAGCCGGTGACCCGGATCCTGGCCGAGCGGTCCATCGCCGTCACCCCTGCCCAGGTCGAGCTCCTCCGGGATCCGGACGTGTTCTCCCAGATCCGGCAGGGCGCCCTCCGGGCGACCCGGGAGATCCTCTCCGGCGGCGTGGCCGACGGGGCCGACCTGGCGGATGCCCGGACGAGCCGCGTCACCATTCGGGACCCCGCCGGGGCCGGGGAGCGCTCCGTGGACCGGGAGACGGTCATGACGGCCCGGGAGTTCCTGGACCGGGCCGTGTCCCTGTTGCCGGCGTCCCTCCCGCCGGACGCCCAGGAGATCCTGCGGCTCATCCTGATCCAGCACATGGAGTACACGTACCGCCTGAACGTGGCGGCCACGGAGCTGGACCGGGACGGCGCCGCGCGGGCGGTGCCCACGGTCCAGCAGACGGTGCTGCAGGGCGAGGCCATCGTCCGGGCCAACGAGCAGATCACACCGGCGGCGCAGGACCGCCTGTCCGCCTACCAGAGTGCGCTCCGCAACCAGGGCATGCTGGACGACACGGTCCAGCTGCGGATCTCCCCCCTGGTGGGGGCGGGCCTGCTGAACCTCCTGGTCCTGGCCGTCTTCGGGATGTTCCTCTACTTCTTCCGCCGGGAGATCTACGACGAGACCCGATGGGTCCTCCTGGTTGGGATCCTGGTGGCGGTCTACCTGCTTGGCGCCGGCGTCGTGGAGAGGAGCGACTGGCCTGTTGAGGCTCTGCCGGTGGTCTTCTCGGCCCTGGCCGTAGCGGTCCTGTGGGACGGCCGCATGGCCCTGGTGCTGGCCATGATGCTGGCCGTCCTCTCCGCCATCCAGACCGGGCTGCAGGGCACCAGCGTCCTGGTGCCCACCTTCGTGGGCGGGGCGGTGGCCGGGATGAGCGTCCGTGTGGTCCGGCGCCGGGCCCAGACGTGGATCTTCATCGCCCTGATCTTCGCGGCCTACACCGCGTCGATCCTGGCCCTGGCCCTGGTCTATTCCAGGAGCCTCGACCAGCTGGGCATGTCCCTCCTGGCCGCCGGTGGCAACAGCATCGTCAGCGCCATCCTGGCCATGGGCTTCGTGCCGGTCTTCGAGTGGATGACCGGGATCACCACCGACCAGACGCTGCTGGAGTGGGGAGATCCGAACCGGTCGTTGCTGCGCCGCCTGTCCATGGAGGCCCCCGGGACCTACGCCCACACGATCAACGTGGTGAACCTCGCGGAAGCAGGCGCCACGGCCATCGGGGCGAACGGCCTCCTGTGCCGGGTGGGCCTCTACTACCACGACGTCGGCAAGATGCTCAAGCCGCACTACTTCGTGGAGAACCAGCCCGACGGCCGTAACCCCCACGACCGGCTGAAGCCCGACACCTCGGCGACGATCATCCGGGAGCACATCACCGAGGGACACAAGCTGGCCAAGGAGGAAGGCGTGCCCGACGTGATCGCGGACTTCATCCTCGAGCACCACGGGACCCAGCGGATCGGGTTCTTCTACGATGCGGCGGTGGAGGAGTACGGCGAGGACGCGGTCGATCCGGACGACTACGCCTACCCTGGACCCAAGCCCCAGAGCAAGGAGACCGCCATCGCCATGCTCGCGGACACGGTGGAGTCGGCCACGCGGGCCCTCAAGGACCCCACCGGCGAGCGCATCCGGGAGTTGGTGGACTCGGTGGTGGACGCCAAGGTCGCCAGTGGCCAGCTGGACGAAGCGCCTCTGACCTTCCGGGAGGTGTCCCGGATCAAGGAACAGTTCGTGAAGGTCCTGAGCGGCGTCTACCACCACCGCATCGACTATCCGGAGACCAAGCACCTGACCGAGTCGCGGGGCGGCCGGGGCGAGGGTGGCGAGGGCACGGAGGTCTCCGGAGAGACGGACCGGACGCCGGAGACCGACGCCGACGGGGAGCCCGGGGAACGGACCGGGCCGGCGGCCGCCCGGAGCCGGCGACGGAAGGGGGTGCAGGACGACCATCCCGAGCTTCCCCTCGGCGACGCCGCGACGGGCGACGAGGAGCCGGACGCCCGCGGAGATGCGCCCCGGGACGGGGCGGGAGAGGGGGTCGGTGGGCCGGAGGAGGTGTCGGGCACCCGCCTGCCCACCGAGGGATCGTGATCGAGATCCAGATCGACGACGGGGCGCGTCCCGGGCATCGGGAGCGCCTGCACCGGGCCGTGGCCGCGACGCTGGACCACGAAGGGGTCGAGGAGGGTGAGATCTCCCTGTCCCTCATGAGCGACGCGGCGATCCAGGGGCTCAATCGGGACCACCTGGGCCACGACTACCCCACGGACGTCCTCGCCTTCGCCCTCTGGTCCCCGGGAGAGCCGGTGCTGGGGGACGTGTACGTGGGCGTCGAGCAGGCGGTGCGACAGGCCCGGGAAGAGGGCGTGCCTGTCGAAGAGGAGCTGGTCCGGCTGGCCATTCACGGGACCCTGCACATTCTCGGGCACGACCACCCGGACGAGGCCGAGGCGCGGCCGGAATCCCCCATGTACGGACTCCAGGAAGAGTTGGTCCGCGTCGTCCTGGCGGGCTGACACCCCCGCTTGCCGCGGATCCACGCGGCGAGGATCTTCCGGAGGCTCGGCGGGGTCTGCCTGTCCCCAGCCCGCCCCTTCACCCCACCCGGCGCCCCCATGAGCAACACGTCCGACATGGAACTCAACCAGGAACGCCTGGACGCGCTGGTCGCCTCCGGCGATCTGGAGGGCCTGTCCGACGCGGTGGTGTCGATGGACCTCCACCCCAGCGACGTGGCGGACCTCCTGGAGGAGCTGGAGCGGGCCGAGCAGATCGTCGTGGTCCGCTCCCTTCCCGCCGAGCTGGCCTCGGAGGCCCTCTCGGAGATGGAGGAGGGGGAGGAGCGGGGCGAGCTCCTGGCGGCCCTGGACCCCCGGACCGGGGCGGAGCTCCTCCACGAGCTGGCCGACGACGACGCCGCGGACCTGATCGCGGAGCTGGGGCCCGAACAGGCCAACCGGATCCTCGCCAACCTCCCCGTGGAGGAGGCGGTGGACCTCCGGGGTCTGCTCCAGTACGGGGAGGAGACCGCCGGCGGGATCATGACCACCGACCTGGTGGCGGTCCCTGGGTCGTTCACGGCCCAGGAGGCGATCGTCGACATCCGCCGTCAGGGACAGGAGGTCGACGACTTCTACACGGTGTTCGTGGTGGACGCCGGGAACCGGCTCCTGGGGACCGTGCCCCTGGCGGACCTGATCGTGGCCGAACCGGGCGCCCCGGTGGGCGAGCTGGTGGAGGAGGTCCTCTTCACCGTCCTCCCCGACACGGACCAGGAGGAGGTCGGGCGCCTGATGGGCCGGTACAACGTGGTCTCGGCCCCGGTGGTGAACGCCGCCGGCCAGCTGCTGGGCCGGATCACCTTCGACGACATCATCGACGTCCTCGAAGCGGAGCAGACCGAGGACATCCTGCGCCTCGCCGGTGTCCCCGAGGACGAGGAGGTCCGGGCCGACTGGCACGATGCCGTCCGGACCCGCCTGCCCTGGCTCGCCCTCAATCTCGTGACGATCACGGTGGCCGCCTCGGTGGTACTCTGGTTCGAGGGGACGCTGGCCCGGTTCTGGTACCTGGCCATGCTCCTCCCGATCATCGGCGGGATGGGGGGCAACTCCGGCACCCAGGCCCTGGCGGTCACGGTCCGGCGGATCGCCCTGGCCTCCAGCGCCCGCGAGCGTCGCTCCGACGCGGTGACGAAGGAGCTCCTGGTGGGGCTGGTGAACGGGATCGCCCTGGGCATCTTCGCGGCGGGCCTCATCTGGGCGGCCACCCTGGCCGGCGCCGACCTGCCGCCCGGACTTCCCCTGGTGGTCCTCCTGGCCCTCTGGGGGAACATCTTCCTCGCGGGGACGGCGGGCGCCTTCATCCCGACGCTTCTGGATCGCCTGGGTGTGGACCCGGCCGTGGCATCGTCGGTGTTCCTGACGACCTTCACGGACCTGGTCGGGTTCGTCCTGCTCCTGGGTCTCGCCACCGCGTTCCTCACGTGACCGGGCCCGGGTCGTGAGGCGCATCGGGCGGTTCCTCCGGATCCTGGTCTACCTGTCGCCCCTGGTCTTCGCCTTCCTCCGGGACCGCCGACGGTGGATCCTGGTGGGCCGCCCGGCTCGACGGACGGCCGTCCAGCACCAGGCCCGGGCCCGTCGCATGACGAACGCCCTGGCCGCCCTGGGGACCACGTTCATCAAGCTCGCCCAGCTCCTCAGCGCCCGGGCCGACATCTTCCCCGAGCCCTATCTCTCGGAGATCCGGACGCTCCAGGACCAGGTCCCCCCCGACGATTCCGACGCCGTGATCGCGGTGATCGAGGAGGAGCTGGGCCGACCCGTGGACGACGTCTTCGACGCCTTCGACCGGGAGCCCGTGGCCGCGGCTTCCCTGGGGCAGGTGCACCGGGCCCGGGCCCAGGGGCAGGACGTGGTGGTCAAGGTCCTCCGTCCCCGGGTCGAGGAGACCGTGGCCCTGGACCTGGACATCTCGTTCCGGCTGCTGTTCTGGCTGAACATCCTCTTTCCCAACCACCACGTACGGGCGCTGACCGGGGTGGTGCGGGAGTTCAGCGTGAAGGTCCGGGAGGAGATGGACTTCCGCCGGGAGGCGGAGAACATGCACCGGTTCCGGGAGACCTTCCGGGAGGACCGGAAGGTGCGCGTCCCCTCCGTCCTGGACGACTACACCCATCGCCGGGTGCTGGTCATGGAATGGTTGGAGGGGACCAAGATAGACCGCCTCCAGGAGCACTTCCGGACGGGGAGCCTCTCCTTCGACGCCGTCATGGAGACCGTCACCGGGACCTACCTGAAGATGATGATGGTGGACGGGTTCCTGCACGCGGATCCCCACCCGGGAAACCTCCTGGTCCAGGACGACGGCACCCTGGTCCTCCTGGACTGGGGGATGGTGGTGGAGATCCCGCGTTGGACCCGGGAGGCGATCCTGGGTGTGGCGCTCGCGGTGGGCCGGGAGGACCTCGACGGCATCATCAGCGGGATGTACAAGCTGGGCATGATCTCCCCGGAGGTGTCCCGGGGCGAGATCCGCGAGGCCGCCACCGAGATCATGCGTATCGTGGAGCGGGCTCGCACGACCAGTCAGGAGCGCCTCCAGGAGCTCGTCCAGGAGATCTTCGACACCTTCTACACCTGGCCCCTGATCCTCCCCCAGGAGCTCGTCTACTTCTTCCGGGCAGGGGCTCTCCTCGAGGGGATCGGCTTCGGGTACGACGAGCGCTTCAACGGGCTCCAGTTCATGCGGGGTGTGATCCGCAGCTACCGGGGGGACATCCTCCGGATGACCGGGCGCGAACCGGCGGCCCTGGCGAAGAACGTCATCGACGAGGCCCAGACCACGCTGCGGTCCATGCGGGAGCTCGTGACCCGGGCCGAGCGGGAGGAGCTCCGCTTCCGGGTCCACCCCCAGGACCTGCAGAGCCAGGAGCGCTTCCTCCTCCTGCAGTCCCGCCGGATCCTCCTGTCGATCTTCGCCACCGCCACCGCCATCATCACCGCCATCCTCTTCATCTCGATCCGGAGTTGGTGGCTCCTGGCAGGGGGCTTCGGGGCTTCCCTCTTCATGTTCGTCCTCGTCTTCGTCCTGCCCACCCACCTCCTGGAGAACCCCCTGCGGCACGCCCGGGGCGTGCGGCCGAACCAGGACTGGAGCCGGCGCTGACGCTTCCATCGCCCGTGAGATGTCTGTAGCCTTGTGCGGTGCGTCCGCCGTCGTGGAGCGTTTCGCGACCGGATCTTCGAGTCGCCGCCCTTGAACGTCCCGGTCCGGCCCCAGGGTCGGACCGTTCGCGTGTCCGCCGAACCCCGAGTCCGATGGCCGGTGCCCCCTCCCACATCCCGGCGCTCCTGGAGCAGTTCCGGGGCGGCAAGCGCATCGCCCTGGCCCGGGCGATCAGCGTCGTGGAGAACGAGCGCCCCGGGTTCCAGGAGCTCCTCCATCAGGTGCTGGTCGGAGGTCTCGGGGCGAAGCGGGTAGGCCTGACCGGGCCGCCGGGGGCGGGGAAGTCCTCCCTGGTGGCCGCCCTCTCCCAGCGCTGGCGCGAGCGGGACGAGCGGGTCGGCATCGTGGCGGTGGATCCGACGTCGCCCTACTCGGGGGGCGCGCTCCTGGGCGATCGCATCCGGATGACAGACCTGGCCACCGACCCGGGGATCTTCATCCGCTCCATGGCGCCCCGGGGCTCACTGGGGGGGCTGGCCACCACCACCCGCGAGGTCATCGACCTCATGGACGGGTTCGGCTTCCCC
>DATHRY010000242.1:0-6761 GCA_035464715.1 Longimicrobiales bacterium
GGAGGTGAGGCGGATGGTGTTCCAGAGGGGGTCCCGCACGATGCGGCTCTTGTCGTTCGTCATGGGGGACTCTACCCTGGCTCGCGGGTCCCGAGCAATGACGGAACGGGTCTCGTCGTGGGGGCCGGCCGCTGGTGCGTGGCGTGGGGGTAAGCGCACTGATCCGCCCCGGCGCGAGGCGGCCTTGGACGGTCCATCATGCGGGGCCGGCCGGGTCGTGGTCCCGCTCTGCCATTCTGACGCCCGGCGGGGGGGGCCAAGGTACGCGCACACCAGCTCCACGGGCCGTCCGAAGTGCCACGGAACGCCGTGCCGGGAGGCTCCTCGGCCGGGGTACCGCAGGGGTGGAACACCTGCGGACGGAGGGGGTCCAAGCCTTGACGGAAGACGCAGGTCCTGGGATCTTCCAGGGCTTTGTAACCTCGGCGCCGTGTTCACCACCGGCGCCGACTCATTGAAGGCCGGCCACAGAGGCCGGTCGATGGAGATAGATGATGGCCGGAACCACTGCTCCGAAGAACGCCAAGAAGGGCGTCCGAAAGCGCAAGGGTCGTGGCAACGTCCTCACCGGGTTCGACGCATCGGTCGAGGAGCAGACCGCCCTCGACCAGTATCTCCGGGACGTGTCCCGCCACGAGCTCATCACCCCGGAGATGGAGAAGATCCTCGGGGCGCGGGCCCAGGCCGGCGACGAGGACGCGGTGCAGGAGCTCGCTCGGGCCAACCTCCGGTTCGTGATCAGCGTGGCCAAGAAGTACCAGAACCGCGGCGTGTCCCTCACGGACCTGATCCAGGAAGGGAACGTCGGGCTGGTCACCGCTGCCCGGAAGTTCGATCCGGACCAGGGCGTGAAGTTCATCTCCTACGCCGTGTGGTGGATCCGTCAGGCGATCCTGGCGGCTCTGGCGAACCACGGCCGTTCGGTCCGGGTGCCCCTGAATCGTGCCAGCGACCTCGCCCGGATCTTCCGGGAGAAGGAGCGGCTGAAGCAGGAGCTCGGGCGTGAGCCGTCCTCGGAGGAGCTCGCCAAGGCCACCGACCTCACCCCGGAGCTCGTGGAGTCTCTGCAGACCCTGAACGCCGCCGAGATCCGTCTCGACGCGCCCATCGGGGACTCGGAGGACTCGCAGCTGGTGGAGCGCTTCATCACCGAAGAGGCCGCCGAGCCGGAGATCGAGGTGGAGAGCCGGCTGCTCACCGAGGCCGTCACGGAGGCGCTTTCGACCCTCGAGGCCCGGGACGCCCGGGTCCTCCGGCTGTACTTCGGGCTGGAGGGGGAGCGTGAGCACACCCTCGAGGAGATCGGCCACATGCTCGGCGTGACCCGGGAGCGGATCCGACAGCTCCGGGATCGGGCCCTCCGCCGACTGCGCGAGGGTGCGAAGGGCGACGCGCTGGAGTCTTTCGCCGCATGATCCGAAGCGGGTGCGCGTGCTGAACGCGCACCGGGACAACCACGACGCCTCCCGGGTGGCATGCCGCCCGGGGGGCGTTCGTGCGTCTCCCCCATGACGAGCGGCGTCGTCTCGGCGTCCGGTGGTGGGGGCTACGACGTGCTGCTCGACGATGGCCGCACCGTCCACGCCGTCCTGAGGGGACGGGTCAAGCGGCAGGCCCGGGTCGGGGATCGGGTCGTGATCGGGGACCGGGTCGAGGTCGCCGAGGTGGAGGGGAGCGCCGAGGACGGGGACTGGTCCATCGAGGCCGTCCTGCCCCGGGCTTCGGTGATCACGCGGCAGGGGCACTCGGAGCACCGACCCAAGATCATCGCTGCGAACCTGGACCGGATGTTCGCCGTGGTGGCCGCCCGGGACCCGGAGCCGCGCCTGGCCCAACTGGACCGCCTCCTGGTGATCGCCGAGGCCAACGGGATCCCCGCCACGGTGGTGGTGAACAAGGTCGACCTCCCGGACACGGAGGTCCCCGTGGAGCGGATCCGCGGCGTCTACGAGCCCCTGGGTTACCCGGTGATTCCGGTGAGCGCCGAGAGCCACGGGGGGCTGGATGCCCTCCGCACGGCCCTGTCCCGGGGGACGTCGGCCCTCATCGGCGCCTCCGGCGTGGGGAAATCCTCCCTGCTCAACGCCCTGGCCCCCGACCTCGACCTCCGGGTCGGCGAGCTCTCACGGCGGGTGCGGCGGGGGCGTCACACCACGGTGCGCTCACGGCTCCTGGCCCTCCCCTTCGGCGGGCTCGTGGCCGACACCCCCGGCTTCGGCGACGTCGGGGTGTGGGGCGTTCCCGCCGACGAGGTGGAGGACTGCTTCCCGGAGATCCGGGAACGGAGGGCGGAGTGCCGCTTCCGCGGATGCGCACACATGGCGGAGCCGGGCTGTGCGGTCCTGGAGGCCCTGGAGGCCGGCGAGATCGCCCGGTCCCGCTGGGAGAGCTACGCCGCGCTGCGGACGGACGACGGGACGGGCTGATCCACGCGCCCTCCGGGCCGCATCCCGGACCGTGGCCTCCTCGGGTTCGTTCGCGGGGCGCCGGCCGACGACCGGGCCGGGCCGCGGGGTCCTGACGCACCTTGGCGGCCGTCGGTGGCGCGACGCACGAACCGTCCGGACCCGGCCCCGTTCAATCCCTCCCGTCGGAGGCCGGCCCGTCCGGTCGGACGGGGACGACCCGGGGGCTCCCGGTGAGGGGGTCCCGCTCCACCACGACGGGCCATCGGTATACACGGCCCAGCGTGTCGGGCTGCAGAACCTCCTGCGGGGCGCCCTCGGCGGCGACCCGGCCCTCGTCCAGCAGCAGGATGCGGTCGGCGAAGCGACTCGCCAGATCCAGGTGATGCGTGATGAGCACGACGGTGATCCCGCACTCCGCCGATCCGTGCAGGAGCTCCATGATGGCCATCTCGTGGCGGATGTCGAGGCTGGAGGTGGGCTCGTCGAGGATCAGCGCACGGGGCTGCTGAGCCAGGGCCCGGGCGATCCGGACCCGCTGGAGCTCGCCGCCGGACAAGGTCTGCACCCGCCGGTCCGCGAGCCCCTGGACGTCGCACCGCTCCAAGGCTCCGGCGATGGCTTCCCGGTCGGCCTCTCCCTCGGACGCCAGAGGACCCAGGTGTGCGTACCGCCCCATGGCCACCAGCTCCCGGGCCGTCATGGGGAACGGAAGGGGCTCGGACTGGGACACGGCCCCCACCGAGCGGGCCACGTCCCGCCGCTTCCAGGTCCCCAGCGGCGTTCCGTCCAGGAGCACCTCGCCGCTCTGGACGTCCACGGCGCCGAGGACGGCCCGGGCCAGGGTCGACTTTCCCGATCCGTTCGGTCCCAGGACGGCGAAGAGGGTGCCGGCGGGGACGGTGAAGGACACGTCCCCCAGGGCAGCCCGGTGGGCCCCGGGGTAGCGGACGGTGAGGTTCCGGACCTCGATCCTCACAGCGCACCTCCGCACCGGGAGTGCGAGTTGCTGCGGCTCATCGGCCGACCTTCCGGCTCATCCCAGGGTGCTCCGGCGCAGGAGGATCAGGAAGATCGGGACGCCCACGAAGGCGGTCACGACGCCGATGGGGATCTCGGTCGGCGAAAGGAGCACCCGTGCGACCGTGTCGGCCGCCGTCAGGAATGCCGCGCCCACCAGGAAGGAGAGCGGGAGGAGGACCCGGTGGTCGGATCCCACCACGAACCGGAGGCCGTGGGGTACCACCAGTCCCACGAAGCCGATGACGCCGGCGACGGCGACCCCGGCGGCGGTGACCAAGGACGCGGCGGCGAAGGCGATCCGCTTCACCCGCTCCACCTCGGTCCCCAGGTAGAGCGCCGTCTCCTCGCCCACCGACAGGGCGTTCAACGGCCGCGCCAGGGCCAGGAGGACCAAGGCCGCGGGGAGCGTGTAGGCGGCCGCCACCGCCACCGATCCCCAGTCCGCTCCGGCGGTGGTCCCCATCATCCAGAGTACGGCGCTCCGGATCGTGCGGGCGTCGGACACCGCCAGGATGAAGGAGATCACCGCAGAGAAGAAGGCGCCGACCACCACACCGGCCAGGAGGAGGACCCGGACGTCCAGGGCACGGCCGGCCGCGGTGGCCACCCGGAACACCAGGACGATGGCCAGCAGGGCCCCGGCGAAGGCCGCCAGGGGAAGAGACCAGGACGCCAACGTGGCCCACCCCAGGGCCAGGGCCGCCACCGCACCCACCGCCGCCCCGCCCGACACGCCCAGGATGTAGGGCTCGGCCAGGGGATTGCGGAGCAGCGCCTGGAAGGTGGCCCCGGCCAGGGCCAGTCCGCCCCCGAGGATCGAGGCCAGCAGGAGGCGGGGCAGCCGGAACTGCAGGACCAGGTCCTGCTGAGTTTCGGTGCCTCCCCCGGTCAGGACCGCCAGCACCTCCCCGGGGGTCAGGCCCACCGACCCCACGAACAGGCCGAGGGGCAGGACCAGCGCGGCCACGAGGCCGACCGCCGCGAGCCGACGCCCCTGAGTCACCGGCCCCGTTCCGCCAACTCCGGGTGGAGTGCCCGGGCCACGAGCCAGGCCGACTCCCCGACGTCGGGCCCGGGGATCTCCACGTCTCCCGGCAGCTCCACGACGCGCCGCCCCTCCAGGAGGCGGGCGTCGATCCGGGAGCCCCGGGTCGTCAGGACCGCGTCGATCTCCCTGTCCAGGAGCACCTCGGGGCTCACGGGGGCGTACAGGGATCCGAGATCACGGAGGACGTTCTGTCCGCCGGCGACCTCCACGAGCTGGGACAGGAAGGTGTCGGGGCCCGCTGCCAGGGGCGGCGTGCCGCCGAGGAGGTAGACCATGCGGACCGGGGGGAAGGGCGCCACGGCGGTCCGGATCTCCTCCAGTGTCCCGTCGATCCCGGCGACCATGTCCCGGGCCGCGTCGCCGGCACCGATGAGCTCGCCCATCTGGAGGATCATGGTCCGGATGTCCGATATCCCGCTGGGGCGGATCTCCAGCACGGGAATGGCCAGGTCCCGGAGGACCCGGGCTGTCCGGGCGTCGGACTCCCCGGCGAAGGCCACGACCACGTCCGGCTCCAGCGTCCGCAGGATCTCCAGGTTGGGCTCCAGCCCTCCGCCCACGCTTGGAAGGTCCGCGACCTCGGGGGCCGTGTCGTAGTCGGTGCGGCCCGCCAGACGCTCCAGGCCCCCCAGTCGGATCAGGGCCTCGGTGGCGGAGGGGACCAGGGAGACGACGCGACGGGCGGGGCCGGCGAGCCGAAGGGTGTCGCCGCCGTGACCGACGAGGACGACGCCGGTTGCCCCCTCGGGTCCGTCGGGGGCGGGGGACGCCTGGCCGGCGGCGCCGTCCGTCGCTGCCCCTCCGGCGGGCGGCCCGGACTCACCTCCGCACGCCACCCCGGCCCAGAGGCCCAGGACGAGGAGCCCCGGCAGGGCCCGCCGCCGGGTCCCCACGGGTCAGGGTGCGACGGAGAGGGGCTCGCAGCTCTCCTCGAAGGACTTGAACCAGGTGCCGTCCCGGCGGTCCAGGGCCATCATCCAGCGGGACTGGCTGCCGAACAGCTCGACGAGGACCTCGGTCTCGCCGTCGCCGTCCCAGTCCGCCGACTCGAAGAAGCGCTGGGCGCCCTTCCCCTGGGTCACGGGCCGGTAGTCCAGGTAGCCCATGCGATACCCGGATCCAGTAGCGACGCCGAGGATGAAGATGTCGTAGGCCGCCTCGGTGAGGGATTCGCCGATCCGGAGCGCGTCCTGGTAGAGGAAGGTCCCGGCGAAGGCGCCCCTCGGATCGCCGTCCATGGGCAGGGCCTGCATGTCGGCCCGCATGTCCAGGATGGAGTTGGGGAAGGTGGCCCCGGTCTGGCGAATCGCCTGAGCCGCCATCTCCAAGGCGGTGGTGCGCTGCTGGAAATCGTGGTCCGGCGCGACGAAGGGGGCGTAGGGCCGGTTCCCGGCCGCCTCCTGGCTCACGGCGATGAAGCGGGTGGCGGCGTTGGCGTCGGGGACCATCTCCAGTGTGCCGAACCCGACGGGAACCGGCGAGCAGAGCCCCGGCTGTGTGGCGATGCTGTCCAGGCGCACGGTTCCGACGCGGGTGCCCTCGGCGAAGAGGGTGAAGGCGGTCCCCGTCGCCATGCGTTCTCTGGCGAACAGCTCCGAGGAGCCCGGGACGTCGATGTCCCGGGGGAGCGTCATGAGCGTGTCCCGCCCGATCTCCGCCACGGGACGGATGCGGACGCGATTCCCTTCGAGCCGCTCTCCCATGAACACCGCCGGGCCCCGGGGCAGGACCGGGCCCGAGGGCTCCTCCACCGACGCGGAATCGCCCACCGCGGTGGAATCCACCTTCTCGGGCGGAGGTTGGAGGGCGACCGTCATGCCACCCCATTCCACGTTGTCGCAGGCAGAGCCGACAAGTACAATCATCAGCGCGGCAAGACTGCGCGTGGTCGGACCGGACACAGGAGATCGTCGGTTAGCGGGCAGTGTCGGGGAGGCGAGGCCCCACCCTCCGGAGGAAGGGGAAGCTACCCCTGCGCGGGGTTCGATGCCACCCATCTCCACCAGGGCTTCAGACCTCAACCTCCCGGGCTTCACCCATGAAGGACACCGGAAATCCCGCCCTGGATCCACTTCGCTTCCGCACGGTGATGGGCTCCTTCCCCACCGGCGTGGCCGTCGTCACGGCCAAAGGCCTGGACGGCGCACCGGTAGGGCTCACGGTCAACTCCCTCACCTCGGTCTCCCTGGAGCCTCTCCTGCTCCTGGTCTGCATCGACCACGGCTCCGCCTCGCACCGGGCCATCCTGGAGTCGGGGGCGTTCGCCGTGAACCTCCTGGGCGAGG
>DATHRY010000243.1:0-2423 GCA_035464715.1 Longimicrobiales bacterium
ATTTCGGAGCAAAGGCCGAAGACACCGTCGAGGATCACGTCCCCGAAGGCGGTCCAGGTGAAGGTCGCCCCCGGCACGTCGTCGGGCCCGAGGTTCTCCACGTCGGCGCCGTACTCGATGACGTCCCCGACGCCGAAGGGACCGGTCGGCTCCAGAAGGCGCGTCACCGCCAGATCCGCCTCGATCGCCGTATCCACGCCCGGGAAGTAGCCGGAGAAGTGGTCGATCTGAGCCGACACCGTGTTCGCGACAACGTCGACGGTGCTCTCGAATGCGGCGAAGATCGCGTTGGTGACGAAGACCTGCACGTCCTCCTCCGACGCTCCCTCCGGCAGAGCCTGGTCGTCGTAGGGAAGAGTGAGCGTTACAGGCTCGTTGAACTCGAGCCCGTCCGGACCGAAGTCATATGCGTAATCCCCGGCCACGATGACCGAGCCGAGCTGCGCAGCGGTGGCCGGACCGGCGGACGTCGGGGTCGCGCTCGGCGACGACGAGGATGCGCTGGGCAGCGACAGCGTCGATGCATCCACCACCTGCACCGTGATCTGGACATCGCTGGAGACCGCGCCCGGCGGTACCGAGAGCTCGACGGGGCCCAGCGGCGCGTCGAGGATGAGGACTCCGCCTCCGGCCACGGTGAACAACTCCGACGCGCACTCCACCGGATCGTAGCTGAACGCGGTCGCCCACGACCGATCGGATCCGATGGGGTCCCCGTCGGCCCATGCCCCTTCCATCTGGTCACCGCGCCGCACGTCGGCGTGGGCGGCGACCGTGAGAAGATCCGCGGCGTCGAAGTCGGCCCTGGAGACCGCATAGGTGTACGACGTGGTGCCTTCCACGTGATTGCTGGCCCAGGGGAAGCGGCCGACCCGTGGCGTACCGCCACCCGTGACCGGAAGCCGGTCGCCCTCGTCCCCGACGAAGAGGTGGCTCGTGGTGATCTCCCACCCGTCGGTCGTCTCGAACGTCACGTACACGTCCGCCTCGTCGTTGGCGACCCGCACCGACCCCACCTCGAAGGCACCACCATCCGCGAGGAGGGGCACCGTGAGGACCGGCGAACAGGCAGCGCTCGCGTCGGCACCGGGTCCCGAGACGGTCTGGAACCCGGAGGAGGGTGGCACGAGCTCCGTCGGGGTGTCGCTACAGGCGTACACGACGAGGCAGAGGGCCGCGAGAGCGAATGCCGTCAGGGCGGAGCGTCGGGCGAAGGCGACCGGCATGGAATCCTCCTGGTTGCCCCGGTGCACGGAGGTGCGACTGCTGCGACGGACTCGGGGGTGGGAGCGCTTATGCATCGGTCGTCTTGCAGGCATGAGTCGCCTTCCGGCATCAGGGGTGGGAACGGGCTCGGCCGGGAATAGCGACAATTTCGCGGGAAACCCGCCAAACGGACGGATTCGTGATCCCCTGGATGTGCCGGTCCGGTCGGGGTACCTGTCCGGGAACCGATGGCGAGCCTGGCTCGTACAGGATCGGTGTCGGTGTCCTCCGAAGGTCCGTCCCTTGCCCCCCGCCTCCACCTCATGCCCCGCCTCGTCTGCGCGCTGTCCCTGGTCCTGTTGCAGGCCTGCGCGTCCGGTTCCTCGACCTCCGGCGCCGCAGGCCCCGTGTCGGAGTCACCCCCCGCCGACGAGGGATCTCGGTCGGGCGCCCCCATGGTCCAGCCCGGCGCCCCGGGTGAGCGCACCCGGACCATCGGCACCGACGACCTGGACGTGCTCGGCGGCGTCGCCTGGACCGAGGCCGACGTCCGCTTCATGCAGGGGATGATCCCCCACCACGCCCAGGCGCTGGAGATGACGGCGCTGGTGGAGCGCCACGCCACCACCGAGGCGGTCCGACAGATGGCCCTCCGGATGGAGATCTCCCAGCGGGACGAGATCGCCCTGATGGAGCGCTGGCTCCGGGAGCGGGATCAGGCGGTCCCGGACTGGCGCGGGGGGATGGAGGCCGGGGTGGCCCGGTCCATGGCCACGGGGGACGGGGCTTCCGGCGGTGACGGAGCCGGTGGGGAGCACCGCCACGATTCCGCGGGTGCAGGTGGAGGTGCCGATGCCGGGGGCGATGGAATGGCCGGGATGGCCATGATGCCGGGCATGCTCACCCCGGAGCAGATGGACCGCCTCCGGGCCGCCCGGGGGGCCGAGTTCGACCGCCTCTTCCTGGAGTCCATGATCCAGCACCACGAGGGAGCCATCGTCATGGTGCAGGCCCTGTTCTCCGCCCGGGGAGGGGGTCAGGAGTCCGAGATCTTCCAGTTCGCCTCGCACGTGGATGCCGACCAGACCGCGGAGATCCAGCGGATGCGAGGCGTCCTGGAGCGTCTCCGCTGAGGCGATCCCTCCGGCGCCCGGGCCTGGATCCGTACCGGCGGGCTGTCTGCCACGAGTGGTCCCGAGTCGCCCACCTTGCGCCAT
>DATHRY010000244.1:0-5965 GCA_035464715.1 Longimicrobiales bacterium
CACGCCGAACTCCTCGCAGTTCATCCGGAAGATCCCCTCGAAGGCCTCTCGAGTGGGGCTCCGGACCTCGACCTTGTACTGGATCCGACGCAGGAACGCCTCGTCCACCAGGTCTCTCGGATTGAGGTTGGTGGCGAAGATCAGGATGCAGTCGAAGGGCACCGGGAACTTGATCCCGGAGTGGAGCGTCAGGTTGTCGAAGCCCTTCTCCAGCGGAACGATCCACCGGTTCAGAAGCTCCTCGGGCCTCATCCGCTGACGACCGAAGTCGTCGATGATGAGGACACCGCCCGCCGCCTTCAGCTGGAAGGGCGCCTGGTAGACCTTCGAGTACGGGTCGTATTGCAGATCCAGCTGATCCAGCGTCAGCTCACCACCGACGAAGACGGTGGGCCGACGGACCTTGATGTAGCGTTGGTCGAAGTCGGGCCCGTCCCGGAAGATCGCCGACTGGCCCATCGCCGTCCGGTCGGAGGGGTCCTCCTCGGCCGGGTGGTGGTACACCGGGTCGTAGAGGATCATGATGTTCCCCTGGATCATGAGCGCCCGGGGGAGGAAGATGGTGCTCGACGTCAGCGTCCCGACGCGCTCGGCGATGGCGGTCTTGCCATTCCCCGGCGCCCCGTGGAGGAAGATGGAGCCTCCGGAGTTCAGCGCCGGGCCCAGAGCGTCCATGACGCCGTCCGGGAGGACCAGGTCCGCGAAGGCCGCCTCCAGGGCGTCGATGCGGACGTCCTCGTCCTTCACCGACTCGTGCTCCAGCGCCACCTTGAACTGATCGAGGGGCACGGGGGCGGGGCCCACGTAGCGGCTCGCCTCCAGCGCCGCCTGCGCCCGGGCCCGGCCCTCGGTGGTCAGGGTGAAGGTGTACCCGCCCCGACCATGGCCGTGGGCTTCGAGCACCTCCAGGAAGTGCCGCTGCTGGGCCGTGAGCAGCAGGTCGTCGATGAGGACGAAGGGCAGCGCGATCTCCGCCGCCAGCCGGTCGCCCTGCAACGCGCCCTGCTGGTGCAGGATCTTCAGCAGCAGGTCCGTGATCTGGGACTCGGACAGCCCTGTGTCGGCCACCGTCTCGGGGACGGGGGGCCGGTACCGGCGCCTGGGCGGGGCCGGAGCATCCTCTATGACGGAGGGCTCGGGCCCGGGGTCGTCGTGGGGTCCGGGGAATGCCTCTGCGCTACCTGTCGTATTCAAGGAGTCTCCTGGAGACTGGGGCGTTCGGGGCGCTCCACGCGGGTCCAGGCACAGGTGTCGCCGACGGCGGTGCCGGTGGCCTGGACCGTCCCGGCCGGCACCTCGAGAACGTACCGGGAACCGGCCACCCGTGGGGACGTGCGCCAGGGCGCCATGTTCTCTTCCAACGCGAGGATGTCCCCGGCGGCGTCGAGGAAGATCACGTCCAGGTCGAACCGCATGCCGAAGGTGTGCACGGCGCCGCACGGCGACAGGAGGATGCCCTCCCCCTGGGCGGGTCGCGGCCGGGCGAGGAAGCCCCGCAGGCGGCCCCACCAGGTGTCGGCCAGGACGACGTTGGTGCCGAGCACCGTGCCCCGCGTCCGGTTCATGATTCGCATGGTCGCGGCCATCGTCACCCCATCTGCGCCAGGGTCTGGACGATGCTGATCAACGCCGGGCCCAGGATCACGACGAATAGAGCGGGGAAGATGCAGATCGCCAGCGGGAAGATCATCTTGATGGTGGTCTTCGCCGCCGCCTCTTCGGCCCGCTGACGGCGCTTCTGGCGCATCGTCTCGGCGTGGACCCTGAGGGAATGGGCGATGGAGGTACCGAAGCGCTCGGTCTGCACCAGCATCGTGGCCAGCGACCGGATGTCCGGGACGCCGGTGCGCTCCGCCCAGTCCATGAGGGCCTGGTCCCGGGGCGTGCCGGCGCGGATGGCGCGGTTGGTCATCGCCAGCTCCTCCGCCATGATCTTGCTCTCGTGCCGGACTTCGGCCGCCACCCGGACCAGCGCCTGGTTCAGACCGAGCCCCGCCTCCACGCAGATCACCAGGAGGTCGAGGGCGTCCGGCAGGCCCTTCTGCAGCTCCTTCTGCCGCCGCGAGATCCTGGCGCTCAGCAGGAAGCCGGGGAGGAACCATCCCGCGAAGAGGAAGACGCCGCCTGCGATGAGGGCGAAGACGCCCGACACGTCGGCCGCGGTGCCGATGAAGAGCCCGTACAGGCCGAGGAGGATGGTGGCGCCGTACCGGATGCCCAGGAAGAGCGGGACGGCCCGGGGCTCCCGGAACCCGGCGTGGATGAGGCGGCGGCGGAGGCGGCCCCAGTCGTTCCCCCGGCGCTCCATCCGTTCGCCGATGTACTGCAGGATGTCCTGAAGCCGGCTGCCTTCACGGCGCCGCCGGGCGACCTCGTCCTGCGTCAGGAGCCCGTCCAGCCCCATCTCCGCCATCCGGGACTTCACCGCACGGGAGCGTGCCGGGGTGAGGTTGGCCAGGCCGAAGACCATGAGGCCCACGGTGAGGGCTGCGCTGACGATGACGAGGACGAGCATGGAATCAGATCTCGATGTTGATGATCTTGCGGATCCAGAAGACGCCGATGAACTGCAGCAGCACCGCGGTCACCACCAGGGCCTGGCCCATGGCGGTGGTGAACAGCAGGCTGAAGTAGTCGGGCTGGAGCAGGAAGGTGATCAGACCCACGGCCACGGGGAGAGCCGCCAGGGCGTACCCGCTCATGCGCCCCTGGGCGGTGTAGACCCGGAGCTGTCGGCGGATGTAGAAGCGCCCGCGGATGGTCTCCGCCAGGTTGTCCAGGATCTCGGCCAGGTTGCCGCCCACCTCACGCTGGATGAGGATGGCGATGGCGAAGATGCGGACGTCCACCAGGTCCACCCGGTCCACCATGCCCAGCAGGGCGTCGGGGAAGGGCAGCCCGAAACGCTGCTCCTCGAAGGTCCGGCGGAACTCCTCGGCCACGACCGGCGGCCCCTCGGCGCCCACCATGGCCATGCCCGACGTCAGCGGATGGCCCGCCCGGATCGCCCTGGTCAGCAGGTCGATGGACTCGGGAAACTCCTCCTCGAACATGCGGAGCCGCATCACCGCCTTGCGGCGCAGGTACAGGTAGGGCAGGGAGGCGCCCACCACCGCGAAGATCAACCCCAGGAGCAGCATGCCGGAGGCGAGCAGCGTCGCAGCGCCGAAGCCGAACCCGAGGCCCGTGCTGACCAGGAGCAGCGTCTCGGGCTTCCAGTCCACCCGGGCTTCCAGCAGGAGTTTCTCGGAACGCCGGACGCCGGGCAGCGCCGCGGCGAGCTCCCCGAGGAAGCTCTCCTCGCCCTGGAACTGGCGGACGAGCTCGTCCGCCTTCCCCTGCTCGCCCGCTTCCACGCGCTTGAGCACCGGCTCGATGCGCTTGGCCACCTGGCGCCGCTTCTGCCAGTCCCGGAAGACCTCCCAGACGAGGGCGAGGGCCAGGGTCGCAAAGACGGCCGCCGTGAAGACGAGGACCGCGGTGATCTGGACCGGGAACTCCACTACCACCTCCCTCCGTCGTTGGCGACGGCCGGTCCGGAGTCGTTGTCGGCCGGACGCTCCAGGAAGAGGGCGCCGGCGAGCTCGACGCCCCGGGCCTTGAGGGTGTCGGCGAACTTGGGCCGGATCCCGGTGGGCCGGAACCGACCGAGGACGTTGCCCTCCTCGTCCAGTCCCTGCCGCTCGAAGGTGAAGATCTCCTGCATGGTGATGACATCGCCCTCGGTGCCGACGACCTCGGAGATGGACATCAGCTTCCGGTTTCCGTCGGAGAGACGGCTGGCCTGGAGGACCACCTGGATGCCGTTGGCGATCTGCTGGCGGACCGCCTTCTCCGGCAGGTTGAGGTTCGCCATGGCGACCATGGTGGCCAGCCGGTTCAGGGCGTCCCGGGGCGTGTTGGCGTGGACGGTGGTCAGCGACCCGTCGTGGCCGGTGTTCATGGCCTGGAGCATGTCGACGGCCTCGCCGCCCCGGACCTCACCGACGATGATCCGGTCCGGGCGCATCCGGAGGGAGTTCACCACCAGAGCGCGGGCCGTCACCTCACCCCGGCCCTCCACGTTCGGAGGACGGGTCTCGAGCCGGACCACGTGGGGCTGCCGGAGCTGGAGCTCCGCCGAGTCCTCGATGGTCACGATGCGCTCGTCCACGGGGATGTGGGACGACAGCACGTTCAGGAGCGTCGTCTTACCGGCACCGGTTCCGCCGGAGATGAGGATGTTGAGGCGTCCCAGGACGATGGCCTTGAGGACTTCGAGCATGGGCCGGGTGAAGGTGTCCTTGCCCAGGAGGTCCTCGTCGCTGAGGACGTCCCGCTTGAAGCGCCGGATCGAGACGTGGGGCCCGTCGATGGCCAGGGGCGGGATGATCGCGTTCACCCGGGAGTTGTCGGGCAGACGGGCGTCGACCATTGGCGACGAGTCGTCGATGCGCCGGCCCACTCCGGACACGATCCGGTCGATCACCTGCATGAGGTGGCGATCGTCCTTGAAGCGGATGTCCGTGGGGAAGAGCTTCCCGTGCTTCTCGATCCAGACGTCCTTGTACGTGTTGACCAGGATGTCCGAGACCTCCGGGTCCTTCATGAGGGGCTCCAGAGGGCCGAGCCCGAAGATCTCGTCGACGATCTCGGCCTGCAGGAGCTCCCGCTCCTTGACGTTGAGGGCGACGTCCTCGCGCTCCTGAACCAGCAGGTCCTGGATCGCCGACCGGATGGCCCGGGTGGCCTCTTCCCGGCTGACCTGCTCCAGGTTGGCCAGATTCAGCCTGCCCAGGAGCTTCTTGTGGATGCGGGCCTTGATCTCCGGCAGCCCCAGCACGTCGGGGGAGGAGGAGTTGGAGGCGCCTCCAGAGGTACTGTCCCAACCGCTCATCGGTCACCTTCCTTCTTGGCCGCCGGGCCCGAGGACCGGAACGGCTTGAGCAGTGATTCCATGAATCCGGCACGGCGGTGCTTCAGCCGGGAGCGCCCGGCCACCCGGAGCGTCAGATCGTCGATGGAGTTCCGGAACGCGGACCGCCGCATCTGGATGGCCGGCTGGCCCAGGTTGATGCTCTCCGCCACCAGGTCCGAGTTCCGCTCGATGACCAGGTCGACGTGGAGCCCGAGGCCCTTCTTGACCTCGTCCTGGCTCATCCCGATCCCGTCCGCGTACTGGTTCAGGATCAGGCGGTTGGGCGTCTTGCCGTTCTGGCGCCCGTGGTCGCCCACCAGCTCGAGGGTCCGCTTGAGGTTCCTCAGGGTGGGCAGCTCGGGGGTCGAGACCCAGAGCTTGTGGTCGGCCTCCATGAGGGCCACGTCGGCCCCGTTCGTCAGGGTGTGTCCCGCGTCGACCACCACGAAGGCGAAGTGCTTCCGGCACAGCCGGAGGAGGCCCATGACCTCGTCCATGTTCGGGCCCGCGGGATCCTCGGCCCGGGGGGGCGAGGCCAGCACCTGGACGCCGGTCTCGTGCACGTCCAGGAACGACCGGAAGAGCTGTTCGTCGAGCCGGTGGAAGTTCTGGATGACGTCCAGGTAGGAGTAGCGGGGCTGGAGGCCCATCGTGAGGGCCGCCGTCCCGAGCGACGGCGAGAGGTCGAGCAGGATGGTGGGCTCGCCGGTCTGCTGGTGGAGGTTCACGGCGAGGTTCACCGCCAGCGTGGTCACGCCCACGCCGCCCTTGGGGCTGAACAGGGTCGTCACCTCGCCCCGGACCTGCGGCTCGTCCGGCCGGGCTCCGGAGACCCGCCGCCGGATCCGCTGGAACGCCTCGGCCGTCTCCTCGGCTTCGACGGGCCGGGGCAGATACTCCGTGACGCCGGCCCGCATCACCTTCAGGAGGGACTCGGCCGGCAGGCTCGGTCCCGTGGCGATCAGGAGGAGGTCCGGGGCGTCCTGGCTCAGGACCTCCAGGACCCGGAGACCCGTCAGGGACTCACCCAGATCGACGAAGGCGACCTGGGGGCCCGCCGCCAGGATG
>DATHRY010000245.1:0-6616 GCA_035464715.1 Longimicrobiales bacterium
CTCCCGCTCCACCAGCTCGGCCAGGAGGCCGATCAGGCTCCCCAGGTGATCCGGTTCCCGAGGCGGTCGGATCCCCAGGGCCTGCCAGAACCCGGCCACCCGGTCCCGGGCCTCCCCCCCCAGCATCCCTTCCTCCCCCAGGTGCACCGAGGCATACGGGTAGAGGTTCATGACGAAGACGTCGGTGAACTCACCCGCCCCGGGACCGTCGGGGAGCTCCAGGAGGTCGGCCAGCCGCTGATGCTCCGGCCGAGGCTCCTCCGAGAGCGCGCCCAGGGCCCGGAGGAGGTCGGCCCGCTCCGAGGTGCCGACGCTCCCGGCGGGGGGTGCGTGCTCCCCGCCCGTCGATCGATGCGGTCTCCCGTTCCCGGTGAAGTTCTTCATACCGTCGCCTCTCCCTCAGTCCCCGGCCGCCGGCTCGGGCTCGGGGGTCGACGCCCCCTCCTCCCCCGGGGTCGGAAGGACGTAGGCCTCCTTCTCCGGGCGCACCGGACGAAGGAGCCAGTAGGGTCGGCGGGTCCCGTCGGGCGAGACCTCGAGGGCCGGACGGGTCTTCTTCAACCACTCCCGGAAGACGTGGTGGGACCGGGCGGTATCCACGGAGATGTCCCCATAGGCGTCACCGGGCTCGGCCCGGCGGACCCGCACCGCCTGGTGCCAGCAGTGCATTCCCGAGATGGGATCCGGGTGCACGGCGTGGGTCAGATTCTGGTGGACCCCCACGTCGGTCCACCAGATGCGCTTCGTGTCGGGATCCGCGGAGTCGAAGGCCTCCACGCCCTTCTTCCGCCTCAGCCCCCACTCGGCACCGTCCCGGTCGAGGTCCACGGTGGCCATCCCGATGCGCTGGCCCGCGACCTCCGACGCGCCCGCGGGATCCTGGAGCTTCCACCGGCCCATGTGATGGGAGCAGGCTACCACCCCGGGGCGGATCCCCTGGGTGACCCACGCCTTCACCACGAAGTACCCGATCTCGGTCTCCACCCGGACCAGATCACCGGTGCGGACGCCGCCCATGCGGGCCGCGTCGTCGGGGTGGATCCACAGGGGGTTGGTGTGGGCGATCTCGTCCAGCCACTTCGCGTTGATGGACCGGGTGTGGATCTGGACCGGCACCCGGAAGGTGGAGATCAGGACCATCTGGTCCTCGTCCATGTTCTGCCGGTGGACGTGGCTCTTCACGTAGGCGGGGAGGGCCAGCTCCGGCCAGCCCCACTCGTGGAGCGTCCGGGACCAGAACTCCAGGCGCCCCGAGGGGGTGGGGAAGCCCTTCACCGCCTTCCCGTCCACCTGGATGCCCACCTGCCGGCGGCCCTCGGCGTCGGAGGCCATGGGCGGGAAGGGCACGACGTTGGGATTCGCGGGCTTGGGCGCCCGGGTGAAGACCCGGCCGAGCCCGTCCACCTGGACGTCCTGCAGCTCCTCCTCAGGCACCTCCCGGGCGAAGACCTGTCCCACCTTCTTCCGCACCTCGTACGCCCCGTAGCGGCGCATGTACTCCAGGGGGCTGAGCCCCTCGGCGGCCGCCTTCTCCGGAAGTCCCGGGAGGGAGTGCTCGAACATCCACCCGTAGTACTCGTCCACGGTGATCTTCTCGCCGGGGTTCTTCTTCGACTCGAAGAAGGAGCGGATCCCCATGGAGCCGTCGGGATCGATGCGCCACGTCAGCTCGATCCAGAACTCGTTCTCCTCCCACACCTCCCCGGGGTTGGCCTCCCGGGTGTCGGTCACGGTCTCCCCCATGCGCTCCCGGGCCGCCCGGAGCACCGGCTGCCGGAAGGAGACGAACTGCCCGTCGTACTGCTCGTACGAGATGGTGTCGTGGCGCTCGGAGGAGTGCCCCATGGGCACGATGTAGTCCGCGAAGAAGGCGGACTCGTTCCAGGTGGGGGTGAGGGCCACGTGGAGGCCGACCTTCTCCGGATTTCCGAGGAGCTCGACCCAGGAGAAGCCGTCGGGGTTGGTCCACACCGGGTTGTACACCCGAGAGATGTAGGTGTCGCTCGTCCCCCGTCCCTCCTTCACCAGTTGGCGCAGGAGGAACGACCTCTGCATCATGCTCAGGGGGAACTCCTGGGGCCACGAGAGGTCGTTCCACACCCGGGGGTGCCTGGGCAGGTGGATGGGCCGGGGGACGAACTTGTTCCAGGCGTTCGGAAAGGTCCCGCCGGGCGTCGCGATGGAGCCGGTGAGGGCGTTGAGCAGGAAGAGGGTCCGGCTCACCTGCCACCCCCCGAGGTTCCCCGCCGCGGCACTGCGCCAGTTGTGGGTGGACAGCTGCGTGCCGGAGGTGGCCACGAGCTCCGCCATCTCCTCCAGCGTCTCGGCCTCGATCCCCGACTCCGCCTCTGCGAAGGCGAAGGTGTACTCCTCGTAGATCCCCTTCAGCGCCGCCTCGAACTCCTCGAACGTGGCGGGCCGGTCGGGATGGGCGTGGGCAAGGTACTCCTCCCAGTTCCACCACTTCCGCACGAACTCACGGTCGTAGAGGTCGTGCTGGATCAGGTGGTTGGCCACCGCCAGGAAGATCGCGGCCTCGCTCCCGGGGTGGGGCGACAGCCACAGGTCGGCGTGGGTGGCCGTGTTGCTGAGGCGGGTGTCCAGGACGATGAGCTTCGCCCCGTTCTTCTTCCCCTCGATGATCCGCTGGGCGTGGGGGTTGAAGTAGTGACCGGACTCCAGGTGCGAGCTCACCAGGAGGATGACCTTCGCATTGGCGTGGTCCGGGGAGGGCCGGTCGATCCCCATCCAGAAGTGGTATCCGGTCCGGGCTCCGGAGGAGCAGATGTTGGTGTGGGAGTTGTGTCCGTCGATCCCCCAGTGGGCGATCATGCGCTCGGTGAAGCCGTCCTCGCCGGGCCGGCCCACGTGGTACATGATCTCCCCGTGGCGGTCCTCCTCGATGGCGGTCCGGATCCGGTCCGCGAGCTTGTCCAGGACCTCGTCCCAGGAGCAGCGTTCCCAGCGGCCCTCGCCTCGCTCCCCCACCCGCTTCAGGGGGTAGAGGATCCGGTCGGGGTCCGTCACCTGGTTCAAGGTGGCGGGTCCCTTGGCGCAGTTCCGGCCGCGGGATCCCGGGTGCTCCGGATTCCCCTCGAACTTCCGCACCTGCAGCGTGTCCTTGTCCACGTAGGCCAGGAGCCCGCAGGCTGACTCGCAGTTGAAGCAGGTCGTGGGGACCAGCATGTAGCGCTTCTCGACGCGCTTCGGCCACGACTTGGAATCCAGCTCCACCCAGTCGTTCCAGCGCTCCTTGGGCGGGAAGGCGGCCAGGTGGATCCGGGAGGCTCCGGGGTAGAAGGTCTCGCCTCGTTCCTCCGCGGCCTTCCGGGCTGCGGAAACGCGCTTGGTCAGGTCGTTCAGGCTCATGTCTCGCTCCGGATCACGCGAGGGGGACCGACTGGCCCGCCTGCACGTAGGCGTGTTCGAAGGCCAGGAGGCCCAGCATTCCCGTCACCGCGCCCACGATGGGCATGGGAACCACGGTGAAGGCGGCCAGGCCGAGGACGACGGACGCCCAGAAGAAGCGGGCCCAGCGTCCCCGGATCATCTCCCGGAGCGCCAGGTGGGCGTGGGTGGTGACGTGGGTGAGGGTCGTCTCGCCCAGGACCATCAGGAGGTGCACCGCGTTCGCCCCGGCGAACACCCACGAGAGGGGCATGATGGCCGCCGGCTCCACCGCGATGGCCACCGGGATCAGGGCTCCGGCCCCGGCCATGATCGCCTGCACCAGGAGGTGCGGGGGCAGGAGGGGGGACTGCCAAAGATCCCGGGCCTTGGCCTGCGCGAAGAGGAAGGCCGTGTAGATGGCGGTCATGGCCGCCAGGGGGATCCCCAGGATCACCAGCCACCACTCGAGCCCTTCCAGCGGCAGGAAGTTCGCCAGGAAGAGGAGAGCCAGGACCGCCCCATACCCCGTGATGATGAACCCGCCCCGGACGAGCCAGCTTCGGGGTTGTGGCTTCAGGAGCACGTAGAGGAACCGGGTCGGGTGCTCCAGGTCCCAGACGAGGATGACCCCCGTCAGGGCCAGGAAGGCCCCGGCCAGGAGAGGAACTCCCCAGCTCCAGAGATCCCCCTGGAGCGGGAGTTGCCCCAGGGCCGCAAGCAGCACCGGGACCAGGAAGACACCGGCCGCGATGGACTTGGTGAAGGTGTAGAGGCTCACCCGGTAGTCCCACGGCGCCCGGTGGGGCACGTCGTAGGACAGGATGGCTGCCGCCGAGGAGTTTCCTCGATTCGCGTCGGCCACGCCCCCGCCGGGGAGCCGGGCATGGGCCCGCTTCTCCGCCGCCGCCCCGGCCGGCACGCCCGCCGGGACGCCGTGGGGGACGTCCCCCTGCTCGCTCCACATGAAGAGCCCGCCCTCGGGGCGTTCTGCGGCCAGGGGGTCCAGCGTGGCGCCGTGGGCCCCCTTGTAGAAGAGCTTGGGGTGGGTCTCCTTCTCCGGCCTCCGGACCGTCACCGCGTCCTGGTGCACGTAGGCGGCGAGTCGGGAGAGGGGGTCGTTCATGTCCCCCACCACGATGGCCTCCGTGGGGCACACCACCACGCATGCCGGCTCCAGGCCCACGTCCAGACGATGAGCGCAGAAGTTGCACTTCTCCGCCGAGTGGTCCTCGGGATTGATGAAGATGGCGTCGTACGGGCACGCCGCGATGCACGCCTTGCACCCGATGCAGATGGACTTGTCGAAGTCGACGATCCCGTCGGGGCGCTGATACATGGCCGCGGTGGGACACGCGGTGACGCAGGGCGGATTCTCGCACTGGTTGCACCGGGTCACCTGGAAGGCGCGCCGAGCCGTCGGGAAGACACCCACGTCCACGGACTTCACGTACGTCCGGTGGACGCCCAGGGGGACCTCGTTCTCGGACTTGCAGGCCGTGGAGCATGCGTGGCATCCGATACACCGGGTGTGGTCGATGACCTTCGCCCACCGGGTGGCGGAGGCGCCTTCCGTCGCTGCTGTGGTCATTGCAGCCCGCTTCTCCCGTCAGGAGTCACATGTCTCGGGGACGAACTCCCCGGACGTTGGTGCCACAATAGCATGCGGAGGGTCCCGGGACCGGGACGGAGGGGCCGCCGCGCCCTTGGCCGACCGATATGGGCCCGCCCGGAGATGCGTCCGTCAGGGTTGGTCTCCGAGAGCCGCCAGACGCTCCCGGAATGTAGCAGGCAGGGGGCCGCTCCGCAGTGACGCACACGCCCCCTTCGAGAGATCCAGGGAACGGAAGAGGGCCACGCACCGATCGCAGAGCTCCCCTTGGGGGAACGGGAAGTCCGCGCCCCGGTCCATGGCGTCCGTTTGGCCTTCCGGAGGTCCAGGCAGACCTGGCGAGGCACGGTTGCGGACGGGAGCGAGGCGAACGGTCCTTCCTGGTCCAACGCCCTCCGGAGGTGGAGCCGGCCCCGGTGCACCCGGGTCTTGGCGGTGGCGGCCTGGATCTCGAGGATCTGAGCGATCTCATCGAGCGAGAAGTCGGCGATGTCCTTCAGAACGAGGGCCACGCGGTAGACGGGGGGATCCGCTCGATGGCACCGTCCAGGCGACGCCGGACCTCCTCCTGGAGGGCCTTGTCCTGGGACGCGTCCGCCTCCGACGACATGGCCTCGGTGAGCCCCGACGTCCGCAGTGCCGACCCCTCGCTGAGCCCCATCAATTCCGCCAGGGGGATCATCTCCTCCGGCTCCCCCACCCGCTTCCGGTGCACGCGTCGGCACGTCCGCATCGCGATCCGGAAGAGCCACGTGTAGGGGTGGGCCTCCCCCTTGAAGCCCGGCCAGCTCCGGAGGGCGGCGACCATCGTCTCCTGAACCAGGTCCTCCGCCTCGGACGGGCTGGGGCAGATCCGCAGGCCCATGGCGTACACCCGGTCGCCATAGGCGTCCACGAGGGCGGCCACCGCCTCCCGCGGTGGCGAGCCCGGGCGGGGAAGGGCAAGGCGTCCGGAAGGGGAGGTGCACGGTCGGGGCAGGGTCCGGGGGGACGTGACGGCGATCCCGACGGAAGATGCTGCCATCCCCGCGCCGTCGAATCAAGCGGACGGCGCACCTCGGTGACGATGGCACCGCCCTGCCCGGTCCCGGGGTGAGGCCGAGGAGGAAGGCTCCTTCGGCCGCCGGACGGGATACGCGCTTCGACGAACGGGACACGGCGCCCTCCGCCACCCGTTCGAGGCGAGCCGCCGGTCGACAGGGTTGCGGGAAGGCTGTCTTTACTGAATCCTCCGGGGCCCCGGGTACGACGGTCTGGGATGCGGGCGGGGCGCCCCGGCGGTCGGGGCTGGACAGGCGGAAGCCTACGGACAGGAGTTTGCGTGGATGGATGGAACGGCGACGGGAGTGGTCCTCGGAGGTGTGATCGGCCTCCTCATCGCGGGGGCCTTCGGCCTCCTGATCGGAGTCCTGGCGAAGGTTCTCACGCCGGGTCCCGATCCGGGAGGCTGGTTCGCCACGATGCTCCTGGGGATCGCCGGATCCTGGATCGGAGGCTTCGCCGCCGGCGGCCTGGGGATCACGGCGGCCGTCCCGTCCCTGATCGCGGCGGTCCTGGGAGCCATGCTCCTCCTGCTGACCTACCGGGTCTTCAAGGGGGCCTGACCCGCCGGACCGA
>DATHRY010000246.1:0-4564 GCA_035464715.1 Longimicrobiales bacterium
CGAGAGGCGCTCGCGGGCGGCGCACCGAGAGGCCCCGATGCGCCACCCCGGCGAGGCGCGGGACCGAGCCATAGCACCGCTCTGGCGACGTTCCGCAACGAAGCGGGGGCGGATGCAGCGGGCCTCGCAGGCAGCCCGCGCGCGCTTCTCGCCCCCGCAGGCGACCTAGCAACCGCCCCCTTTCGGCTTCTTCCCGGCGTTCCCGCCCAGGATCGCCGGTGGCGGGGCCATCCCCCCCGAGCTCTCGACCGCGGCGCCGGTGAAGTAGGCGGAGATCTGCCGCTGACGCTCGGTCCAGTCCCGGTCGGTGAGCCGGATGGACGCGTCGGGAGCGGGAGTGAGGACCTGGAACTCCCAGCCGAAGAACCCACCCTCCAGGGCCTCGTACCGGAGACGGGCCGGCCACTCCGGCGGCAGCCGCTCCAGGGTCCCCCGGGCATCGAAGACCACGACGCGCATCCCGTCGGGGGCCGAGCGGAGGAGTTGGAGCGCCATCTCCGGGTCCGCCGCGGGATAAGCCCCGGGGAGATAGGCGTCCGGTTCCCCGTCCCTGAGATCCAGGATCATCAGGTCGGCGTCCCCGGCGATGACGTCCTCCGCGAGGGTCAGGGGATCGATGGTGGCCAGAGGAGGCGGCGTCGCCTCGGCCCGGGGTACGAACCCCGCGCCGATCCCCAGAACGGCCGCGATGGCCAGGGCACCGGCCAGTTGCAGCTTCATCCGAGGCCGGGCCCTGGGAGCCAGCGGCAGGGCCTCGGCCCGCGCGGCGAAGTGGGCCTCCACCTTCTCGGCCACCACGAAGGCCACGCCCGCCACCACCACCACCCCGAGGGCGAACGCCATGGGCGGCACCCCGAGGAGCGTCGGCAGGACCGAGACGCCCATGTCGCCGGCATGGTAGAGCGCGTCGAGGGCGGGAAAGACCTCCACCGCCACCACGAAGACCAGCGTGCCGACGAGGATCCCTCCCATGGTCACCACGGCGTCCCATCGGCCCGAGGCCGCCGACACCACCGACGTCCCGGGGCAGAGGCCGCTCATGATGAAGCCGGCCCCCAGGAGGAAGCCGCCCACGACCTGAGCGGGAAGGAAGGTGGGATTCACCCACATGAGGGTCGGGTCGACCCAGCCCAGCCCGGCGACCGTGTAGTAGCCCACCATGGCCACCAGGATGGCGGTGAACATGACCTTGAAGACCGTCAGGTCCGTTCCGTAGAACTGGGCCGCCAGCTTCCGGGCGTTGCCGAATCCCGCCCGCTCCAGCGAGAAGCCGAAGAGGAAGCCCAGGACGATGGCCGTGAGGAGCCGGAGCTCCTCGCTGCCGAAGACGAAGGGGAAGATGCCGCTCATGTCCACTGCCTCCTCACGAACCAGGCGAACGCGTATCCGCCCACGAAGACCATTCCCATGAATGCCCAGCTCCCGGTGGCCAGGAGGGCCCCTCCGCTCAGGGCCTGACCCGAGGTGCACCCTCGGGCGAGGCCCGCGGCGAAGCCCATGAGGATTCCGCCGGCCAGCGCCCAGCGCAGTCTTCCCCTCACCGAGATCCGGGGCCCCTTCTCGACCGTGCTCCGGAACCGTCCGGCGCTCACGGCGCCGATGAAGCCACCCAGGAAGACCCCCACCACCTCCACCACCAGCCAGTTCCGGAGGGGATTGGCGCCCCCGGCCACGTAGCTGGAGATGGACGGGTTCCCGGCCGTCCACGCCGGCGCCACCTGGTCGGCGCCCAGGGCGATGAGGCGCTTGGGGAAGGCGCTGGCCCCCAGACCCTGCCCCGCCACCAGGAAGGTGGCCAGGAGGGTCAGGCCCAGGAGCACCCCGGCCAGGTAGGGATTCCAGTACGGGCGGGCCTCCGGCCCGGCCATCACCCGGGAGCCGCCGTCCATCGTTCTCGTCTGGTTCACGCGCATGATCGTCCGTCTCCGGATGCCGTCAGCGGAGGGCCACCTGGTCCACCCAGGCGGAGTGCTGTCCGGCGTACACGAGGATCCATCGGAGGGCGAAGCCGCCGATGAGGACCAGGACCGCCGCCACCCGTCCCGGGGGGATGCGGTGCCGGGCCTCGAGCCACTCGCCGGCCAGGGGCGTCACCAGCCCCAGGGCCACCACCAGTGTCCAGAAGGCGGCGGTGTAGGGTCCGCCCAGGAAGAGGGCGGCGGCCTCCCGGGAGGCGGCGCCGCCGGTGTTCAGCCCCACGAGCCAGATCCCGATCAGGACCAGCTCGGCGGCGATGAGCCCCATGTCCACCCGGCCCAGCCACCGGCGCTCCCCGGGCCCGAGGCCGTGGAGAAGCATGAAGGCTGCCCCGGTGGAGAGGCCGGAGGTCAGGAACAGGGGTCCGAGGATGGCGGAGTTCCAAAGGGGCCGGGCGGCCATCGTGCCGAGCAGAAGCCCCGTGTAGACCCCGAGGCCGGCACCCAGGAGGATGCCGGCAGCGGCGATGGCCCGGGTGTGGGCATCCACCCAGGCATCCACCGTCTCGACCCCGTGTAGGACCCGACCCCCGAGCCGTCCCGCCAGGTCGAAGCCCGTCTCCCGGAGGGCCACAGGGGAGGCACGCCACGCCAGGAGGATGGACGCCGGATAGATCGCCAGGAGGATCCAGGCTCCCCACGACATCACCGAGGTGGGCCGGAGCACCAGGTAGAAGCGGAAGGCGTTCCAGGGGTTCTCCAGGTCCAGCCAGAGGAAGAACATCCCCAGGGAGAGGAGGACCGGGGCGGCCCAGGGCAGGAGCGACAGCGCCTTCGACCGCCCCTCCCCGGATCCACCGCCGCGCAGCAGGAGGATCCCTGACAGGACCATCACCCCCGCCACCAGCCCCCCCAGGAAGAGGTAGGCCGCCACCTCGCCGTGCCACACGTGCAGGCCGGGATCCACCAGCTCGTTGCCCCGGGTGCTGAGGAACTCGTTCATGGCGAAGCCTCTAGCGGAGGAAGAAGTGCTTGGGCCGGGTGCCTGCCTCGGGCAGGAGGGTGTAGCTCTCCCGCTCGTCCAGGACCCGGCTGATCTCGCTGGTCGGGTCGTTCAGGTCCCCGAAGTAGATGCTCTGCGTGGGGCAGGTCTCCTGGCAGGCGGTGGTGGGCGTCCCGTTCTCGATCCGGTGGACGCAGAAGGTGCACTTGTCCACGGTGCCGCTCCGGGGATCCACGAAGCGGGCCCCGTAGGGGCACGCCGCCATGCAGGCCTTGCACCCGGTGCACTTGTCGGCATCCACCAGGATCACCCCGCCCGGCCCCACGTAGGACGCGCCGGTGGGACAGACCGAGACGCAGGGCGCGTCATCGCACTGCATGCAGCGCTCCGAGCGGATCTCCATCTGCAGATCCGGGAAGGAACCGCTGACCTCAGTGGTGATCCAGTTCCGGGCGAAACCCTCGGGGAGGTCGTTCTCGGTCTTGCAGGCGATGACGCAGGCCGTGCATCCGACGCAGGTCTTCGTGTCCACCGCCATGCCGTAGCGCACGGCGCTCATGGGACCACCTCCTCACCCGCCTGGGCGGGCCAGAACGTCCGCCGGGCGTCGGTGACCGATGCAGCGGAGTCCGAGGGACCCTCCAAGGTCCCGGTCGCCACCGAGTCCGCGGGTGCGGCATCCGCCTCGCTGCCCCCGCCTGGCTCCGGCGCTCCGGTCTCGCCCGATGCCGCCTCGGCGAGGACCACCGCCTCGGGCACGAAGGTCACGAAGTTCACGTTCATCCCCGTGCCCCCCATGATGGGATCGACCTCGTAGCGGGTGATGAGCTCGGCGTCGTCGATCCCCTTTCCGTAGACCCCCCGGAGCTTCCGGGCCTTCCGACCGTAGCCGTGGACGATGTAGACGCAGTCGGCCCGGATCCCCTCGGTCACCCGGACGGGCGCGGAGAAGGTGGAGCGGACGCCGTCCTGGTTCTCCAGGTGCACCCGGTCCCCGTCGGCGAGGCCCCAGCGCCGGGCCACGTCGGTGTTCACCCACACCGCGTTCTCGTCGTGGACCGAGGAGAGGAGACGGTTGTTCGTCGTCCGCCCGAAGGTGTGCATGGGCGCTCGTCCGAAGAGCAGCCGGTAGTAGTTCGGCGGAGGATCCTCCACCTCCCCCTCGTGCCAGGTGGGCATGGCGTCGAAGCCGTGCTCAGCCAGCTTCGGCGAGTACAGCTCGATCTTCCCCGAGTCGGTCCAGAAGACCGGGGCCGCCCCCTCCTCGAAGTAGAGGGGCTGGGGCTCGCCCAGGATGACCCCGTCCCGCTCGATGACGCTGCAATCCAGCCCGGCCCGATCCAGTCGGGTCCGGACGTACTCTCTCGCGTCGGTCCAGGGGAAGAAGTCGTGGAGCCCCAGGCGGTGCCCCAGCTCCCGGGCGATCCACCAGCCGGGCTTGGAGTCGTACATGGGCGGGACCACCTCCTGGCGCACCGCCACGTACGGCTGCTTGAACGACGGGGCCCAGAGCTCGTCGCACCGCTCCAGGTAGGTGGCCTCGGGAAGCACGACGTCGGACCACCCGACGATCTCCGCCGGAAGGACGTCCACCGTGACCAGGAAGTCCAGCTCCTGGATGGCCCGGTAGGTCTGCTCCGGGTTC
>DATHRY010000247.1:0-2075 GCA_035464715.1 Longimicrobiales bacterium
CGGCTCGATCCCCGGGCCAGGAGGGTGGAGGCCAGGTTGGTGCAGGCCACCAGGAGGACCAGGGCGGCAGCACCCATGAGGAGCAGGATCGGCGTCCGGGCCGAGGCGGTCAGCCGGTTCCGCAGGGGCATGAGCACCGCCCCCTCGGCATCGTAGTCCCCCTCGGGGAGCCCCTCGCCGATGCCCTGGGCGATGCGGTCCAGCTCGGCGTCCGCGGTGGCAGCGTCGACCCCCTGCCGCAGGCGACCCGCCACCCGGTGGTTGTGGGCGGTGCGGCTGGTGGGCTGTTCCCGAAACTCCACGGGGCTCCAGATCTCGGAGCCGAAGGGGAAGTCGAAGTCCCGGGGCACGACGCCCACCACCGTGGACGTGTTGCCGAACACCACCAGGGTGCGACCCAGCACGTCCGGGTCACCCCCGAGCTGGCTCTGCCAGAACCCCTCGGAGATGACGATGGCGGGGCCCTCGCCGAGGCGGTGGTCGTCGGGGGTGGTCAGCCGCCCCATGACGGGCTGCACCGGGAAGACCTGCCAGAAGTCCCGGGAGATGGCCCCCACGGTGGCGCGGACGGGCTGGTCCCCTCCGATCACCGTGGTCCCGGAGGCGTTGAACGCCGTCATCGCCTCGAAGCTCCGGCTCCGCTCCTGCCAGTCGACGAAGTTGGTCCAGGGCACCGGTCCCGGCCCGGCGTCCGGCCCGGCGTGGGCCTCGTCCACCCAGACGATGGCCTCTGGCTCGGGGTAGGGGAGCGGCCGGAGCAGCACCCCGTTCAGGACCGAGAAGATGGCCGAGTTGGCCCCGACGCCCAGCGCCAGCGTGAGGATGGCCACCACCGCGAACCCGGGGCTCCGGGCCAGACTGCGCAGCGCGTATTTCACGTCCTGCATCACCGCCTCCCATCGATACGCTCGTTTGAGGGCCCGATCCCTGGACCGGACCTCGGCCTCCGCGGCCACCCGCACCGTCTCCACATCACCGAAGCGCCGCAGCGCCTCCTCCCGGGCCGCGCCCGGCTCCCACCCCTGGGCCACGAGATCGTCCGTGGCCATGGCCAGGTGAGACGCCAGCTCCTCGCCGACGTCGGCCTCCACCGACGGCTGGCCGACCTGGGGCCGGTCGCCGTGGAATCCGCCGGGCCGGTCGGAGCTCACTCCAGGGGCCCTTCGGCGTAGAGCACGCGGGACATGGCGTCCACGTACCGGCCCCAGGTCTCGACCTCGTGGGTGAGGCTCTCCCTCCCCTGGGCCGAGAGGCGATAGAAGCGGGCCCGGCGGCCCGTCTCGGTCTCCCCCCACTCCGCGGACACCTGCCCCCTGCGCTCCAGGCGCCGCAGCGCCGGATACAGGGCGCCTTCCTCCACCTGGAAGGCCCCTTCGGTGGCGGCCCGGATCGCCTTCGAGATCCCGTATCCGTGACAGGGGCCCCAGCTCAGGGCCTTCAGGATCAGCACGTCGAGGGTGCCCTTGAGGAGATCGAGGCTCACGGGGTCCATCCGGATGGGGGTGGGGACGATCTTTGTACCATCATAATCCCTATGCATAAGAATACAAGGGGTGTGACATCCGGCATTGACCCCCTGCTCCGGCGCCCCGACCCTTCCAGCGTTTCCCCCCGCCCCGCCGCGACGTCTCGACCTCCGCTCCTCCTCCCCGACCTCCAGACCAGCTCGACCTCCGCTCCTCCTCCGCGACTTCCCGACCGCCTCGACCGCCCGCCCCGCCCGACCTCCCGGCCGCCTCGGCCGCGGGTCTCCTCCCCGGCCCCTGCGACGCCCCCCTCCCTCGCCATGTCCCCACCCCCCGAGCCGCCCAGGACCGACGGCATCCCGCCGCAGCTGAAGGTGGGCGCCCTCGCCCGCATGACGGGGCTCACGGTCCGGGCGCTGCACCACTACGAGGCGGTTGGGCTCCTGGCCCCCGCCGGTCGCACCCGGGCGGGGCACCGGGTCTACGGGACCGCGGAGGTCCGACGCCTCCATCAGATCACCTCCCTGCGTCAGCTCGGGCTCTCCCTGGACGAGATCGCCCGGGTCCTGGACGACCCGGCCCAGACGCTGGAGGCCACCCTGGATCGCC
>DATHRY010000248.1:0-6760 GCA_035464715.1 Longimicrobiales bacterium
GGATGGAAGCGGGCGAAGTAGCGGACGAGGTCCCCGCCGAAGGAGTGGCCCACGAGGACGAAGGGCGGTTCGGCGCCGATCTCGTCGAGGAGCTTCCGGAGTCGGCCAGCGATGTGCTCGAAGGTGGGCTCCACCCCGTCCCAGCCCGACTCTCCGATCCCTGCCCGGTCGTAGGCCACCACCGGAGCGAGGTCCGCCACCTGTTCCAGAAAGGGCCCCCAGGTGCCCAGCGTCGAGCCGAACCCGGCCTCGAAGACCACCAGGGGCCGTCCCGGAATCCGGTGGGGATGCGGGGCCGCGGTGCGGATGCGGACGGCGTGGCCGTCCAGCTCGACCACGGTGGTCCGGGGGGTGGGGGAGTCCCAGAGCCCTGCCAGGGGATCGTCGTCCCGCCGCAGCACGAAGTGTCCACCCGCCACGTCCACGTGCAGTTCGGCCCCGGGATCGTCGTCCCCGACGAAGGCGTAGATCGCCGTCGTTCCGAGGCGGTCCGGTGGAGACAGGAACGTCTCGCCCCGGTCGTGCCCCAGCGTCACGGTGTCGGCCCGCTCGACGACGATCAGGCCGTCACCGGCATCCTCGACGGTCACGGTCATGGGGCGGCCGAAGGCACGGCCCACGTAGGTCCCGGCGTAGCTCCGCTCCGCGCCCTCCCCGACCGTCCCCGAGGGGACACCTCGTTCCCCGTCGGCCCGGGCCGCGGTGGCCGACGACGGCCCCAGGACCCGGTCCGCCAGGGCGGTGGCGACGGCCTCGGGCCGGGCGACGCCGAGGGTGTTCATGAGGACGACGACGTGGAGATCGTCCTCCGGGTAGTAGCGCATCTCCGAGAGGAATCCCTCGATGGCTCCCGAGTGGTGGATCATCGGACGGCCACGGGCGTCCGTCTCGAGGAAGAGGCCGAGCCCGTAGCGGAGGGCATGGCCGCCGGCCAGCGTGTCCGGGTGCGTCATCGCCCGGTAGCCCGTCGGCGACAGGATCTCGCCGCCGTGCAGGGCGGTCGAGAACATCATCAGGTCCCCGACCGTGGCGCAGACGCTTCCCGCAGCGTAGGGCCACGTGTGGTCCACGGGATCCGCCCGTCGAAGGGCTGCGTCCGGGCCCCGGGAATACCCCGTCACGCGGCCCTCCATGAGCTCCGAGTCGCTGCAGTACCGGGAGCGGTCCATGCCCAGGGGCCCGAACAGGTTCCGCTCCAGGACCTCCGCGTAGGAGAGGCCGGTCACCGCCTCGATCACGCGCCCCAGCAGGAAGTAGCCGGTGTTGCTGTACGACATGGCGGTCCCGGGCTCGAACTCGAAGGGTTGGCCCGAGACGAGGGTCAGCAGGCTGTCCCGGGGCAGCGACCGCCACTGGAGCCCACGGTACGCGGTCATCTCGGTGTAGCCGGGGATGCCCGAAGTGTGGTTCAGAAGGTTCCGGAGGGTGACGGTCCGGCCCTGCAACGGGTAGTCGGGCAGGTAGGTGTCGAGGCTCTCGTCCAGCCCCACCCGTCCCGCATCGACCAGCTGGAGGATGGCAGCCGCAGTGACGGTCTTCGTCACGGAGCCGACCATGAAGACGGCGTCCAGGGGGAGCGGTGCGCCGAGCTCCAGGTCGGCGGCGCCGTGGCTCATGAAGAGGAGGGTGTCGGTCCCCCGCACCACGGCCGCGGCCACACCCGCCACCTGGCCCGCCTCCACCGGCGCCGCCGCGATGGCGGCCAGCTGCTGCGCCAGGTCCGCCGGATCCTGGGCGGCGCCCGGCCCGGCCAGGACCGCGGCCGCGGTCCCCGAGAGGCCCAGGAACAGGGCGACGCCCCGGGTCGAAGGCCGTCGGAGCGAGAGGATCACACCGCTCCCCGCGACGACACGGTCCTCGCCGGGCCTCTCAATCCCGGTCCTGCGTCACCCCCCGCGGCCGGGCGTGCCGCTCGAACCACTCCCGCAGGTAGAGCTGAGTCCGCATGAAATTGGACGGGTTGCTGGAGGTGCCGTGCCACTCGTCCTGGAAGCGGATCATGGCGGTGGGCACGTTCAGCACCTTCAGCGCCGCGTAGTACTCCTCGGTCTGGGGCATGGGGGTCCGGAGGTCGTTCTCACCGGTCATGAGCATGGTGGGCGTGGTGACGTTCCCCACGTACATGAGGGGCGAGCGGCGCAGGTGCTCCGTGGGATCGTCCCAGGGGAAGTGCTCGAAGTTCCGGTACCAGCCGATCCCGTCGGTGGTGCCCACGAAGGAGAACCAGTTGGTGACGGGGCAGTTGGCCGAGGCCGCGGCGAAGCGATCGGTGTGCCCCACGGTCCAGCTGGTGAGCACGCCGCCCCCGGAGCAGCCGTACACGAACATGTTCTGCTCGTCGATGAAGCCCCGGCTCACCACCTCGTCCACACCGGCCATGAGGTCGTCGAAGTCCTTCCCGGGATAGGCGTTCTTGATGGCGTTGCCGAAGGCGCTCCCGTAGCCGGTGCTCCCCCGGGGGTTGGTGTAGAGGACCACGTAGCCGTTCGCCGCGTGCTCCTGCCAGCCGAAGTTGAAGCCCACGTTGTACATGCCGTGGGGCCCACCGTGGATGGCGAGCATCATCGGATAGTCCACCGAGGGGTCGAAGTCCGGGGGCGTGATGTACCACCCCTGGATCTGGAACCCGTCCACCGACTCGTACCAGATCTCCTCGACGTTCCCCAGGGTGACGCCGCCCAGGACGTCCTCGTTGACCCGGGTGAGGCGGCTCATGTCGCCGGGGCTGGACGGGTCGAAGGCCACCACGTCGCCGGGCTCGTGGAAGGTGCTGACGGTGCCGGCCATGAGGTCGCCGTCGGCGCTCAGGGAGGAGACGTCCAGCATGTGGACGCCCTCGGTGACGGTGCGGACCCCGCCGGACGTCGACACGAAGTGGAGGTTCCGGGTCCCCTCGCTGTTGGCGGTGAACCAGATCCCGCTCCCGTCCGGCGCCCACATCATGCCGCCGGTGAGCTGCCGGTCGAAGTCCCCGGAGATCAGGCGGGGATTCCCGCCGTTCCGGTCCATCAGGTAGATGCCGTAGTTGCGGTAGGTGTCGTCGTTGAGGTCGACGCCGGTGTAGGCGATGACGTCGCCGGCGGGAGAGGGGAGGGGGCCCCGGTCGATGCCGGCCCGGGTGGTGAGCTGACGGATGGTGCCGCCGGCCACGTCCACGGCGTAGATCTCGGACTCCCGCCACTCGAGCTCGGCGTCCTCGGTGCGGAGCGAGGAGAAGTAGAGCTCGCGACCGTCGGGCGACCACTCGGCGCCGGAGTGGTCCCAGTCCCCGTCGGTGAGCTGCCGGGCCGTGCCCCCTTCTGCGGGAACCACGAAGACGTGCCGGTAGCCGCCGTCCACGTAGCCGACCCGGTCCTGCCGGTAGTCGGCCCGGGTCACCACCTTGGGCTCGGCGGTCCATTCCGCACCCTCGGGGCGGCCCGGGAGGCTGACCCGCCATCCCTCGTCCGCGGGCACGTTCATGGTGAAGGCGATGGAGCGCCCGTCCGGCGCCCAGCGGATGTTCCCGGGTCCGCTCGTCACCCGGGTGACCTGGGTGACCGCGCCCTCGTCGTCCATCCAGCGGACGAAGATCTGGCTTCCCTCGGGCTCGCCCTCCGCGGTGAAGAGGATGCGCGTGCCGTCGGGGGACCACTGGGGGTTCGAGCCGTCCACCAGGAAGCGGGCCCGGCTCCCGTCGGCGTTCATGATCCAGATCGAGGACTCCCGGGAGTCGTTCATGCGGTCGATCCACCCCCGGGTGTAGACGATGCGTGTCCCGTCGGGCGAGACCTGGGGATCGGAGGCCGACTCCATGTCCAGGTAGGTCTCGAGGTCCAGGGTGCGCAGGTCCTGCTGCGCCTCCACGGGGGCGACGAGGCCGGCGGAAGCCAAGAGGACGAACACGAGAACGGCGATGGAACGGCGCATGGGATACCTCCCGGGGTGGATCATCGGTCGGGGCGGGCGCAGAGGCCCAGACGGGCATTCTTCGGTCGGCGGGGGCCCAGGGCAAGCCGGCGGACAGGTGAACCGCACCCTTGGCGCACACGGGAAACAGATGTAGTCATGTGGGATGCGGATCGGACCCCTCCTCCGGATCTCCCTGGCCCTGGCCGCCCCTCTCTGGCTCGGCGCGTGCTCGCTCGTCGGGTATCCGTCCGGGAACGGGGGCGACGGGCCGATGCCCGCGTCGGCTCCGGCGACCGCCTCGAGCGGTGGCGGGTCCGCTTCGGGTTCGGGGGGCTCGGCGCCCGCCCGCCGCTCCGACGCAGGGCGCACCTACGAGGTCTTCGGCGTCGAGTACCGGGTGCTCCCGAGCGCCGACGGCTACGACGAGACGGGCATGGCCTCGTGGTACGGGGAGGCCTTCCACGGCCGCCCCACCGCCAGCGGCGAGCCCTACGACATGAACGGCCACTCGGCCGCTCACCGCACCCTCCCGCTCCACACCTGGGTGGAGGTCACCAACCTGGACAACGGCCGGAGCCTGGTGGTCCGTGTGAACGACCGTGGGCCCTTCGCCCACACCGACTCCCGGATCCTGGACCTGTCCTACGGGGCGGCGACCCGGCTCGGGGTGGTGGGGGCGGGGGTGGCCCGCGTGCGGGTCCGGGCCGTGTCCGCCGCCGAGGCGAGCGAGCGCCGGTGAGGACGGGAGTGGTCGTCGGGGAACGAAGGAGCGCCGTCCTCGCATTGGTCCTCGCCGTCGGACTGCTCCCCGCCGCCCTCGCCGCCCAGACCCAGCTCCCCCCCGTCGCCGAGCTCGACGCCCTCCAGGCCGCCGCCGAGGCCGCGCCCCTCTTCGCCGAGGACGGGCCCCTGGAGTTGGAGCTCTTCCTGGACCTGTCCTGGCTCGAGGACGAGCGGCCCACCGAGGAGGAGGTGGACGGCCTGCTCCGCTTCGAGGGGCTCGAGGGTCGGACGGCGGATTACCGGGTGCAGGTCCGGACCCGGGGGATCTTCCGGAACGAGTCCCGGAACTGCTCCATGCCGCCCCTGCGCCTGAACGTGGCGACGGGTCGCATGGAGGGGACCGTCTTCGAGGGCCAGGACCGCCTCAAGCTGGTGCTGCCGTGTCGGGCCGGGCAGGACGACTTCCAGACGCTGGTGATCCGGGAGCTCAACGCGTACCGCATGCTCAACGTGCTGACCCCCGCCAGCTACCGGGTGCGCCTGGTGGAGATCACGATCCGGGACACCGCGGGGGACACGGATCCGGTGGAGGCCCACGGCTTCCTGATCGAGGACGAGGACGCGGTGGCCGCCCGGATGCGGGCGGTGGTCTCGGACTTCGAGACCTTCTTCCCCCAGGGCCTCGAGGCCGGGCAGGCCACCCTCGTGTCGCTCTTCCAGTTCATGATCGGCAACACGGACTGGTCCCCGGTCACCTCCCACAACTCCACCCTTCTCTGGGACGAGAACGGGGACTACCTGACCATCCCCTACGACTTCGACTTCTCGGGCGTGGTCGAGGCCCCCTACGCGACCCCGGACCCCCAGTTCCCCATCCAGTCCGTGCGGGAGCGCATCTACCGGGGCTTCTGCTGGGAGGGGGTAGACATGGAGGCGCTGCGCATCCGCTTCCTGGAGGCCCGGCCGGCGCTGGAGCGGCTCTGGACGGAGCAGCCGCTCCTGGACGGCGGGGAGCAGCGACGCGCCCTGGACTACCTGGAGACGTTCTACCGGGTGCTGGAGTCGCCGGGGAACTGGCGGCGCCAGGTTGTGGAGGCGTGCCGGGCGATGCCGGACTGAAACGCCGTCGGGTGCCCGGCGCACCCAGATCCGCAGGGGCAGCTCGTTCTCCTGAGGATCGCCGAGGTCAGGGCCCCGGACCCGCGCTCACCTGCGGGGAAGGGGGGACGGAAGCCGTGTCGTGATCGAGTCCTGGATTGCGCGAAGGCTCTCGAGTTCGGAGATCACCATACCATTCCAGAACCGGCGCTCTGCGACCGCGTTCAGAAGCTCGAGGCTGGGCGTGACCGGTGCGACTCCGGTGACGGCCTGGCCGCTCCGCCAAGGGAACGATTCCGCCAGAATGGGGCCGAGGCTCAGATTGGACGAGAGCAGGGGAAACGCCCGGGCCTCCACCACCCGGGCTGCGGCATCCTGGTCCTCGCGCGCGTCCACGACGTAGGACGGCCAGGCCGCCAGCAATCGGCGGAGGACCTCGTCCTCGAGCGACGCGAGTGCGCCGGAGCTGGCGAAGGCCGTGATGCCCGTGATCCTGGAGTCATAGGTGGCAGGTCACCGCCTCGATGGCCGACCTGCGCCTGGGCTCGGTCGTCATGAGATTCTCCGAGGATCTCGCTCCTCAACCGATCTCCTCCGGTCCCGGATTCCACGGGGTTCCCGCATGGCGACCCCCCGGGGCCTCGGTGTCGTTCATCACGCGCGGGGACGGAGCCCTCGCGGTCTGGGAGGCGCCGGCCTCCGGAGCGCTGCCGCGCCGACTCGACTTCGGCGAGGGACGGGGGATCCGGGACCAGACGTGGTCGTCCGACGGGGAGAGGCTCGTGTACCGCACCGAGGACCAGGCCGAGGGGAACGGCGACATTCTCGCCGTGCGGCCCGGGATCGATCCCGCACCCCGCGTCATCGCCGGCTCCGACGCCGAGGAATTCTCCCCCTCGGTGTCGCCCGACGGCCGGTGGGTCGCCTACTCCTCGGACAAGTCCGGCCGACACGAGGTCTACGTGGCTCCCTTTCCCGATCCCGGCGGGATCGAACGCCTGGTGTCCCTGAACGGGGGCCGGCATCCTTCGTGGAACCCGCTAGGCGG
>DATHRY010000249.1:0-12387 GCA_035464715.1 Longimicrobiales bacterium
AGCCAGTCCGGGTCCGGACGCTCGGACCCGCTCATCATCCGGATTGGAGGACATCCCATCGTGACCGCTCGACTCGAGGTACCGGACGCCGGTGTCCGGGTGGCCGCCGACATCGGAGGCACCCACGCACGCTTCGCGACGGTCGCCGATGCGCCGCAGCAGCTCGGGGACGTCGCGTGCCTCCGATGCGCCGACTACCAGACGATCGGAGACGCGTTCCGTACCTGGCTCGGCACGCTGGGGAACAGGAGGGTGGAGAGGATCTGCGTCTCCGTCGCCGGCCCGGTGGTCGGGGACCGCGTGGACCTCCCCAACAGTCCCTGGACCCTCAGTCGAACCGGGTTGGAGGCGGAGCTCGGCGTCGAGCTGACCGTCATCAACGACTTCATGGCGCAGGCGCTCTCGGTGGATGCGCTCGGTGTCGACGACGTGACCTGGATCGGCGCGCCCCGGCCCTCCGACCGACCCGGGGTCCAGGCCATCCTGGGACCCGGCACCGGCCTCGGCGTCGCCCTGCGGACCGCCCACGGCGACATCCTGCCGTCCGAGGGAGGTCACGTGTCCTTCGCGCCCAGCACCCCGCACGAGATCGCTCTCCTCCGGTGCCTGGTCCCTCGATACGGCCGGGTCTCCTCGGAGCGCCTCCTCTCGGGACCGGGGCTGGAGAACCTCTTCCGTGCGAACCGGGAGCTGGACGGATGCCCGGCGCCGGGAGACGGGGACGAGCCCTGCGCCGCCACCATCGCGGCCCGCGCCGAGGCCGGCGATCCACTCGCCCGGCGCGCCGTGACGGACTTCTTCGACATCCTGGCGAGCTACGCCGGTGACGTGGCCCTGTTCGCCGAGTCCACCGGGGGCGTCTTCCTCAGCGGCGGCGTCCTGAGGAAGCTCTCCGCCTTTCTCGACCCCGACCGGTTTCGCCAGCGTTTCGAGGACAAGGGCCGCATGGCCCCCCTGTGTCGGACCATGCCGGTGGGCTGGATCAGCCACCCGTACCCAGGGCTCCTGGGCTGCGCGGCGCTCCTGGCCCGCCCCGTCGCCGGGCAGGCGGGTGGGGCGCCTCCGGCGCCGGGGGCCGGACGGACGATGGCGAGCGGAGGTCGGGCGTGAGCCGGCAGCGCGGAGGCCCGCATCCGGCGTCCTCCCCGCGCCGTCCACGGGCGCTCGTCGCCCTCGGGCTCCTCGTCGCCGCCTGCGGCCCCTCCGGGGACGCCATGGAGCCGACGCCCTCCGTCGAGGCCAGGGTGGAGCACCTCCTCGACCGGATGACCCTCGAAGAGAAGGTGGGTCAGACCCTGCAGGCGGACGTCCGGCGCGTGAGCCCCGACGACGTCCGGCGATACCACCTCGGATCCGTGCTCAACGGCGGCGGCGGGTTCCCCGACGACGACAAGCACGCGGGCGTGGAGGCGTGGCTGGCACTGGCCGACGAGATGTGGGCGGCCTCGACGGACACCACGGGCGGACGGACCGGAATCCCCATCATCTGGGGCGTCGATGCGGTCCACGGCCACAACAACGTGGTCGGCGCCACGCTCTTCCCGCACAACATCGGCCTCGGCGCCGCCCGGCACCCGGAGCTGATCCGGCGGATCGGCGCGGCCACGGCCCGTGAGATGCGGGTCACCGGGCAGGATTGGAACTTCGGCCCCACCCTCGCCGTCCCCCGGAACGACCGATGGGGCCGGACTTACGAGGGCTACGCCGAAGACCCGGGGATCGTGCGCGACTATGCACGGGCGATGGTCCTCGGCCTCCAGGGCCACCCCGATTCCGCTTCGTTCCTCGACGACGACCACGTCATCGCCACCGCGAAGCACTTCGTGGGGGACGGGGCCACCCGGGACGGACGCGACCAGGGCGACGCCGTGGGCGACCCCGCCGAGCTTCTGTCCCTCCACGCCGCGGCGTACACCGATGCCCTCGACGCGGGCGTCCAGGCGGTCATGGCCTCCTTCAGCAGCTTGAACGGTGTGAAGATGCATGCCCACCGGGCGCTCCTCACGGACACCCTGAAGGGCACCATGGGCTTCGACGGCCTGCTGGTCGGCGACTGGAACGGGCACGGCCAGGTCCCCGGATGCAGCAACGCGAGCTGTGCCACGAGCGTGAACGCGGGACTCGACATGTTCATGGTGCCGGAGGACTGGGAGGCGCTCTACCGGAACACCCTCGCTCAGGTCCGGGACGGCACCATCTCCCTCGAGCGGCTGGACGACGCAGTCCGTCGGATCCTTCGGGTGAAGATCCGGGCCGGTGTCCTGGACCGGGAGCGCCCCTCGGCCCGGCACCTGGCCGGGGACGAGAACGTCCTCGGAGCTCCGGAGCATCGGGCGCTGGCCCGGCAGGCGGTCCGGGAATCCCTCGTGCTCCTCAAGAACGACGGGAACGTCCTCCCTCTCCGTCCGGACCAGCACGTCCTGGTGGTGGGGGACGGGGCCGACGACATCGGCAAGCAGACCGGCGGGTGGACGCTGACGTGGCAGGGTACCGGCAACGAGCGGCGCGACTTCCCCGGCGCGACCTCGATCTGGGAGGGCATCCGGGGCGCCGTGGACGCCGCCGGCGGCCGGGCGACCCTCTCACCGGACGGCTCCTTCGATCCTGCCGACCCCCCCGACGTCGTCGTCGCCGTGTTCGGCGAGGACCCGTACGCCGAGTTCCAGGGGGACCGGGAGGACGTGGACTATCCCCGGGGCGACGGAAGCGAGCTCGAGATGCTCCGGCGCATCCGCCGGACCGGCGTCCCCCTCGTCTCGGTCTTCCTCTCGGGCCGCCCCCTCTGGGTCGCTCCCGAGTTGAACGCATCCGACGCCTTCGTGGCCGCGTGGCTCCCGGGGTCGGAGGGGGGCGGTGTGGCCGACGTCCTCTTCACCGCTCCCGACGGCACGGTCCCGCACGACCTCCGCGGGCGGCTGTCGTTCTCGTGGCCACGGGCTCCGCAGCAGGTCGCCGTGAACGTGGGTGATGAGGCGTACGATCCCCTCTTCGAGTTCGGGTACGGCCTGAGCTACGCCGACACCGTGGACGTGCCCGTCCTGCCGGAGGCGACGCCGCACCTGGGCTCCAACTCGGGCGCCCGGATCCTCTTCGGGGCGGGGCCGACCCCGCCCTGGCGACTCCTGGTCTCGGGCGCGGAGGGGGAGGAGGTTCCTGCCCTCACGGGCCGGACGACCGCCTCCGGCGGGGAGGTGGTCGTGACGACGGAGGACCGGAACCGCCAGGAGGACGCCCGCCGGGTCGAGTGGTCCGGCTCCGGCGTCGGCCGGGTGTTCCTCGCCACCCTGGACGGGGTGGACCTGTCCGGGAGCCCCGATGGAGGGCTGGCGTTCGACCTCCGGGTCGAGACCGACGCGGGTGGTCTCCCGCACTTGATGGTCCGGATGGCCGGGGGCGACGAGGTTCGTCTGGGCCTCCATCCCTTCGTCGGCCGTCCCGCGGAGGGGGGCTGGACCCCGGTACGGGTCCCCCTCCGCTGCCTGGAGGCGGTCGGCGCGGACCTCGGGACCGTTGCGGTGCCCTGGGGCCTCGAGGCCGGGGGGGCGTCGGTGGTCCTGTTCTCGGACGTGCGGGTCGAGCCCACCGGGGGGGGATCCCTCGCGTGCGGCTGAGCGCGGCGGGACGACGGGCCCCCGTCCCGAGCGCCCTCACAGGGCGTCGAGGATCCGGCGGTGCACCTCCCGGGTCTCCTGGGACGGGGAGACGCCCAGCTCCTCCGAGATCAGCTCGCGGCACTGCTCGTAGACCCTGAGGGCCTCGGCCGTGTTGCCGGCGGCGGCGTGGGCCTCCATCAGCAGCCGGTAGGAGGACTCGCGGAACGGGGCGATGGAGACCGCCTCCCGGGCCGTGTCCACGGCGAAGGCGTGCTCCCCGTTCCACAGGTAGACGGCGGAGCGGCACTCCAGCGCCCGGACGAGGACGCGGCGCAGCTGCGTCCTCCGGGCCTCGATCCACTCCGCCTCCGATCCGGGAAGAAACGGGCGACCGCAGATCTGCCGTGCCACGGCGGAGGGTCCGTACGCCGCCCTGGGGTCGCCGGCCTTCAGGGCGGTCTCGGCCTCGTGGATGCTGGCGAATGCCGCGGGATGGTCGACCCAGGTGCCGGCGGGCAGGACGAGCTCGTAGCAGCCGTCGGAGAACCGGAGCACCCGTCCGCCGTCCAGGCCCAGCTCGGACACCAGGCGACGGAGCTTGCTGACGACCGAGTTCAGCGCCGAATCGACGGCCGCCGGAGGCTCACCGCGCCAGAGCGCGCCAATCAGCTCGCTCCGGGAGACCGGCATGCCGCCGCGCAGGACGAGGAAGGCGAACGCCTCCCTCCCCTGTCGCCCCGGGAAGTCGCGTCCGGCCTTCCTGCGGCCGTCGGCGGCTTCCACGGCCAGCTGCCCTGACAGGAAGACCCGTAGCATGTATTTCCAAGCCGAATCCAAGGCTGCGCCCAGCCTGCGCCAACGCCCTGCATGTATCTGGCGGGGACGCACAACCCACAACCTGCGGAGGCAGTATGAGCGACAAACAGGTGAATTGCGATTGCGGTGCCACGGTCCGCGCGGCCTCGGACGAGGCGCTGATCGAGGCGGTCCAGGCGCATGCCAGGGAGGTCCACGACATGGAGCTCACCCGGGACCAGATCCTCGCGATGGCGGAGGTCATCCCGGCGGAGGGGTGAGGCGGGACGTCCGCTCCGAACGGCTTCCGACGGTCGTCGGGACCGGCCCGTGAGGTGGATGTCGGACGGTCGGGACGCCCCTCGTTGCCGGAAGGACGGGGGGCGGATACCCTGCCGCGGGCGGTGCTCGAAGCGCCGTCCGACGACCCCGACCGCCGGAGATCCCCGTGGCCCGATCCCCCCTGTTCCACCTCCTCCGCCGAACCCTGCGCCAGAGCTGGTCCAACCAGATTGCGGCGCACGAGCCCGGATCCGGCTTCCCCGAGGTGTCGGGGTCCCGACGCACCGTCTCCCGCCGCGACTTCCTCCGCACCTCGGGGCTCGCCGCCGCGGGTCTCTCCCTGGGCGGCTGCGGCGTCTCCTTTCAAGCGAGAGGCGCCCCCGTGACCGACGAGCCGGTCCTGGTGGTGGGCGGCGGGATCGCCGGGCTCACTGCGGCCTGGCGCCTCACACAGGCGGGCGTGCCGGTGCGCGTCCTCGAGGCCCAGGACCGGACCGGGGGCCGGATGTTCAGCCTCCGGGGGCACTTCCCCGACGATCAGGTGGCGGAGCTGGGCGGAGAGCTGATCGACTCGGGGCACACGGCGATCCGCGGCCTGGCCCGGGAGCTGCACATCGAGATCGACGATCTCCACGTGGGCGAGACCATGGAGCCGGAGTGGTGGTGGTTCGAGGGGCGCCGCATCGGGGAGGCCGAGCTCCTGGCGGCCTGGGCGCCGGTGGCCGCCCGTATCGGCACGGACCTCGGGACCCTGGGCACCCTGGGGGAGTGGCCGTGGGTCACGTACGCGAATCCCAACGGGGCCGAGGTCCTGGACCGGACGTCGCTGGCGGAGTGGCTCGCCAGGGTCGAGATGGAGGGCTGGTTCCGATCGCTCCTGGACGTGGGCTTCACCACGGAGTACGGGCTCGAGGTCGACCACCAGTCGGTCCTGAACCTCCACTTCCTGATCGACCCGGCCCCGGACGCCTTCGTGATCTACGGGGAGAGCGACGAGCGCTACCACGTCCGGGGCGGCAACGACCGCATCCCCACCGAGCTCGCGGCCCGGCTCGGGGACCGGATCGAGACGGGCGCCCGGGTCGAAGCCGTCCGCCGCCGGCCCGACGGCGTCTACGCGGTGTCCGTCCGGCGGGACTCGTCCAGCACCGTCGAGACCGCCCGCCACGTGATCCTGGCCCTGCCCTTCACCCTCCTCCGGGAGGTCGAACTCGACGTGGATCTCCCGCCGGCCAAGCGCCGGGCCATCGACGAGCTCGGCTACGGGACGAACGCCAAGCTCATGATGGGCTTCGACCGTCGCGTCTGGCGCGACGCCCACGGCTCCGCCGGGAGCGTCCTGTCCTCCCTCCCCTTCCAGCTCGTCTGGGAGACGAGCCGGGGCCAGCCCGGCGCCCATGGCATCCTCACCAACTTCACAGGAGGGGAGCAGGGCGTGGCCGTCGGCCAGGGCACCCCCCGGGAGCAGGCGCAGCGGGTCGTGGCCGAGCTGGAGGGGGTCTGGCCGGGGATCCGGGCCGCCCACCGGGCCGACGACGCCGTCCGGTTCCACTGGCCCACCCACGCCTGGACCAGGGGGAGCTACGCCTGCTACCTGCCCGGACAGTGGACCGGCATCTCCGGCGCCGAGGGGGAGCCGGTGGAGGGCCTCCACTTCGCCGGAGAGCACTGCTCGCTGGAGGCCCAGGGCTTCATGGAAGGCGGCTGCGAGACCGGTGAACGCGCCGCCCGGGAGGTGCTGGCGGCGCTTGGGAGCGGGGTGACCGGGGCCTGACGATCCGGAGGGTTCCCCGACGAAGGAGGGGCGTGGTACGGCCCGAGCGAAACGTTGACGCGCGAACGGTCGGATCTCGATATACAACCCATGGTCGCTTCCGCTTTGCACCGCCCGTGCGATGGCTGAGGCCCGAGAGGGTCTGAGCGGCGTGGTCGCTGGCCGATACCGGGTCGAGCGACTCCTCGGCGAAGGCGGGATGGCGACGGTCTACCTGGGCCGTGATCTGCGCCACGATTCGGACGTCGCCATCAAGGTGCTGCGCCCGGAGCTGGCCGCCCACCTGGGCGGGGAGCGCTTCGTCCGGGAGATCCGGATCACGGCCCAGCTGCAGCACCCCAACATCCTGCCGGTCTTCGACTCCGGCGAAGCCGATGGCCGGGCGTTCTACGTGATGCCCTTCGTGGAAGGCGAGACGCTGGCCCAACGCCTCCGGCGGGAAGGACCGCTGCCGATCGAGGACGCGCTCGCCGTCGTCGCGGAGGTGGCGGACGCCCTCGCCTACGCCCACGAACGTGGGTTCGTGCACCGGGACGTGAAGCCGTCCAACATCATGTTGACCCATGGACACGCGATCCTCTCGGATTTCGGAATCGCACGGGCCATGGACGCGGCGGCGGGGGACGCGCTGACCGAGACCGGACTCTCCGTCGGGACCGTGACCTACATGAGCCCGGAGCAGGCGCTGGGAGAAGCGGTCGACGGACGCACCGACATCTACTCCCTCGGGTGCGTCCTCTACGAGCTCCTGGCCGGTACGCCGCCCTTCACGGGGTCGAGGCAGGCCGTCCTGGCCCGTCACTCGGTGGAGCCGGTGCCCAGCGTGCGTAGCCTCCGGGATTCGGTCCCGGAGGACGTCGAGTGGGTGATCGAGAAGGCGATGGCCAAAGCGCCGTCGGACCGTTTCCGGAATGCCGGGGAGCTCAAGGAGGCGCTGTTGGACCGTGTGGGGACCTCGGCTGCGCGTCCGCCGCCGCGGCCCTCGAATCGGAACCGTCGCGTTGGAGCTCTCGCCGCGGTCGCGATCGTCGCCCTCGGCGCGGTGTCGGCCTGGTTCATGGCAACGGCCCGGACGGCCCCGGAGCTGGACCCGAGCCGGGTGATGGTGGTCCCGCTCCACGTCTCCGGCGGATACGCAGGGCCCGCATCCACCGGTGAGGACGTGGCGACGCTCATCGTCAACGCGCTGGACGGAGCCGGGGATCTCCGCTGGATCGACGGGCTCGCCCGGATCGACACGAGGACCCCGGACGGGTCGGCGACCCGCTCCGCGGACGATGCCCGGCAGATGGCTCGGGCCGCCGGAGCGGCGTACTTCGTGACCGGATCCATCACTCCGACCGGGGCGGACAGCGTCAGCGTGTCGTTGACGCTGTACGAGACCACCTCGGCGGATCGCTTGCGGACGGCCGCCCCGGACCCGACCCCGACGGCGGACGCCTGGCGCGCCGGGCTGGGGGCCGCCAACGAGCTCCTCGCCGAGCTCATCGAGGGAGCACCGGACGTGAGCGAGGAATGGCTGGACCGGGAGCCCGGCGCCATCGCGAGCTTCCTCCAGGGCGAGGCGGCGTTCCGGAGCGTGCGCCTCGAGGAGGCGCTCGGTCACTATCGAGACGCCCTCGCCCGGGACTCCTCCTTCGGGTTCGCCGCCATCCGGGGGGCCCAGGCCGCGGCGTGGGGGCACCGCGAGACCGAAGCCGCCGCCATGGTCCAACGGGCCCTCTCCCTTCCGCTGCCGCCCCGCTACGGGGATTTCGTCCGGGGCTCCGCAGCCTACCTGCGGGGCGACGCGGACGAGGCGGGGACACTGCTGAGGCAGGCCGTCGCCCTCAGCCCGGAGATGTCGGAGGCCTGGATGCAGCTCGGCGAGACGTACATCCACCTGCTCCCCCGGGCGGGGAGTCCGGACTCGCTGGCGCTGGCGGCCTTCGAGGAGGCCCGGAGGCTCGATCCCACCGCGGTCGACATCGTGCTCCACATGATCGAGATCCGCCTCCGTCGGGGGGAGGTCGCCGAGCCGCAGCCGCTGCTCGAGCAGTTCCTGGCGGCGGATCCGGACAGCGCGTTCGCCGTGAAGCTCGACATCATGAGCCGGTGCGTGGGGGGCGGCCCCGAGGCGGTGGACTGGCACGAGCTGGCCGCCACCCGGCCGTTCCCCTTGATGACCGCGTCGAAGTCCCTGAGTGTCGCCGCTGCCCAGCCGGCCTGCGCCATGGCGGGGTACCGGGCTCTCCTCGACGTGGATACGGTGGCCACGGACGTCGCCGCCGACGGTCGCCGCTGGGCCTCGCTGATCGGGCTCCAGAGCCTGCTGATCACCGCGGGGCAGCCCCTGGCCGCGATGCGAGAGGTCGAGGCGTTCATGGACCGGTGGGGCTACGGATCCACCCTGCTGATCCTCGACGGAACGGTCTCCGACACCCTCGTGCCCCGGGCGCGCGCCGTGGCGCAGGAGCTGCGGGCACGCGATGGCGCCTACGAGACCTGGACCTCGGCCTATCGTCTGTGGGTCGTGGGCACCCTCGAGGCCATCCACGGAGACGTCGGCGAGGCCGAGGCCATCGCCGGGGAGCTCGCCCGGCGGGCAGGGGATGACGCCGGTTCCCGCGTGGGCGTCATGGAGTCCTCGCTGCGGGCGCACGTCGCCCTCGCCCGGGGCGACTCCGCGCAGGCCCTCGAGCGGCTCCAGGAGCTGGTCCCGCCCGTCCTGCCCGGAGACGCCCTGAGCTGGGACGAGTTCGCGCCCCTCGCCCTGGAGCGCCTCCGCCTGGCGGAGCTGCTCCTGTCCGCTGGCGAGTACCGGGAGGCGATCCGGGTGGCGGAGGTGTTCGACTCTCCCGCGCCGCACATCTACGTGCTGTTCGTCGGCCCCAGCCTGCGCCTTCGTCGAGAGGCCGCCGCCCGCCTGCGGGATCGGTTCCTGCTCAACCGATACGAGGCGCGGCTCGCGGCGCTCGGGGGCTGAACCGGCCCCGACTTCGTTCCTTGCGATCCCGGAGGTGTCCGTAGGATGTTGGCGAGTCTCCCGATCCCCAGGCCATGACCGACATCCCCGTCCGCCTCGATGCCGTTGTGGGGGGCCGCTACCGCGTCGAGCGGAAGCTCCGCGGAGGGGGCGTGGCGTCCGTCTACCTGGCCCGTTCACGACGGTGGCGGACCCGGTGACCGGCCTGGACCGCCTGTTCACCGCGCTGGAGGACCGGTACCGCGTCCTCCGGCCCCTGGGTGAAGGCGGCATGGCCACCGTCTTCCTGGCCGAGGACGGGAAGCACCATCGGAAGGTGGCGCTGAAGGTCCTCAAGGCGGAGCTGGCGGCGGTCGTGGGCGGGGAACGCTTCCTGACCGAGATCGAGATCACGGCCGGGATGCAGCACCCCCACATCCTTCCTCTCTTCGACTCCGGTGAGAGCGGCGGATTCCTCTACTACGTGATGCCCTACGTGGAGGGAGAGAGCCTCCGACGTCGTCTGGACCGCGAAGGCTCCCTCCCGGTGGCGGACGCGGTGGCGATCGCCACGGGGGTCGCCGAGGCGCTGGATTACGCCCATCGGCGAGGGGTGGTCCACCGCGACGTCAAACCGGGCAACATCCTGCTGGTCGAGGGGAAGCCGCTGGTCTCGGACTTCGGGATCGCCCTGGCGGCCGACCTCGCCGACGTACGACGAACGGGGACGGGGGTCGCGCTCGGCACCCCGCAGTACATGAGTCCGGAGCAGATCCTCGGGGACGCCCCGGTCGGGCCCGCGTCGGACCTCTACTCCCTGGCGTGTGTCCTCTACGAGATGCTGGTGGGGGAGCCCCCGTTCCGCGCCGGCACCCCACAGGCCGTGGTGGGCCGCCTGCTGAGCGGCTCCTGGACGCCGGCCTCCACCGAACGCCCCACCGTCCCACCGAATGTGGACGCGGTGATCCGGCGGGGACTCGAGCGCACCCCTGCGGATCGGTTCTCCACGGGGTCCGCCATGGCCGCCGCGTTGAACGACCCGTCCTTCCGGTACGGAGAGGCGCCGACGCCCTCGGCCCCCGCCCGGTCTCGCCTGACCCTCCTCGCGGTGGGGGCCGGTGCGCTGGTGGCGGGACTCCTCGTGGGCCGTGGCCTCCCGGGTGAGGCCGCGGACGAGGCGCCGGTGGTGCGGTACCAGCCCACGTTCCGCTACGACGAGCGGCCATCTCCGGCGGCGGGCGCCACCTTGGATCTCTCCCAGGACGGGGAGCGCCTGGTCTACGTCGGCGAGTCGGCCACCGGAACTCAGCTCTTCGTCCGTGACCGCGACGAGCTGATCAGCCGCCCGGTTCCCGGCACCGAGGGCGCCCTGCGACCCGCCCTCTCCCCCGACGGCTCGCGGGTCGCCTTCCTCGCCCCCGGCCGCGCCCTGAGGACCATCGGGCTCGACGGCTCCCAGCCCGTGACGTTGGTGGACGGCGGCGTGTTGAACTTCGAAGTGTCCTGGGAGCCCGACGGCTACGTCTACTTCGACGACGTGGCCTCCCCGGGACTCATGCGGGTGGCGACGACGGGGGGTGCTTCTCCGGAGGCCGTATACCGGGGAGATCGGGACCCGGATATGGAGGTGCAGGGTGCCGCCCAGCTCCTCCCTGGCGGACGGGCGCTCATCGTCACCGTCTTGAGCAACATCGGCCGCGACTTCGTCGGCGTCCTCGACCTCGAAGCCGGCACCCTCACCCGGCTCGTGGATGGAACTCAGGGTCGATATGCCCCCACCGGGCACCTGGTGTACGCCGACCCGGACGGGTCCCTCACTGCGCACCCCTTCGACCTGGGGCGCCTGTCCCTCACCGGAGAGCCGAGGGTCCTCCGGGAGCTGGGGACCGGCTTCGTGGACCTGGATCTCGCCGAGGACGGGCGCCTCGGCTACTCCCGCGTCCCTCCGCTGGAGAACCGCGTCGTGTGGGTGGACCGGAACGGGGGCGAGACCCGGTTGGACGACGGAGACCCGATCACCGACGCCCGCTTCCTGAGTCTCTCCCCGGACGGGACCCGCCTGGCCGTGACCACGGTCGAGGAGGAGGGACGCGACCTGGGGCAGGTGTGGGTGAAGGATCTGCCCCAGGGACCATACAGCCTCCTCACCCACGAGGGGGACGTCAACTTCCGGCCTGCGTGGACGCCGGATCGCGCTTCACTCTTGTTCATCTCGAACCGCTCCGGCAATCGGGCGGTGTGGCAGCGCCGGGCCGATGGATCGGGCGAGGCGGAGCCCGTCCTGGAGCGGGAGCTCCCCGTGGACCAGGCGGCCCTCGCCCCGGACGGCGAATGGATGGTGTACCGGGAGGGGGCCCAGAACGGCCAGCGGGCGATCCGGGCGCGTCGCATCGGGGACGAGACCTCGGACGTTCCCGTCGCCGGCGGCCGGTTCGACGCCTTCGCCCCGGTCCTGTCCCCGGACGGGCGATGGGTGGCGTACGTCTCCCGGGTGAACGACGAGATCGACGTCTACGTCCGGCCCTTCCCCACCGGCGAGGGGCAGTGGCGGGTCTCCCGGAGCGGTGGCGTCGGTCCTCGCTGGGCCCAGGATGGCCGTGAGCTCTTCTACATGGGATACAACGATTCGATCAACGTGGTCGAGGCGACGCTGGACGGCTCCACACCACGGTTCGGCGAGCCCCGTGCGCTCTTCTCGGCGGCCCCGTACCGGCAGGAGATCTTCCATGCCAGCTACGACGTCACGGCCGACGGAGAGCGCTTCGTCATGATCCGCCTCCGGTCTCAGGAGGTCGATGCCCAGGAGATCGTGGTGGTGGAGAACTTCCTGGCCGAGCTGAGGGGGGCGTCGGGCCGGTAGGGGGGAGGCCCGGAGGACGCTGGGACCCCGGACCCTCCCAGGCGGGAGCGCGGGACCGGCCTCCGAGCCACCCGTGATGGCCGGCCCCGGCCCCCCGGGGCCGGACGACCGCTGTGGGCCGCCCGGTCCGGGGTGCCCG
>DATHRY010000250.1:0-22218 GCA_035464715.1 Longimicrobiales bacterium
AGCGGGGTGGAACGGCAGATCGACGCCGCTCTCCGGGTAGACGCGGGCAGACCCGTCCCGTCCCAGCTTGAACGAGAAGACCCGGGTGATGTCCGCCGCGAAGGCCAGGGCCTGGAGGTCGAACATCAGCTCGACGTGCTCTCGGAAGGAGTCGGGGACCCCTGCCGGCGCCTCGGGCATCTCCCGGATCTCGCCGCTGGTGTTGTATGCCTCGATCGCCTGGATGCGGCGTTCGATCTCGCGGATGTTCTCCAGGTAGCGCTCGAGCCGCTGACGGTCCGTGGCGCCGAGCTGCCGCTTGAGGTCGCCGACCTCACCGATGATCCAGTCCAGGATGCTCCGATCCGTGCGTCGCCGCATGGCCCGTTGCTCGGCGGTGCCGCCGGCTCCGAACATCTGATCGAAGGCGACCCGGGGATCCCGGATCATGGGCAGGGGCTCGGTGGGGGACTTCCAGGAGATCGTGTCCGTGTACACGCAGGCGTACCCGTAGGCGCACCCGCCAGACTGGTCCACGTTCTCGATGCACAGCTGCATGGAGGGGATCGGCGTGTCCTGCCCGAACTGCTTGGCGTACATCTGGTCGAGGGACTCGCCCACATAGATGTCGGAGCCCTCGGTCTGCTTGGGATGGGCCTGGGTGAGGAAGACGGCGCTGGACCGGAAGTGGTCTCCCCCGATCTCACGGGCGTCGAAGGCCTCGGCCATCTCGACGTCGGTGTTGGAGACGATCGTCATATAGTCCCGGAACTCGTCCAGGGGCCGGAGGCTGGAGGGGCTCAGGTCGAAGTCCCGGCCGACCCCTGCGGGGGACCACAGGTTCAGTCCGGCACCCAGCTCGTTGCTGCCCGCAGCCCCGTGGACCATCTCGATGCACACCAGCCGGGTCGGGTCGGTGGCAGGGGCTCCGGCGAAGAGGCGGGTCGGCACCATCGCGTCCAGGAGCGGCAGGGCGACGGTGGCGCTGGCCCCCCTGAGAAAGGTCCGCCGGGAGAGGTGCTTTCCTGTGATGAACTCCATTTCGATCATCCTCCTGAGGTCGTCGTTCCGTCTTCGTCTCGCCCCGTCTTCCCGGCTACATCCCGTCTCCGTCCTGCGTCTCCGCCACCACGACGCTCATCTGGAAGGCGTCGCTGTGGACCACCCCGCGGATGAACGCGGACATCCTGTACTCCTCTGCCGCCGCCTGCCGGCTGATGTGCCGGACCAGCGGCATGTCGTACGCCTCGACCCGGCGGCCCAGCGCGTACGTCATCAGGTTCTCGATGAAGTTCCGCACGAAGGGCTCGGGGCGATTCACGAAGGCCTGCCGGAGATCCTCGGGCCCCGTGATGGTGCTCCCGTCGAACAGCTCACCCTCGGGATCCACGGGCATCACACCGTCCTTGATCCGCCAGGCCCCGGTCACGTCGAAGTTCTCCAGGGCGAGTCCGATGGGGTCCATCATGACGTGGCAGGAGCGGCAGGCAGGGTTGGCCCGGTGCTCCTCCAACCGCTCCCGCACGGTGAGGATGCGCCCCTCGCCGCTGGCCTCGTCGGTGGCCTCCAGATCCGGCACGTCCGGCGGGGGCGGAGGCGGCGGGCTCCCCAGAAGGACCTCCATGACCCACTTGCCCCGGAGGACCGGGGAGGTACGGTTCGCGTGGGACGTCATCGCCAGGATGCTGCCGTGGCCCAGCAGCCCGCGCCGCTTGTCGTCGACGTAGCGAACCCGCTGGAACTCGTCGCCCACAACGCCGGGGATGTCGTAGTGCCGCGCCAGGCGCTCGTCGACCCACGTGTAGTCGGCCGTGAGCAGCTCGAGCAACGACCGGTCCTCTTCCACCAGGTGGTAGAAGAAGAGCTCCGTCTCCCGTCGCATCGACTCGGCCAGCGTGGCGTCGTAGTACGGATAGAGCTGGGCGTCGGGGTGGAGCTTCTCCAGGTCCTGTAGACGCAGCCACTGGGCCGCGAAGCGGGTCCCCAGGGCCTCGGCCCGGGGGTCGGCGAGCATGCGCTCCACCTGCGCATCCAGGACGTCCGCATCGGAGAGCCCGCCCTCGGCCGCGACCCGGATGAGCTCCTCGTCCGGGGGCGCGCCCCACAGGAAAAAGGAGAGGCGCGAGGCGAGCGCGCGATCGCTGACCCGGTAGATGGAGCCGGGGGCCAGGTCGGCGGGCGTCTCTTCGAGCCGGAAGATGAAATGGGGGCTCGCCAGCATCGCCTGGATGGCGGTCCGGATCCCGTTCTCGAACCCGCCGTCCTCGGCGCCGAGGTCGTAGAAGCGGAGCAGGTCCCGGACGTCCTCGCCGGTGAGGAGCCGCCGGTAGGCCTTCGTGCCCAGCTCCGAGAGGATCTGCTCCGCGCATGGGCGCGCCTCCGCCTCACCGGCCGGACGGCACGTCAGGATCGCGTCCCGGATCGGGGTGTCCGAGACCCCGGTGACGGAGTGTGGCCCGACCACGGTCAGGTCCCTCAGGTGGGGCACCGTGGTGACCCCGTAGGCCTCGCCGATCTGGGTGTCGGCCAGGGTGTGGTCCACCGGGGTGAGGAGGTCGTCCACCGGCCCTTCGCTCGTCTTGACGAAGGCCGCCGCCAGACGGTGCGGTCCGGCGGGGACGTGGATCGGCCCGGTCTCCACCCGCATCCCCTGGGGATCGGACTCCGACATCCAGCGATCGATCTCGAAGACGGCGACCCGCTCGCCGTCGATCGACACCTCCAGCTGCTCACCCAGGCTGGTGCGGCCGTAGAGCCATCCCGTGGGCGACGGGTGAAGCTCCATCTGGAAGACGTACTCCCCGTCGGCCGGGAACGTGTGGGTCACCGCGAGGCCACCCCGGGTGCCGAAGGGGGCGCCCTCCGCCCGTTCCAGCTGCGACGCGGTCCGGGGGATCTTGTAGGTCTCGGAGGTGGCGGTGGCCGTCGGATCCCCGAGGGCCAGGTGGGCGACGTGGGCCGCGGCCCGGAGGTATCCCTCCATGAGGGTCGCCGACAGGTTCTGCACGTCGGCGACGTTGTCGAAGTTGTTGCTCATCGTCTCCGCCGGCAGGAAGGCGTCGACGTCGACCTCGAGGCCCATCAGGTCCCGGATGGCGGCGCGGTACTCGGCCCGGTTGAGCCGCTGGAAGCTCCGGCGGCCGGGGTTGGGATCCTCCGCCGCTGCCGCATCGAGCTTCGTCTCGAGGTGGGTGCGGAGATCCTCGAGGGCGGCTTCGTCGGGGCGGCGGGCCCCGGGGGGCGGCATCATGCCCGCCGTGAGCTTGCGGACGACCTTCTCGGCGACGTCCGGCGCCGCTTCGGGCTCCCCGACGTCGAAGGCCTCGAGCGTCAGGTTGCCCCGCATGGAGCGGTCGTTGTGACAACGGACGCAGTACTGGGCCATGACCTCGGCCGGATCCGCATCCACCAGCGTGTCCACCACGAAGAGGGCATGGTCGGACGGCGCATCGGCGATCGCCAGATCCACGCGCACCGGAGTCGGTGCCTGGCGTGGAGCCGCCAGGAAGAGGGTGAGCACGCCCAGGAGAGCGATCGAATACTTCACCATCTGCAGGTCCTCGCCGACAGGAGTGCGCTACCCCTCCAGAGCCCCGGCGGTGATCGCCGACCCCCTGAACCGGATCGTCCGTGGGCTGATCCGTGGGCAAGGATACGTGATGGAACGACGCTCCCGCCAGTCATTTACGACGCCGCACGACAGGGTGGCGCAGCCCGGGCCCGGCCCACGATGTTGAAGGACGCATCACTCCGGGGAAGTGTTGTGATTGGACTGCATACCCGCGCCACCCGTCTCGTCGTTCCGGTCGTCCTGGCCCTGGCGGGGGTGGGCGGGGCCGCGGCCCAGGTGATCCAGGGGCGCGTCACGGATCCCGACGACCGACCGGTGCCCGACGCGCTGGTCAAGCTGATCGGGGCCGACGGAGTCCAGCACGCCTACCACCTGACCACCGGTGACGGTCGGTACCGCCTGGAGGTCCCCGGGCGCGGGGAGTACCACATCGACGCCGAGGCTCTGGGCTGGGCGCCCTATCGCTCCACCCTGTTCGAGATGACGGGGCTGACCGGTGTCTTCCCGGTGGACCTGATCATGACGCCGGAGCCGATCCGGATCGCGGGAATCGACGTGAGCGTGGAGCGCATGGAGCGGGTCGCGCGTGAGGTGCGGCTCATCACCGGGCGGGACGTGCCCGCCCTGAGGAATGCCCCGATCGCGATCGAGGAACTCCAGGACGCCTGGCAGCGAGGGTGAAGGCTGCGTCCGCCGGAAGAGACCGACCGGGAGCCTACCGAATCACGTCCATGAGCACATCGTGGATGATCCCCGTGGCGATCTCCACCAGGAGGACGTCCACCCCCACCTGGACCCGCTGGTAGCCCTCGTACACAGGCAGCCGGGACTCGAGCCCGTTGGGAAGCATGCGCCGGGCGAGGCCCGGAGGGATGGGCTTGCCCCGGGCGAGGTTCTTCCGGATGCCCGGAGGCAGCGTCTCGACCGAGGGCGACGCGTGATCCGAGTACCAGGCCACGATCCGCTCCCGCTCCCCGAGGGAGAAGGTGATCCCGCCGGAGATCTCGACGACGGCGTCACCGCCGGAACGTCGATCCGAGCGGCCCTGTGCGTCGAGGTCGCGGGCGGTGCCCAGGAGCAGTGCGGTGGCTACGGCGATCACCCAGAAGGCGGAGGTCGTCCATCGCATGGGATCCTCACAGGCTGCTGTTCGGGAGGGGCCGACATCGCGGCGGCGGCCGGCACGACGGGGGATGGCCGGCGCCGTCCGGAGAAGGAGCAAGATCCACGCCTTTCCGAGCGGAGGGGTCTGCACGCTCCCTGCGCAAGCGGATGTATCTCCGCAAATGTTTGTCGGACTTCGGCTTACCGTACTCCAAAACAGAGCTGCATTCTCAGCCTGGCCCCCCCTGGTGGGGGACGAGCCTTGCCGCCCCGGGCTCTGCTTTGCCGCCCGGACCCTGCCTTGCCGCCGGGCGCTCAGCCCGCCCCGCCGGAGCCCGCCACCGCCTCGGCTTCGATCTCGACGAGGTAGCCGTCTCCGACGAGGCCGGCCTGGACCAGGGTGTTGGCCGGCTGGAGCGCCCCGAACCGCTCGCCGTGGGCCCGGGAGACCTCCTCCCAGACCTCCGGCCGCCGAATGTAGATGCGGGTCCGCACCACGTCGGCGAGGGTGCCGCCCAGGGACTCGACCGCCCCCTGCATCTTGTCCAGGCAGAACACCGCCTGGGCGTAGGCGTCGCCACCCCCGATGAGTCGATCCCCGTGGGTGGCCGTCGTGCCCGAGACCAGGATGCGGTCGCCGGACCGCACGGCCCGGGAGAAGCCGGCGAGATCCTCCCACACCGTCCCGCTCAGAGCTCTCCGGCGGGCGCCGGGGCCCTCCCGTACCGGATACGGCGGAGGGAACGACTCGAGGTGGTGGCTCAGGTCCCCGGAGGCCGTGAGGAAGGGGGCCGTGCGGTACTCGTCGCCGCAGTCTCCGGGAATGGGGTGCAGGGCCTCGGTGGCCTCCCCCAGGAGGGCCCGGTCCGCCTCGTCCAGCCGGAACGAGGCCAGGGCGAGGTTGTCGTCGATGTGCTGGCTCCGACCCAGGCGAGCCCCGATGATCACCCCTGCCACCGCGGGTTCCTCGAGGATGGCCCTGGAGGCCACGTTCGCCATGGACACGCCTCGCCGCTCGGCCACGGTGTGGACGGCCTCCAGCACATCCTGGAAGACGCTCCAACCTCCGGCGGCCTCGATGAAACGGGCGTACTTCATCTCGGACCACGTCTCCAGCTCGTCGGCGTGGGGCTCCGGACGGCCCAGCCACCGTTCGGTCAGGAAACCTCCCGCGAGGGTTCCGAAGGCCAGGAGCTTCACGCCCCGGTCGAGGCAGAGCGCCGACATCCGGCCCCGGGCCCGTCGGTCCAGGAGGGAGAAGCAGACCTGGTTCGAGACGATGGGAACACCGCTGGCCAGGAGCATCCGCAGGTGGGCCGTGTCCACGTTCGTCAGGCCCAGATGCCGGATCCTCCCCTCCCGGCGGAGGGCGTCCAGGGTGAAGACGGCGTCGAGCCAGCCGGGGTGGGTGTAGCTCCACGCGTGGAACTGGAGGAGGTCCAGGGCATCGACGCTCATCCGGCGGAGAGCACGGTCCACCGCGTCCCGGACTGCCTCCTCCGTGACGGGGCCCGGCTCGGGCACCCACTTGGTCAGCAGCTGGGCCTCCCCGGGTCGGCGGGTCTGGAACGCCCCGGCGATCAGCTCGGACGACCCGTAGTGGTCCGCCATGTCGAAGGTGGTGAGCCCCCGGTCCACGTAGGCGTCCATGGCCCGCGACGCCCCGTCGGCGTCCAGCGGCTCCCCTTCGCGCTCCATGTCGGCCACCTGCCAGAGACCCGTGAGGACCCGGGAGATCTCCAGACCGGGGGCGAGGTGGATGCGTTCCATGGGGTATCCCGGCGGCGCGCTCATTCGGGTGGCAGGGTGCGGAAGACGGCGTGTGGATCATCGACCCGGCGGGACAGGCGCCGCCACTCCCGGGCGAAGACCAGCGACGCCAGGGCCATGACGCCAAGCCAGAGCGGGGTGGAGCGGAAGTACCAGGCCGACACCTCGGCGGTGAGGTCCTTCCAGGTGTGGACGCCCAGGAAGAGGGCCAGGAGGAGGAGGCCGGCCACGGCCAGGGGCAGGCGCAGCCGGGCGTCCGGGATCACGGTCACCCGGTCGGCCAGATCCGGGTTCCGGCGGGGGAGCGTCACCACCGCCAGGCACATGACGCCGAAGTTCACCAGCATCGACGTCACGAGGAGGTCGATCCCCAGGAAGAAGTCGCCGGCGAAGTGGCTCCCCAAGATGCTGGCGGAGGCCATGAGGCCGCTGGCCACCAGGGCGACGTGGGGCGTGTGGTGCCGGGCGTGGACCCGGGCGACCCCCCGGGGGAACACCCCGTCCTCGGCCCACGCGAACATCAGCCGGGACACGGCCAGGAGCATGGCCGGAAGGTCGTTGATCAGCGCCACGGCCGCGCCGGCGACGATCAGGACCGTCCAACCCGGGGACAGGACGTATCCCAGGAGTCCCGGTGCCGTCAGGTCCTGGGTCTGGGAGCGCTCGGCGATGAAGGCCCAGGGTACGGCGTGGTAGACCGCCGCCGTGAAGAGGAGGTAGAAGGCGCCCACGGTGACGATGGCGATGCCGATGGCCAGCGGGAGGGAGCGGGAGGGGTTCCGGGCCTCGCCGCCGGCCTGGGCGATGGAGTCGAAGCCGATGAAGCTGCTGAAGAGCACGGCGGAGGCCGCCAGGAAGGTGCTCCAGCGGAACCCGGGGTCCGGGGTGTCGGGGACGGCCACGCCCTCCCGGGCCATGAGCCCGGCCGCGAAGTCCGCGTGATCGTGGAGGAAGCCCGCCACCACGACGATGGCGCCCAGGGCGAACATCAGGAGCATGAGGGGCACGAGGATCCGCTGGTACAGGGCGAGCCCCCGGACGTTGATCCAGACCGATCCCCACAGCAGGAGGAGGGCGAGGCCCACCCGGACGGGGCCGGTGTCCAGCAACGCCGCCGCCCCGTCCCACCCAAGTGCCGCGACGACGTCCCGCACGAAGGGGATCGTCACGTACGAGACCACCCCGATGGCGATGGACAGCCCGAACCACTGGGAGAAGCTGGCGACGAAGCCGAGGTAGGGGTGAAGCCCCCGGCTGGCGTAGACGTAGCTGCCGCCGGCCCGGGGCATGGCCGAGGCCAGCATCGCGTAGGCCAGGGCCGCAAGGAGCGCCGGGACCGCGGCGAAGAGGTAGGCCGGGAGCACTCCGGGGCCGATCCCCGGGACGTTCCGCTGAAGCATGAACGGGACCACGTTGATCCCCGCGCCCAGCATGGAGCAGATGCCGGTGGCGGCCAGCCCCCACAAGCCGAGTTGGCGGGTGAGGCCAGTGGCGGATCGGCCTTCGGGGGCGAGGGTTCGTTCGGTCGTGGACATCGGGCGGGGGGCGGGAGGGGAGGAGCGCCCAATTGGGTCGGACGGGGATGGGATGGCAACCGTGGCTTCGCCCCCTGGCACCTGGACCGGGGGGGGTGCCGGTACTCCGCGGCTGGCCAGACGGAGGATGAGCGGGTCGGACCGCGCCTTGCGCCTCTTCAGGCACCCCCCCAGCATCCCAAGCTCCCATCCACTCCCGTCTGGAGGATTCATGCACACCTTCCTTACCCGCGACGGCGGCACCGTCGACCTGTCGGCCGAGGCCATCGGTACTCTTCGCTCCGTCATGGACGGGCCCGTCCTGGTGCCCGGGGATGGCGACTACGACGGCGAGAGATCGATCTGGAACGCCATGATCGACCGACGGCCCGGGGCCATCGCCCAGTGCCGGAGCGCCGACGACGTGGCGGCCGTGGTGCGGTTCGCCAACGACCACGGCCTCCTGTTCACGGTACGGGGGGCGGGGCACAACATCGCCGGCAACGCCGTGGCCGACGACGTCCTCCTGCTGGACACCTCCCACATGCGGGACGTGCAGGTGGACCCCGGGGCCCGGATCGTCCGGGTCGAGCCCGGGTGCACCCTGGGGGACATCGACGCCCGGACCCAGGAGGTCGGCCTGGCCACGCCCCTGGGCATCAACTCCACCACGGGCATCGCCGGGCTCACCCTGGGCGGCGGCTTCGGATGGATGAGCCGGAAGCACGGCCTCACCATCGACAACCTCGTCTCCGTGGACCTCGTCACCGCCACCGGCGAGAAGGTCCGGGCCAGTGCCGACGAGAACCCGGACCTCTTCTGGGCCGTCCGGGGTGGGGGTGGGAACTTCGGCGTCGTCACCGCTTTCGAGCTCCGGCTCCATCCCCACGGGCCCGAGATCTTGTCGGGCCTCGTGGTGCATCCGTTCGACGACGCCATGGGCGTCCTGCAGGCCTGGCGGGACTATTGCGCCACGGCGCCGGACGGGGCGAGCGCGTGGGTCGTGATGCGGAAGGCGCCTCCCCTCCCCTTCCTTCCCGAGGAGGTCCACGGGACCGAGGTGGTGGTCCTGGCGATGCACTACACCGGGGACATGGCCGAGGGCGAGGCGGCCCTGGCGCCGCTCCGGGCCTACGGAAGCCCCATCGCCGACGTGGTCGGTCCCCACCCCTACGTGGGCTGGCAGCAGGCGTTCGATCCCCTGCTCACCCCCGGCGCACGGAACTACTGGAAGACGCACAACTTCGACGGGCTGTCGGACGAGGTGCTCGAGCTGCTCGTGAGCAAGGTCCGCACCCTTCCCGACCCCCAGTGCGAGATCTTCCTGGCCCAGATGGGTGGGGCCGTGGCCCGGGTCCCCGAGGACGCGACCGCGTACGTGGGCCGGGCGGCGGACTTCATCATGAACGTGCACGGGCGCTGGGCGGACGCGGGGCAGGACGGGGCCGTGGTGAGCTGGGCCCGGGACGTCTTCACGAGCCTCGAGCCCCACGCCATGGGGACGGCGTACGTGAACTTCATGCCCGCCGACGAGGGTGCCCGGGTCGAGGGCGCCTACGGCGGCAACTACGCCAGGCTGGCGCAGGTGAAGCGGGACTGGGATCCGGAGAACGTGTTCCGGTTCAACCAGAACGTCGCTCCGGCGACGGTCTGACGGAGCCCACGCGGAGGGCCCGAGCGGAGGACGGCCCCCACGTGGGGGCCGGTCCGATCTCGACGGCATCGGGTCCGGTGGGGCGCCGCTCCTCTCGGGTCGTTCCCCGGTGGCCCAACGGCCACCGGGGTGCCCCGGGCGGAACCATGAAGCCGTATCTTCATATAGGGATGTGCTTTAACCTGCGTTCATCCCTTCGAAGGAACCCGTCTTGTCCAAGGCCCGCCGCAAGAAGCGTCGCGAGATCAAGGTCCTCTCCAACGAGTCCACCTGGCTACAGAAGACCCTCTTCGCCCTCCAGAAGGCGGAGGGCGCCCGGGAGAAGTGGGCCGAGCTCCAGGAGGAGGACGAGGCGGACTTCGTCCTGCCCTACGAGGGCGGCCACCTGGAGGTGGAGGTCGTCCGTGAAGCCATCGAGACCCGGATCACCGAGCTGATGGGTGAGGTGAAGGAGCGACGGCGCGCGATCCGGTGACCGTACGCCGGGTCCACCCGCGAGGGCCGGCCCCCGTGGCCTTCCGGCCGCGGGGGGAGCCGGTCCCGTCCCTTCCCGGGCCCGGCAGGGAGGGCCCCGGCTGTTCCGGGCGCCCTACCGGTCCTGGAGTGCCGAGGACCCGGCCGAGCGAAAGCGAGCCCGTGCCCACACCGGGCGGTGGTCGCTGACGCCCTCGACCCGCTCCGCGGCCACCGTCCCGCTGGATGCGGACCAGGTCGGGACCATCCCCCGGTAGAGGATGTGGTCGACTCTGGCCCACCAGGTCGTCCGCGGACCCTCGCGGGTGGCCCAGACGTAGCCCCGATCCGCAGCGATCCCCGGAAGCGAGTGGCTGTTCAGATCCCCTCCGATGATCACGTGGGGGTGGGTGGAGGCGTCGTCAAGCACCGTCTCCCACTGATCCTCCCGGTACTCACCGGACTGGTTGACCGGGGTCGCCAGATGCACCGAGTACACGCGCACGGGGATGTCGTGGATGTCGATGGTGGCGACGGTGGCGATGCGGCGGGTGGAGCCGAAGAGGGACTCGTGGGGGAGCAGGAGCTTCTCGTCGTCCCGAATCGGCCAGCGGGAGAGGATCGCGTTTCCGAACTCCCGTCCGTTCCGAAGGCTGGCGGGATAGTAGACCCAGCTCATGCCCAGGGCCTCGGCGATCTCCCGGGTCCCCTCGGGATCCATCTCCTGCAGGAGGAGGACGTCCGCGTCGGCGAGGCCCGGCTCGGTCCGGATGAGCTCGAGGGCGCCGTCGATCGCCAACCCGTACTTGAGGTTGAACGACGCCACCTGGACGTCCTGGACCCGCTCCTGGGGTGCCTCGGCGTGCAACGCCTCTCCGGCATACCTCGGACCGGAGACGTCCACGAAGCTCCGGGTGGAGACGCACCCCGAAACGGCTATCACGACGCCCAGGGCCAGGATCGCCCCCAGCCTGCTCTTCGGACTTCCTTCCATCCATCCTCCATCGCCGATGCACTCGGCGGCTAAGCCCTCAACATACCGAAGACCCGGCCGGCCGCGGCCTCAGCGGACATCAAGATTCCTTACGGCGGCCAGGAGGATCTCCTGCCGCAGCACCGTGCTCGACACCAGTTGATCGTAGCCCCGGGCGAGCCGGAGTTCTTGCAGGTACGCCTGGTAGTCGCCGAGGGAATCGAACCCCACAACCCGCAGATAGTCCCAACCGTCGGACAGGAGGAAGCGCCCGGTGGCCGACGGGATCTCCACGTCCCGCTCCCAGGCGGATATCCGGACCAGGGCTGTTTCGAACGACTCGGAAGCGCCGGGGACCAGGCGATACCGGACGAAGGCGGTGAGCCGAGAGCCCGACGGATCGCCCCCGCCCAGGTCGGGGAGCATCTCCACGAACTCGTCGGTGTGGCTCATCGCTCTGGCGGAGATGTCGCCGTAGATCGCGCCCATGTCGGTGCCCCGCTCGGTGGCGAGGCTACGGAGGGCGTCGTTGGACCGGTCCATGCCCTCCATGCCGTCGAAGGCCGAGACCACCACGAGATCGAGGGGAACGGAGCTCTCCACCTCCCGGAAGACACGGACGCTGCGGCGGGCCTCGTCGTCCAGGTAGAGCGGACGAGCACGGTCCCGGTAGATGGCGGTCACCTCCGCCGAAGCGCCCGGGAGGAGCCGGAAGCTGACGATCTGGCGCACTTCGCCGGGAGCCGGCGTCTGGGCGGCGAGGGGTCCGGCCGCCAGGAGCAGCAGCAGCCACGGGTGGCGCCGGGCCGGCGTGGGGAAAGTCGGTCTCATGGCATTCCCCGGGAATCGCTCCCCGGTCCCGGGGCCCGCGGTGCGAGAGTCTCGAAGCGTTCGAGCATTACGGATTCCTCCGGTGGATCGACGAGGGGAAGGCTGCCGGGATACCCGGATCCGCGGATGCGGTCCATCGCCCCCGGGAGGTCGTAGAGCGTCCGGCGGAGCGCGACATCGGGGCCCAGCATCAGCCAGTGCGCGCCCGGGGTGCCGAAAGGCATCCCCACGCTCCCGGCGTTCACGACCCGGGTGTGGCCCACGCGGCGATCGAAGGGCATGTGCGTGTGCCCGCAGACCACGACCTCCGCGTCCACGCCCTGGAAGATCGGGGCCAGCGCCTCCTCCGGCGTCAGCCGGGTGAAGACGGTGTGGTCGTCGTCGGGCGTGGCGTGACAGAAGAGGACGTCTCCGATGCCGGCCACCCGGAGCCGCACCACGGGGGGCCAGTCGGCGAGCTCGGCGATGCGCTCCGGCCCCAGCTCGGCCAGGACCCACTCCAACACCGGATGGACGGCCTGGGGCACCCGGGCCGGCATGGACCCGGCGGCGAGCGCGACCAGATCGGCCTCTCCGTTCCCTGCCAGGACGTCCACGGGCACGGGAAGATCGGCGAGGCGGTCGAGACACGCGCTCGACATGGGGCCCGGCGCCACGTCGCCCCCGACCACCACCCGGTCCACCCCGGCGGCGAGGGCCTCGTCCAGGACGGCCTCCAGCGCCGGCACGTTGCCGTGGATGTCGTAGAGGGCGGCGACGCGGGTGGCGGTTCTCATCCCGCGGTGGTGTCGAACATCCAGCCCATGATCCACCACCGCTTCCCGTCGTGGAAGAGGGTGATGCTGTTCACACCGCGGCCGAAGGGCTCGCCGTCGGGGGTGCGGGCGGTGACGTAGTGGCTCCAGACGTGGACCATGTTCCCGGACCGCTCCACCGTCCGGTCCGTCTCCCATTCCCAGAAGCCCTCCTGCCGCGGCGCGTTGTCGCCGTGGTACTCGTCGAGGGACATGACCCGGACCGACGGCGCCCCGTCCTCGCCCCGGCCGGCGATGGCGACCCAGGCCGACGGGTGGTGGAGCGATCGGTCCCGGTCCACGTCCGCCCGCTCTCCCGCCGGGCCCGACACGACCTCGTAGTAGGCCCGGATGATGGCGTCGATGGAGGAGACGTCCTCGGGACGAGGGGCCTGAGCGAGACAGGGAGCCGCGGCGACCAGGAACACGACCGAGGCCGCGGCGAGATTGAACGGGATCGATCGGCTCATGGGGGCTCCGGAGCAGGGGCGCGGTAGTCCGTGGAGCCAACCTCAGGTCGAATCGTCGACCGCGCCATACCCGCCCGGGGGCCCCTCCGGTGTGGGTTCAGCCGGAGGGGCCGGGCACGGCCGGGGCGGAGGGCGTTGGGGTGGGGGGCGCAGCCGACCTCCGTCGGACGCCGGGCCTCCACACGATTCCCGGAGCTACGCGCCCCCCGCCCGTGGCGCACGACCGAACTCCCTGCAGGTGCCTTCGTACCGGGCCAGTCCGTCGCCCTCGGGGGTGGCTCCGGTCCCCGTGACCTCCAGGTCGCACTCGAACCAATGGCCCCTGGCCGGCGCGTCGAGGTTCCTGCCCAGGTGGACCGCCGCGGTGGTGAAGTAGTGGACCGCCTGGATCCGCCCACTCCGCTCAACCGCTGCATGCCGGGATTCGTGGACCTGATGGAGGGGCGCTACGAGGCGGCGGCGACGGCCTACGAGGACATGTACCGGATGGACCCCGGCAGCCCCTTCTCGGCCATCACCCTGGGGTGGGTGCTGACCTCCGCGGGCCGGACGGGGGAGGCTCTCGACGTGCTGGACCGGGCCGCGGCCGATCATCCCGGGACACCGTTCGGCACCTTCGCGACGTCGCTGGGCCATGGCCTGCGGGGGGAGCCGGCTCGGGCGCTGCAGGACCTGGGACCCCTCGAGGAGGCGGCCCGGGAGAACGAGATGTTCGCCCGTCTGCTCACCCACTGTCTCGCCCAGGCGGGGGCCCGGGACGCGGCCCTGGAGTCGCTGGAGCGAACCGTGCGCCTGGGCCTCCTCAACGAGCCCTTCCTGGCTCGTCACGACCGGCTCCTGGATGGGCTTCGCGACGATCCCCGCTTCGCCCGCCTGATGGCGCGGGCGAGGGAGCGCCTGGAGGCTCTGGGCCCCGTGGCACGGCCGCGCTGAAAGGCGCCAGGCCCCTCGGCGTCACCGGGCTAGCCTGGGGCCGCCACCAGAAGGTCCTGGGGGATCAGACCTGCGACGGCTTCGGCCAGCTCGTGCAGGGAGAAGGGCTTGGGAAGGGCGGGACCCACGGGGTCGTCCCCCAGGTCCCCCCCGGACCCGGTGATGAAGAGGACCGGAATGGGCTCCGGCCGCTCCCGAGCCCATGCAGCGATCTCCACGCCCGTCCCGTCCGGGAGCTCCACGTCGGTGACCAGGAGCCGCCAGTCGGGGTCCCTGAGGGCGTGGCGGGCCTCGGTCACGCTCGAGGCCGACTGGACCTCGAACCCGAGGGCCTCGAGGAGCTGCCCCACCGCGAGGCACGTTGCCCGGTCGTCCTCCACCACCAGCACGCGGCCGCTCCACGCGGGGGACGGGGCCGGACGGATGTCGGGTCTCGGGTCCGCCTGCCCCGCCATCGGCAGGAGGATCTCGAAGATGGTGCCCACCGAAGGGGTGGAGTCGACGCGCACCGAGCCCCCCACCTCCCGGACCAGGTCGCTGACGATGGACAGCCCCAGCCCGGTCCCCTCGTCGCCCTTGGTCGTGTAGTAGGGCTCCATGACCCGCTCCAGGAGCTGCTCCGGGATGCCGACGCCGTCGTCCTGGACCGTGACGCGCACCGCACCCGGCTCCTCGAAGTCCGGGTGTCGCTCGGCGATCTCCCCCGCGACCCGCGTGCAGCCGACCGTGATCCGCACGTGCCCCGACTTTCCGCACGCGTGGATGGCGTTCACCGCCAGGTTGGAGATCACCTGCTCGGCGTGCTGCCGGCTGATCCGGGCCACGCACGTCTCCTTGATGACCGCCTGGACGACGACCCCCGCCGGAGCGGCGGTGCGGAAGAGGGACATCAGGGACCGGACCACGTTGGAGACGTCCGCGGCGCTCCCGGTCCCACGGCTGCGACGGCTGTAGCGCAGGACCTGACTGGCCAGCTCCCGGGCCCGTTCCGAAGCCCGGACGATCTCCTCCAGATCCTCCCGGAGCTCAGGGTCGTCCTGTCCGAACCGGCCGAGCGCCAGGTCGGCACGTGCCATGATGGGCGTCAGGATGTTGCTCAGGTCGTGGGCGATCCGGCTCGTCATCTGCCCCAGGGCTTCGAGACGCTGCGCGTGACGCAGCTGTTCCTCGGCCAGGCGGCGACGATGGTCCGCCTCCCGGAGCGGACGGAGGTCGATGAGGCTCACCCGCACCAGCGTGTCCTTCTCCTGCGAGAGGGGGGCGATGCGGAGCTCACAGGGGATCACCGTCCCCCCCGCGTCCACCACGGACCACTCGGTGGGCCTGGCCTCCTTGGTCCTGGCCTCCCGGAGCGCGGCATCCGCCCGGTCCACGCTGGAGAATCCGTCTGGCTGCACCGGGATGGAGCGGGTGGAGAACTGGAACCAGTCCCGACCCGTGAGATCCATGCCGAAGAGCTCCAGCGCCCGCCGGTTGGCGTCCACGAACGTCCCGCTCTCCCGGTCGTAGAGCAGGATCGCCTCGGGGGCGGTGTCCAGCAGGGCCTGGAGGCGATTGCTGGACAGGCGGGCGGACGATCGGGCCTGGGCCGTATCCGCGGCATCCTCCACGAGATAGGTGCCCATGAGGATGGTGAACGCCAGCATGGCGATCTCGTCCACCGCGTAGGTGAGCGCCGTCATGCGCACCAGGTCGTCCAGCAACGCGAGGGTGAGGATGGCCAGCCCGATCAGGAAGACGACGGGCCGGCGACCGAGCCGGGTGCGATAGGCGATCACCGACCGCCGGATCGCGTACGCCAGAGACACCGTGATGGCCACCAGCATGGGCAGGACCAGGACGCGCTGCGTGTAGACGATCCGCTGGATGCTCTCGCCCCACGGGAGGTGGTCGGTCCGGATGCCCTGCACCTCCTCCAGATACACTCCACCGGGGAGCAGGAGGTGGGCCAACAGCACGGCTCCGACCAGACCCATGAGCCACGGCCAGGCCCGACCCGACTTCAGGAAGGCCCACGCGAACGCGATCACCCCCATCCACGACAGCAGCGCGAAGGTGACCTTGATCGAGATCCACAACTCCGCCTGGTCGACGGTCGTGGCGCGGGCGAGGACCACCGCCGAGAGGGTGAACATCGCGAAGCAGAGCGCCGTCACGCCGAACGTGAGGTTGACCGGATCCCGGGAGTCGCGGAGCCCGATGGCGGTGTGGAGGACCCCGGACCAGGTCATGATGCCGACGGCGGCGATCAGGAAACCGATGATCATGCGTGCGTTAGGCCTCCCCCCGTCCCGGACGGCGGCCAGAGTCCGGCGCCGGGACCTGATGGTGCCCGGGCGCGGTGGCCCGTTCCGGGATCACCACGCCTATGGGCGGGTGCGGGAAAGATGTGCGGTCGGCGCGGCTTACGCGAGGCGCGACCCCCGAGGTGGACCGCGGCGTGCGCGCTACCCGGCGGCCCGTCAGCGCGACGGGCTCAGTGGAAGTTGCCGAAATCGACCCGGACCGCCACCGCCCCGAGCAGCACCGCCACGGAGCCCGACGGCTCCGGAGGAACGGTGTTCCGCACGAAGGCGAACATGGCCGGCACGCTCGCGAAGGCGCTGGGGACCGTGGGCCGGCCGCAGGGCACCGGACCCCAGCTCACGGCTCCGGTCTGGAACCACCGTCCGTCCAGGTCGAACATCCAGGGGCCGCCGCTGTCGCCGGCGCACGTGTCCGGTGTCCCGGCCAGGTGACCGACGCACAGCATGCTGGCGTCGAACCGCTCCGCCTCACCGTCGTTCCAGCTGTCCACGCAGGCCTGGTTCCGCCGCAGGGGGATGTCGGCGATCTGAAGCTGCTCCGGGATCCCGGTCGCGTCGCCCTGGATGCCCCATCCGATCACCGTACCCAGGTCGTCCACCTCGATCCGGGCCAGGAAGGCGGTGGAGTCCATCAGGAACACCCGTGGCCGATCCGCCACCCGCGTGGCGAGCCGCACCAGGGAGATGTCCCGCTTGTAGAAGCCGCCGAAGGGGGTGTAGCCGGGGTTCAGGACGATCTGCTCCACGGCGATGCGGGTGCCACTTCCGTTCAGCCGGGTGGTGCCCAGGAGCACCTCGAGGAAGCCCGGAGGGAAGGCCGTGCCTTCGTTGTCCGCGAGACAGTGGGAGGCGGTGAGCACCCACTGCGGGGCCACGAGGCTCCCACCGCAGATGTGGGCCTCCCGTGTGTCTTCCACCGAGGCGAGCTGGATCGAGGCCATGAACGGGAAGTCGTCCGGGGCGTCGTCTCCCGCCAGGATCCGCTCGGGCCCCGGAGCCCGCGACGCACCGGGCGAGCCCGACGGGCCGGGATCGGTGTTCGTCCAGCCCACCCCCAGGGCCTGTGTGACGGTGTAGCTCCCCTCGGCGAGCCCGTCGAAGGCGTACACGCCGGCCGCCCCCGTCGAGGTGAAGGGCTCCCCCGGGTCGAGCTCGCCGTCGCCGTCATCGTCGAGGAAGACGGCCATCCCGGGGATGCCCTCCTCCCCCGTCTCCCGGACGCCGTCGCCGTCCCGGTCGAACCAGATCACCCCCGCGATGCGCCCGGACCCCGGCTCGGCGACGCTGACGACGCGGTCGGCCGTGCCCACGGCGCCCTCGTCGTCGGTCACCGTGAGGGTCACCGTGTAGCTCCCGGGGTCTTCGTAGGCGTGGCTCACCCGGGGACCGGAGGCGGAGGTGCCGTCCCCCAGATCCCAGCTCCACGACACGACCTCGCCGTCGGCATCGCTGGAGGCGGACCCGTCCAGGGACACACCCACGGGTGCGGCGGAGCCGGTGATCTCGGTGTCGAAGCGTGCGACCGGCTCGAGGTTGTCGCCGGGTCCGCCGGGACCCGACGGATCGCCCGAATCACCGCAGGCTGAGACGACGAGGGCACACCCGAGGGCGAGGAGGCAGACGGAGACCGGCCGATGAGCGCTCATGGGATCCCCTACCCCCGCCGGCGTCCCGGGGATTCCTCGCCGACCGGTGGGTGAGCTGCGGAAAGGAGCTCCGACGGCGGTCGAGGCGGTTCCATCCGGAACCGAACGGCCCCAAGCGCCTCCGCGGTACCACACCTAGAAGCGTACCCCGGCCCGAAGTGCGGCCCAGTTGGTATCGCCGAAGAGGTAGTCCGCCACCAGCTCGATGGGGCCCAGTTCGACCCCGACCTCCGGCGCGAATCCGAATGCGTCATCGGTGTCGCCCCACGAGTAGAACACGTTGCCCCCGAGCCAGATGATGCCCACGCCCAACCGGACGCCGACGCCAGCGTGCCAGATGTCCGCATCCTCGACCTCGAGCGCCACGTCCTCCAGTTCGATCTCCTCGCCAGGGAAGCGGCTCCAGCCGGCCTGGACGTGGGCGTCGATCAGCCCAAGGGAGAGTCCGGCCTGACCCCGGACGGTGAAGCCCGTGCCTGTGACGTCGCCCAGTTCGCCCGTGGGGAAGGCGACACCCGCGCCGATGGACCCGTAGCTCTGGGCCGCGGCCCGGTCCGGAACGACCAGGACGGCGGCCAGGAGGGGGGCGGCCAGGAACGCCGGGAGACGGGCGGCACGGAGAGGGCGCTTCATGGCCTGGGGGATCCCGGAAGGGGTGGTCCCCGACGCACTCTGCTCGGCCGGGGCGGACTGGCTGCGGAGAACGGCGCGATCATGTCGCCGGGGCCATGACGCCGCAACCGTCCTGCGGGCGCCCGGAGCCGGGCCGGCTCCGGCGCTGGATGCCGTCACGGGGCGGAGTCGCCGGAGTCGCCGAGGCCGTGGCCCCCCACCGGCGCCACCTCCACCCGCTGGGCGAAGCCGGCGATGAGGGGGCGCCCCCGGCCGATGGCCTCCCGGACCTCGGGCAGCGCCAACGAGGCCACGTGATCCTCCTCCCGGGCCCAGACCTCCGTGACCCAGAGCGCGTCCTCCTCCCGGGCGTCTCGCGAGACCACGTAGAGGAGGCATCCAGGCATGCCCGAGGTCCCCTCGAGCAGGATCTCGATCAGCTCGTCACGCCGGCCGGGGAGGGCGTCGATCCTGCCGATCAATCCGTACATCGTCACTCCTTCGGGGTGTGGTCCAGGTTCCGGCGGATCTCCCGATACCGGTGCGTGGCCTGGACGGAAGGCGATCCGGACGGGCAGAAGGCGAGCTCCGCCTCGACACCAAGCTCGTGAAGCATGGACAGGGCGCCGAGGGTGCCGAAGGGGTTGCCGACGTAGCTGCGTCCGTCGGGCGTGGCCCAGGCGTCGTCGCCCTTGTCGTGGCGGTGGGACAGGATCAGCTCGACGTCGCCCATCCCGGCCTCCTTCCGGTGGGTCGGCCCGGCGTCAGCGTTCGGGCCGGGTCCTGTCGGTCGCTGACTCGGCCGACGGCCTCGCGGCGCCAACGAAGCGGAACCCGTACAGGACGGGTTCCTCGATCCCCGCCCTGACGCCGGTCCTCTCGTAGAGGGCCCGGGCCACCTCGTTGTCCTTGTCCGAGAGCACCCAGGCCGCCTCGCAACCCAGAGTCCGGGCCTGGCGGAAGAGGGCGCGGAGAAGGCGCCGCGCCAGGCCTCGCCGCCGATGGGAGGGCGCCACCCCCACTTCGTTGATCCAGAGCTCGGGGCCCTTGTCGGGATGCACGTAGTGGACGGCGGAGGCGAAGCCGACGATCCGCTCGTCGTCCAGGGCCACCGCCATGTGATGACGGGGGTCGGCGAGGAACTCCGCCACCAGCTCCGGCCGGGTCGGGCCATCGAACACACCGGGCAGGACGGAGGAGAAGCGGGACTCGTCGCCGGGGCCGAGCAGGGTCACGCGGAGGGTCATGGGGGATAAACCGACGGAATCGATCCGGAGACGTGAAGGCGAGACGGCAGCGGCCTCTCCCGGCCGGCCGGTCGTGGAGCCGGGCCGGTCTGGACGACCGGCTGGGCGGCGGGTCCGACGTGAGGAAGGGAGGATCATGTGCGAGCCCACAGAGGAACCGCAACCCCGCCCGCCCCGGCGATGCCCGCAACGGCCTATCCGTTCGGGACGACCTCCGGGATCGACAGCGTCTCCGCGAGCTCCTCCAGGCTCCGCCCCTTGGTCTCGGGCATCCAGAACACCACGAAGAGGAGTTGGAGCACCATCATGACGGTGAAGAACCCGAAGATCACCGTGCCGTCGAACCTTCCCAGGAGCCAGGGCATCATCAACGCGACCAGGGCGGCGAGGACCCAGTGGGTCCCACTCCCGAGAGACTGGCCCCGGGTCCGGACGTTGTTGGGGAAGATCTCGGCGATGTAGACCCAGATCACGGCGCCCTGGCCGACAGCGTGGGCCGCGATGAAGAGCAAGACGAATCCCACCACCACCGGCCCCGCCGCCCCGCTGGCGAACGCCCACGTCACGCCCCCCAGCGAGACGATGTAGCCCAACGAGCCTATGAAGAGGAGCGTGCGCCGGCCGGCCCGGTCGATCAGCGCCATGCCCACCAGGGTGAAGACGACGTTGACTAGCCCGATGCCCGCCGAGGAGAGGAGGGCGGCGGAGCTGTCGAGGCCGGCGAGCTGGAAGATCCGCGGTGCGAAGTAGATGACGAAGTTGATGCCCGAGAGCTGGTTGAACGCGGCGACGAGGAAGGCCAGCAGGATGGGCTTCAGGTAGGCCCGCCTGAAAAGGCTGTCGCCGGCGAACTCCCGGCTGGTCTCCCGGATGGCCCGCAGCGTCGACTCCGCCCTGGTGGGATCCACGCCGGCGAGGACCCGTCGTGCCTCGCCCTCGTCGCCGCCGTGGAGAACCAGCCAACGAGGGCTCTCGGGGACGTGCCACACCATGACGAGGTAGAGGAGGGCCGGCACCGCTTCCACCCCGAGCATCCATCGCCACCCGAGCCCCAGAACGCTCGCCAAGACCCAGTTCGAGAGGAACGCGAGCAGGATTCCGAACACGACCTGGAACTGGTAGAGCGATATCGCGTCGGCTTCCGGGCCGCCGACGGGATCTTCTACAGCGACCGGACCGCCGCCGGTGACCACGGGTTCTCGGACGCGTTCGCGGCCGTCCACGAGGCCCCACGGCTCGCCCGTGGGGACACCGTCCGGATGCGGCTCTTCCTGGACGTCTCCTCGATGGAGCTCTTCGCCGACCAGGGCGCGACCGTCATGACGGAGATCTTCTTCCCTACGGAGCCGTTCTCGAGGATGTCCATCTACGGCGCCGGGGCGCCGGCCACCCTCCTCGGCGGCCGGGTGTGGAGTCTGGCCGGGATCTGGGAGTAGCCGCCCAGGGGAGTGAGAGCGCACGGTGGTCCGGATTCTGCAACCGAGGGGGACGGGACGGGGTAGGGACTCCCCTCGACGGGCGAATGGTTGCGAGCACGGGCACACCCGGCGCCCACTTCCCGCCCTCGCTCGACGACTTCCGGTGGAGAACGCGTGGCGCTTCGCGACTGGATCGAACAGGCACGAGAACGGTGGTGGCTCACCGCCGGCCTGGCATTGGTCCTCCTGCTCCTGGCGTGGCTGGCCCTGGGATACCGGGGTCCCGAGCGGATCGTGGCGCCGCGGCCCGAGCTCCTGCCCGACGACCCCGGGGTGGCGGACCTGGACCCGTCGTCCCTCTCGGTCCCGGTGCGGGTGAGCCTCGCCACCCTCCTGCGGGAGGTCGAGAACAACGTGCCCCGGACCTGGGGTAGCCCGGAGGAGCCCATCGAGGTGCCGGACCGGGGCCGGACCAGCGCCGCCATCTCCCTGCGCCGGTCCCCATTCGTGGCCGAACTGAACGGCTCCGTTGCACGACTGTCGGCCACGGTGGAGTACAGCCTGGAGGCTACGTACGACCTTCCCCTCATGCCCGACCTGAACCTCGGGTGCGGGACCGACGACGGCGAGCCCCGGCCCCGGCTCGCGGTGGTGCTCGAAGCACCGATCACCCTCACCGCGGAATGGCGAATCGCCACCCGCTCCAAGGTGGCGCACGTCGCCGCCGCTTCGTCGGACGAGCGGGACCGCTGCGAGGTGACCTTCGCCGGCTTCGACGTGACGGGCCGGATGGAAGAGGCGGCCCGGGAGTTCCTGGGGGAGAACACGGAGACCATCGACTCCATCGTCTACGCCTCCGACGTGCGACCCAGCTTCGTTGAGTGGTGGGACGTGCTTCGTCAGCCCATCGAGCTGGACGACGACGTGTGGCTCGAGATCCGGC
>DATHRY010000251.1:0-13677 GCA_035464715.1 Longimicrobiales bacterium
CGCCCGGGACCGTCTGGCGACGGTCGGGCCGCCTACTCCTTGCAGCTGGCGCTGCCGCTCACCTCGCCGACCCCGTCCGGTCCGATGCGGACGTTGAGCCGGAGCTGACCGCGCTCTCCGCCACCGGGGCGGATCTCCATCTGCAGCTGGATGTCGTTCACCATGTCTTCGCCATCGGTCATGACGGCGCGACCGTGCTGGTTCACCAGGGCCCGGTAGGGCTCCGACGGGACCGGGGCCACCTGCTGGATGTCCAGGTATCCCTTCGCGTGGTAGCTGCTCACGAAGGTCCCGGAAGCCGTCTGGATCACCTGCTGCTCCAGCGTGACCGGTCCCTGGACGAGGATGATCTCCTCGCCGTCCCCTTCACAGAAGGGCCGCGGAATGAACTGGTCGAACTGGATCTCCACGATCTGCCGGGAGATCACCGTGCCACCGTCCCCCGCCGGACCCGGGGGCACCTGCAGGATGCTGGCGACGCCATCGTTGAGGAGGTCCCCGGTGGGCGTCACCGACGGAGGCAGCCCGGCCAGGCCCAGGAGGAGGCCCTTGAGATCGAGGGGCAACCCGGCGAAGACCGGGGCCTGGATGGACCGGTAGGTCGGGGCTTGGGTGATCACCGGGCTGGCCGAGACCACCGCTCCGAGCCGCTGGAAGTCCAGGGTGGCGATGAGCTGGGGAATCTCCCAGGAGATCGCGTCGTGGCCGGTGGTCCCCGGGATCCGCAGGTCCAGGTGGGCATTCGCCAGCGTCACGTCGCCGACCCGGAACAGCCGCAGGTGGAATCGCAGCGTCTCGTACTCCCCGCACTGGAGCTGGATGACGCTCCCGGACCACCCGGTCTCCTCCGCGTACACGGCCTGGGTGCCGCCGATGGCGTCGGACCAGGTGCAGTTGAACGGGAAGGCGTCCGGCAGCCCGAACGCGGTCCGGTCGCCCGACAGTCCCATCAGGCGCGCCCGCAGGACCCGGGGGTCCGCGTCCCCGAACAGGATCAGGTTGATGGGGTCTGCCGCGTCGCCGATGGTGGGGGTCCGGCCGGTGTAGGGCCAGAAGGTCAGCGCATCGCCCCCCACGTCCACCGTCACCAGGTCTGTGATGGAGGCGATGTGCGCCCCGCCGTCGCCCTCGGCCATGGCGACCGGGGGAACCGGATCGGTGGCACCGGGCTCGTCGGCGCAGCCAACGACGGCAAGGGCTCCCACGATGAGCACCGTACCGTACTTCACAACTGAACTGGGCATGAAGGTCCTCCATCGAAGGGGAAGCCGCTGTCACGCCCACAGGATACCGTCCCCTGCGTTATCCCTCCGTACGTCAGCCTACGTAGGCGGCTCCCCTGCGCGATCCCGGGTCCCCATGAGGCTCACCCCCACCACGGCGACGCTGCTCGCCATGAAGGCCGGGATGAGCTCGTACAAAGCCCCCTTGAGTGCCGGAGTCAGCGCCCAGACCACGGTCACGACCGTCCCCACCACCATGCCGACCAGCACGCCGGCGGCCGTGGTCCGTTTCCAGTACAGCGCCAGGATGAGCGGGGGGCCGATGGCGGCCCCCAGGCCTCCCCAGGCGAAGAGCACGAGCCAGAAGACCACGTCCTCGGCCACCACGCCCAGGGCCAGGGCCGCGACGACCAGGAGAACCACCACGCCCCGGGAGAGCCGGACCAGGGCGGCGGGGTCCACCACCTCGTCCCGCTTGAGCACCTTCTCGTAGACGTCCCGGGCCACGGCGGACGCCGCTACCAGGAGCTGCGAGTCGGCGGTGGACATGATGGCCGCGAAGATCGAGGCCACCACGATCCCGAAGAGAACCGGCGGAAGATGCTGCTGCGCGAGGACGGGATAGAGGCTCTCGGGGTCGGCTCCCGGGAGGCTCCCGACCTCAGGAATCAGCGCCCGACCCACCAGCCCGATCGACACCGCCCCGAGCCCCATCACCACGTTCCAGAAGGTGGCCAGGCCGGCGGCGAAAGGGAGCTGGCGCTCGTCCGCGATGCTCATGAACCGAACGGTGATCTGGGGGTTGCCCGGCGACCCCAGACCGATCCCCACGGCGCCCAGGAACGCCCCCAGCGACAGGGCGAAGGGATCCACCAGGGTGGGATCGAAGCCGGCCAGTTCGCCCCGGACGGCGGCGAACCCGCCCCCGTGGGCCATCGCCACCAGAGGAAGGATCACCAGGCCCACCAGCATGAAGACCGCCTGCAGCGTGTCGGTGAGGCTGACCGCGAGGAAGCCTCCGGTCATGGTGTAGCCCAGCACGATGCCGGCGGTGACGAGCACACCCACGCCCGGGGCGAGCCCGAAGCTGGCTCCGATGGCCTTGCCCCCGGCGGTGAACTGGGCGGACACGTACCCCACCATGAAGACGAGCAGGACCAGAGCCAGGACCAGGCGGAGTCGTCCCCGCCGGTCGTCGAATCGGGCGGCGAAGACGTCGGGCAGGGTGACGCAATCGTGGTCCTCGGCGAAGCGCCGCATCCGGCGCGCGAGTGTCAGGAAGAGGACGAGCTCCACCACCGTGTAGCCCGTCACCGTCCAGATCGCCGACGCACCCTGGGTGTAGGCGACCCCGGTCACGCCCAGGAGGAGCCAGGCGGAACGCCCGGAGACCACCGCGGAGAGCGCGACGACGACGCGGTTCATGCGTCGCCCGCCCACGAAGAACTCCCCGACGCCCCTGGACGAGAACTTCGTGGCCCACACCCCGATGGCGAGGACCACGAGGAGGTATCCTACGAAGGCGGCGAGGGCGACGGGACCCGAGGCCCCCACCCCCGTCACGGCGTCCTGCATTCAGGCACCTCTCCGACGCCGGGCCCGGTGCCGCCCCAACTCAGTCCTCCACCATGTAGGCCACGCCCCAGGCGCCGGCACCCAGGTGCGTCGAGATCACCGGCGTCGCCGGCGCAGAGAGGATCTCCACGTCGCCGAACCGGTCCTGGAGCCATCGGCGGATGGGCGCCACCACCTCCGGACAGGCGACGTGGACCACCCCGAAGCGGACCCGCTCGGCGGCACCCACCTCTTTGGCCACGGTCTCGAGGAGAAGCTCCCGCACCCTGGCGCTCCCGATGGCCTTGCCGAAGGGCTGGACCTTGCCCTGGGCGTCCAGACCCAGCACCGGACGGACGTTCAGCATCGAGCCCAGGAGAGCCCGGCCCCGTCCCACCCGGCCCGAGGCCAGCAGCCGGTCGAAGGTCTCCACGGTGAAGAGAATGTTCGACTGCCCCCGGATGCGCTCCAGCTCCGCCACGATCTCCTCCGGCGGCATGGCCAGCTCGGCCATCTCGGTGGCCTTGAGGGCCAGGAGACCGGTCAGCAGTGAGGCCCCCAGGGAATCCATAAGGTGGACCGGGGCGCCCTCGAAAATCCGGGCCGCAGCCTCCGCGGAGTGATAGGTCCCCGTGAGGGAAGAGCCGACGATCACTCCCACGATGGCCTCCCCCTCCTGGGCCGCCGCCTCGTAGCGCGCCAGGAAGTCGGCGGGGGCGGGCTGCGAGGTCGTCGGCAGGGCGTCCGGGTCCTCGGCCAGACGGCGCTGGAACTCCTCGGCGGAGATGTCCACCCGGTCCCGGTAGGTTCGATCGCCCTCGATGAGCAGGAGCGGCGTCACCTGGATCCCGTGGGCCCGGACCACCTCGTCGGGAAGGTCGGCCGCCGAGTCGATGACGATGGAGACCGGGCGCCGGGCCAGGTCCACGTGCCCGGCCCGCTCCACCGCCTCGTGCTGGGCCCGCATGTCCTCGGCCTTGTGGGTGGCCAACGTGCCCAGGGTCTTGAGGTAGCCGAAGACCGTCTCGGGCTCGTCCGTGTGGATGTGCACCTTCAGGACGCCGTCGGCACGGATCGCGATCAGCGAGTCCCCCATCTCCCGCAGGGCGCCCTTCACCGTGTCCTGGTCCGGGAGTGCGTCGCCCCGCACCAGGGCTTCGGTACAGTAGCGGAAGCGCTCCGCCCCATCGGGATACTCCACCGCCGCCACGCCCGCGCCCGCCCGCTCCCCCACCTCCACCGGGACGAAGGGGTCGCCGTTGATGAAGAGGAGCACGCCCTCCAGGAGAGACACGAAGCCCTTGGCGCCGGCGTCCACCACCCCGGCCTTCTTGAGGACCGGCAGGAGGTCGGGCGTCCCGGCCAGGGAATCCCGAGCTTCGTCGACCAGATGGTCCACCAGCGGCGCGAAGTCCGGGATCCCGGCGGTCTCCGCGGCCTCGGCCGTCTTCCGCATCACCGTGAGGATCGTGCCCTCCACCGGCTTCTCCAGCGCCGCATAGAGGTTCTTCACGCCGGCCACGAGGGCATCGCCGAACTCGGTGGTGGTGATGCGGACCCGGTCCTTCACCTCCCGCGCGAACCCCAGCAGGAAGTGCGACAGGATCATCCCCACGTTCCCCCGAGCGCCCAGCACCGCGGCCTGTGCCGCCTCGTTGGCCACCCCGGAGACGGACCGGTCCCGATTCCGCCGCAGCTGGTCCGAGATCGCCCTGACCGTCAGCGCCAGATTGGTCCCCGTGTCGCCGTCCGGCACGGGGAAGACGTTGATCCGGTTGAGCTCCTGCCGCTGCTCGTGGGCGTAGTCGCACGCCGCGACGAGCGAGCGTCGCAACCGCGGACCGTCGACGTAGGCGATCTTCATGGCCCGGGGAACATCGTTCGTCGCCATGGGCGGGGCAATCGGCCTCGTTCCGGGGCCTTCGACGGATTCAACCCGCGCCGGCCGCCGGCTCCCAGCCGGTCCAGCCCGGACCCCGCACCACCCGCCCCGGGGTCGCCCCGGTGTGGGTCCCGTCCCGGATGACCTGCACCCCGTTCACGAAGACCTGTTCCATCCCCTCGGCGAGCTGGTGGGGCTCCTCAAAGGTGGCCCGATCCGTGATCCGCTCCGGATCGAAGACCACGACGTCGGCGAAGTATCCCGGCGCAAGGCGGCCCCGGCGGCGGATGCCGAGGTTCTCGGCCGGGAAGCCGGTCAGCTTGTAGATCGCCTCCTCCATAGGGATCAGCCCTTCGTCCCGGACGTAGCGACCCAGGAGGCGGCTGAAGTTCCCGTACGCCCGGGGATGGGGGTTGGACTGCAGGAAGACGCCCTCGGGCGCCGGGGCGCCGGCGTCGGAGTCGAAGGCCATCCACGGAAGCTGGATCTGTCGCCGGACGTTGTCCTCGGACATGAGGAAGTACACGGTCCCCACCCGGGACCCGTCCTTGATGACCAGATCGATGGCGGTCTCCTCGGGGCTCATTCCCCGCTCCTCGGCGACGTCGGCCAGGGTCATCCCGGTCAGCGGCTTGAGGGAATCGGCCTTGAACCCGACCAGGACGACGCGCGACGGGTCGCCGGCCAGGAGCATGAGGTTCTCCCACTCGTCGGTGGGCGTGCGCATCTCCCGGATCACCCGCCGCCGGATCGCAGGATCCCGCAGCCGTTCGGCCCAGGCGTCGTACCCACCCTCCTGGACCCAGGGTGGCATGGCGGCGTCCAGCCCCGTGGCGCCGGCGGTGTAGGTGTACATGTCCGCGGTGATCCGGAGCCCCTCGGCCCGCGCCGTCTCCACCCGCTCGATCACCTGGTCGAGCTTCGGCCAGTTGGCCTCACCCGCCGCCTTGAGGTGGTAGATCTCGGCCGGCGCTCCGGACTCCCGGGCGATGTGGATGAGCTCGTCCACCGCCTCCACCAGCCGGTTGCCCTCGCTCCGCATGTGGCTGATGTACATCCCGCCGAACTCCGCGGCGGCCTGCATGAGGGCCACCAGCTCGTCGGTGTCGGCGTAGAAGGCCGGTGCGTAGATCAGCGACGAGCCCACCCCGAGGGCGCCCTCCCGCATCCCCTGCCGCACCAGCTCCTGCATGCGGGCCAGCTCCTCGGCATCCGGCGGCCGGTTGTCGTAGCCCAGCTCGTGGATCCGGACGGTGGTGGCGCCGACGAACGACGCGACGTTGGGCGAGACGCCCCGGCTCTCGAGATGCTCGAGATACTCGCCGAGGGTGGTCCAGGTCACGTCGAAGGTCAGGTCTCCCTGGGACTCCACCATCTCCGTCTTCATGGCGTCGTTCAACGGGCCCATCGACCCGCCCTCCCCGAACACCTCGAGGGTGACGCCCTGCATCAGGTCCGAGAGCCCTCGGGGGTCTTCCAGGAGGGATTCCGTGGCCCAGGAGAGCATGTTGATGAAGCCGGGAGCCACGGCCTTCCCCGTAACGTCGACCTCGGTCTCCCCGCTCCAGTCGGCCAGGTCGCCGGTGGCCACCACACTGTCCCCCCGGATGGCCACGTCACCCACCACCGGGGCGGCGCCGGAGCCATCGTAGATCGTGCCACCGCGGAGGATGACGTCGGCGGAGGGGGCGGGCTCGCACCCCGCCAGGAGGAAGAAACAGGCCGCCACGAGGGCGGCGGATCGGCCAGAACGGAACGGCATGGAGGACTCCGGGTGGGGATGCGCGACGGATCGTCGCCCGCCAACTTGTCCCGTCGATCCCCCCCGCACCAGCACCCCCGCCGGCCCTTCGTGAAGCACTCGGCCCGGGTGCCCGTACCGGTAGCGTACCGTCCTCCAACCGAGGACGCCTGATCCCCAGACTGCGGAACGACCCATGGAGACGACGCATCGGCGGCTCGCGAGCACCCTCCTCCTGCCCATCCTGGCTGCCTGCGGAGGGTCCGACGGCGGTGGCGACTGGGCCGGCACCGTCCGTGACTCCGCCGGAGTGGCCATCGTGGAGAATCCCATCGACGGCATCTGGTCGCCCGAAGACGGCTGGACGGTGGAGGAGGTCTTCCGGGTGGGCGGGATGGACGCCGGTGCCGACGCCGAGTTCGGGTCGGTCATCGGCGTGGACGTGGACGCCCAGGGACGGGTCTTCGTGGCGGATCAGCAGGGCCGCCAGGTCCGGGTCTTCGACGCCGACGGCGCCTTCGTCCGGACGGTGGGCGCCCCCGGGGAGGGCCCCGGCGAGTTCGGCCCGGCGGTGATGGGGGTCTTCGTGACCGGCGACAACGTCCTCGTCCCGGACATGGGGAACCAGCGGATCAGCGTCTTCACCCTCGACGGGGACCCTCTGCCCCCGCGCCGCTTGGCCTTGCAGGACGGCATCCCGATCCGGTGGGACGAGACGGCGGACGGTGACCTCGTAGCCCAGCGTCGTGGTCTGGACGCCGAGGGGATGGCCGCCCTCGAGGACGGGGATCCCATCGCCACGGTGCCGCCCGAGGGCGAGGAGTCCCGGGTCCTGGCCACGGTCCCCAAGGGCCAGTCATTCTCCGTGAGCGGCGGGGCCCCGAGCTTCAGGATCTTCGAGCCGGAGCCCATCTGGGACCTGGCCGGGGCGGACCGGGTGGCGTTCGGCATGAACGACGCCTACCGGATCGAGCTCTGGCAGGACGGCGCCTTGCAGCGGGTGGTCACGCGGCCGGTGCAGCCCGTCGAGGTCACCGAGGGCGAGGAGCGGCGCATCCGGGACATGACCCGGGAGATGATGGTGGCCACGGGGGCCCCGCCCCAGGCCGTGGAACAGATCCTGGGTCAGATGGAGTTCGCCGACAGCTATCCCGTATTCGCCCAGGTGCTCCTGTCGGAGGAAGGGACGCTCTGGGTGCAGCGGATCCGCACCTCCCGGGACGTTCCGGAAGGGGTGGAGTGGTCCGCCCAGGATCTGGGATCCAACGAGTGGGACGTGTTCGACGCCGACGGGCGCTACCTGGGCGTCCTCTCCTTCCCCTTGAGGTTCCAGCCCCTCCGTGAGGTGGACGGCGTGGTGTGGGGCGTAGAGCGGGACGACTTCGATGTGCAGTCGGTGGTGGGTTATCGTGTGGTGACCGGCGCCTAGCCTGCGCCCACCTCTCGAGTCTTCTTCCGCGTCCCCATCATGCCCTTCATCGCCGTCGATCCAGCCACGGGCCGGGAGGTCCGCCGCTTCGAAGCCCATTCACGTGACGATGCCCGGGCGGCGGCGGACGCCGGGAAGCGGGCGCAGGTCGCCTGGGCGGAGACCCCTTTCGACGAACGGGGTGAGGTCCTCCGGGCGGCTGCGGTCATCCTCGAAGGCGAAGCCGACCGCTGGGGGCGGCTCATGGCCGAGGAGATGGGAAAGCCGCTGGCCGAGGGACGATCCGAGGCCGGGAAGTGCGCCTGGGCGATGCGGTACTACGCCGACCACGGCGCCGACTTCCTGGCGGACCGGACGGTGCGTGTGGAAGGCGCCCGGGCCGGGTGGGTCCACCGGCCCCTGGGCCTCGTCCTGGCCGTCATGCCCTGGAACTTCCCATTCTGGCAAGTCTTCCGCGCGGCGGCCCCCACCCTGATGGCCGGAAACGGGATCCTCCTCAAGCACGCCTCCAATGTCCCCGGCTGCGCCCGGGCCGCGGAGGAGATCCTCCTTCGGGCGGGTCTGCCCGGCGGGCTCTTCCAGAACCTCTTCCTGGAGCACGACGACCTGGAGGTCCTCCTGGACCACGACGCCGTCCAGGCCGTCACCCTCACAGGGAGCGTCCGGGCCGGGAAGGCCATCGCCGCACAGGCCGGCGCCCGGCTGAAGAAGTGCGTCCTGGAGCTGGGCGGGAGCGACCCCTACGTGGTCCTCGCCGACGCCGACATCGACGCGGCGGTGGAGACCTGCGTCACGTCCCGGCTCATCAACACGGGGCAGAGCTGCATCGCGGCGAAGCGCTTCATCGTGGTGGACGCCCTCCACGACGCCTTCCGGGAGCGCCTGCTCCATCGCTTCGACGCCGTGCGACAGGGGCCCCCGCTGGACGACGGCGTGGACGTCGGCCCCATGGCCCGGGAAGACCTCCGGGACGATCTCCACGACCAGGTGGTGCGGAGCGTCGCCGCCGGGGCCACCCTGGAACGGGGCGGCCACGTCCCGGACCGGCCGGGGGCCTGGTATCCGCCCACCGTCCTCACCGGCGTCACCCGGGAGATGCCGGCCTTCCGCGAGGAGCTGTTCGGTCCGGTCGCGGTCCTGATCCGGGCGGCCGACGACGGGGAGGCCCTGGAGCTGGCCAACGACACCGTCTTCGGCCTCGGGGCCGCGGTCTTCACCCGGGACGCGGACCGGGGCGAGCGCATCGCCCGGGACGTGCTCCAGGCCGGCGCGTGCTTCGTGAACGACTTCGTGCGTTCGGATCCCCGGCTCCCCTTCGGCGGCATCAAGGAGAGCGGCTACGGCCGGGAGCTGTCGCCCCTGGGGATCCGCGAGTTCGTGAACGCGAAGACGGTCTGGGTCGCGGAATAGCGCGTAACCCCCGGGCGACCTCGCACGGCCGCAGTCCGACGTCGCGGGAGACGAGCCCCTGCGGCCTCAGCCTTCGGCGGGCGGCGTCTCGAAGGTCGGGACCGCACGGGCCATCTCCGCCGCCACCTCCTCGGCCGGGCGCATCGCTCCCAGATCCAGTTCGAAGTCGGGCCGGCTGGGAGGCGCGAGCTTGGCCTGGAGCTCCCGGACCTCCCGGCCCGACAGGCCCAGCTCGGCCAGCCCAGCCCCGTCCAGGGCCGCCCCGTCCCGGGCGGCCACGCCGTCCTCCCGGACCTCCAGGAGGCGGGAGAGCGCCTCACGCTCTCCGCGGCTGATGGACGTCCCCACCAGGTCGTAGTCCACCCAGGCCTCGTAGCTCAGGGGCGCCACCCGCTTCATCATGCCCGCCATGACCTCGGCGAAGGCCCGGATCTCCCACTGGGCGTGGGGGTCGACCCGGAGCGAGAGGAAGTGGAGCAGATTGTGGAGATCGACCTTCCAGTACCACTGGGTATAGGTGGACAGGGGCAGGTCGATCCGGGCGATCTCCCGCGCCACGTCGGCCTGCACCATCCAGCCGTACGCACTGCCGGCAGCCTCGCGGATCTCCTCCCACCGCCCCACGGCCTCCCGATAGAGCTCCTCCTGGGCGCGCTCTCCCCTGCCCTGGTTGTTGGTCGGGCTCTGAAGTGAGAAGTGCTCCTCGGGGGGGGTGTAGAAGAGGAGCGGCATGAGGGAGTACCGCCCGGAGTACTCGTTCACCGAGGCGGTGCGGTGCCGGATCCACTGCCGGGCCACGAACATGGGCATGGCGCAGTGGAACTTGAGCTCCACCATCTCGCTGGGCGTGGTGTGCCGGTGACGTCGCAGGTACCGGACCAGGCCCCGGGTCGCCGAGGTCTTCCGGGTGCCGTAGCCGTAGGACACACGGGCGGCCCGCTCGACGCTGTCGTCGGAGCCCATGTAGTCCACCAGGCTCACGAAGCCGTGGTCGAGCACGGGGAAGTAGCCGCCCAGGATCTCTTCGGCGGCGGGATTCGTGGGACGCTTCGTCTCCATGCTTCGTCCTAGCAGACTGTCGAGGAAGGAAGGTGGCGCATGATGGCCTTCTACGCCCCGCTGGTGTGTCGGAGCCCGCCGCGAAGGTCCTCACCGCCCGGCGAGAGGGCCTGCGAGTCCCCACCCGGAGCCTCCTGGACCCAGCCCATTCCGTGGTTGAGTCCCAGGGCCTCCCCGACCTCGGCCCCGTGGAAGTTGGCACCCACCAGGGTGGCGCCCGTGAAGACCGTGGCGTCGAGCTCCGCGTCGTGCAACCGGGCCAGGGTGAGGTCGGCCTCGGAGAAGTTCGTGCTCCGGAGGACGCAGCGCTCCAGGATCACCCCCCGGAGACGCGCGCCGCACAGGTTGGTCCGCGTCAGGTCCGCCAGGGTGAGGTCCGCCCGGTCCAGGACAGCCCCGGCCAGGATGGCGCCGTCCAGTCGGGCGCCCTGGAGCTTGGCATACCAGAGGTCGATGCCCCGGAGGTCCATCTCCCGCAGGTCGGCGCCCCGGAGGTCCACCTCCCGCAGGCTGCGGCTCTCACGCCAGGCGTTCCAGGTTTCGACTCCCTGCCGGAGTCGCTCGAGATGGGTGGGATCGGCCATGGGTCGCCGCTGAGGGGTCGGGGAATCCGGGGGCGGGAAGATCGCCCTCCCCCAATACTGACGGGTCGGCGGCAGACCTCAAGGACCTGCGCTGCCGAGGTCCCGCATCCACGCCCCCAGGGCGCGCTGGGGATAGGCGTCGCTGAACCGGAACCACTCGGCGAGGGGGTCCGAGAGCTCGAACGCGGCGGCGGCCTCCTCGACGGTGCGACCGGCATCCACGGCCGCCCGGGCCTGGGCCTCGACCTCGTCCAGGAGGCGACGGTAGAGCGCCAGGTCCCCGGCGTCGGCCATCGGGCCGTGGCCGGGGACGTAGGCGGTGGATCGATCGCGGGCCAGGGCCGCCACCGCCGCCGTCAGCTCCGCGGGCCGGGCGTCCACATAGTTCGGAAAGAAGCGGTGCCACACCAGGTCGCCACAGAAGACCACCGAGGGATCGTCCAGCTCCACGGTGACGTCGGACGCCGTATGGCCCCCGCGCGGGACCAGACGTAGCCGTCGGCCCCCGAGGTCCAGCACGGTCTCCCGCTCGGGCGGGAGGAGGGTGACCGTCGCGAGTGCCTCGAGCAGGGCCGTCTGATCGGAGGAGGTGGCGGTCTCCCGGGTGCGATCCCGGGTGTGGGGCGTCATCCGGACGTCGGGCCGGGCGCTCTCCGACCCGACCCCCGGCAATCCGGCGGAGTGGTCGCCGTGGTAGTGCGTGACGACCACGTGGTCGGGCCACCGCCCCGTGAGGGCACGGGCCTGCTCCGCCATCCAGGTGGCCCCCTCGGGGCTCCCGAAGGCCTCCACCAGAACGACCCCGTCGCTCCCGGCGACGATCCCTCCGTTGCACAGGGTCCGCCGATCTTCCAGGGGCGCGGAGATCATGGCCCAGACGCCGTCGGCGACCCGCTCGATCCGTCCCCACGGCACCTCCTGGACCACTCGATGCAAGGCGCCGGAGTCCGCGGCGAAGAGGTCCCGACCCAGCACGCCCGTGGCCTCGAGCAGAGCGAGCTGGCCCAGACAGCCGCCGGTGCGGCGAAGGAAGGTGCGGCGGTCGAGGCCCCGGGCGTGGGTCGAGGGCGAGTCGGGGGGCGGGCTGAGACGAGGCATGGATCCGGAGGGCAGGGATGGATCGACGACCGTCCCGGGCCGGGGACGGTGGCTGGTCACGGTGGGGCATCGGCAGCTCTGGGGCCAGAGGCGTCGCGAGGCCGGGACAGCCCCGGGGCTGGAGGCACCCCGGCGGGCGGACAGGGTATCATCAGGTCGCATCGTTCATTCCCACCGGTGGTCCGTCATGCGAAGCCTGATCCTGGCCGTCGTCGTTCTCCTGGTCTCCGCCTGCTCCTCCGCCCGGACCCCCTACGCCAATGGTGAGGACCAGGCGCGCACGATCGAGCTCGAGGTCGTGAACCTGAATTTCAACCAGGCCACGCTCTACACCATCCGCTTCAGCGAGCGCCGTCGCCTGGGGATCGTCCAGGGGAAGGGCACCGAGACCTTCCGGATCCCCTGGGAGCACAGCGCCCCGCTCCGGGTCGAGATGCACATCCTCAGCGGAGACAGTTGCACCACGTATGAGATGAACGTGGACCCTGGCGACGCCCTGTACCTCGAAGTCGCCGCCAATCTCTCGGCTGACCCCGACTGTTCTTGAAGAAGGTCCCGGGTCAGCCCGGGGGATGGACCAGGACAACCATGAGATCGGCCACGTTGGTCCCGGTGGGCCCGACCCGGATCAGGTCGTCGAGGGCGTCCAGGAGGGTATAGGCGTCGTTGCGACGGAGGGCCGCTTCAACATCGAGGCCCAGGGCGGCGGCCCGGCTCCGGGTCCCGCCGTCTCCGAACCCGCCGGCCGCGTCCGTGGGCCCGTCGATTCCGTCCGTCCCCAGGGACGCCACCAGGATTCCCCCCCGTCCGTCGAGCGCGAGGGCGGCACCCAGCGCCACCTCCTGGTTCCGCCCGCCCCGACCCGGACCGGTGACCGTCACGGTGGTCTCCCCCGCGGCCAGCAGGCACGCCGGCGGCGCGGGGGGCGCGACCCCGTCCTGGACGGCCATGCCGACCCGGGCCAGGCCTCGGCCCGCCCGCCACGCCTCCCCCTCCAGGGCCCGGGTCAGAACATGGGTCCGGTAGCCCAGGGTCCGGGCCCGGGCCGCCGCTCCCTCCATCGCCAGGGCGCCGCCGCCCACCACCCTGACCCGGGGGTCCGGGCCCCCGGTCGCGACGACCGGAACGGCGTCCGCATCCGGGAGCGGGCGGACGGTCCCCGGATGGCCGTCGTCCCGGGGCTGGGCGTCGACGTCGCCGGGACGGGGTGCCGCCAGTGCGTTCCGGACTCGTTCGGGGAGGTCCGTCCACACGCCCCGGCGCCGGAGCGCCACCTCCACCTCCCGCGGGGAACGAGCCGCTGGGCTCAGGGGGCCCGAGGCCACCACCGCCGGGTCGTCGCCGACCACGTCCGAGAGCACCAGGCCCAGGACCCTGGCGGGCCGGGCCAGGCCGGCGAGCCCCCCGCCTTTCAGGACCTCCAGGCCCGAGCGGACGGCGTTCAGCTCCTCGATGGGCGCGCCGCCCTCCAGGAGGACCCGGGTCGCCTCCCGCACGTCCTCGAGCTCGACGCCCTCCCGGGGCAGGGTCGTCAGCGCAGAGCCCCCTCCCGAGAGCAGCACCAGAAGGCGGTCGCGCCGGGCGGCGCTCCGGGCCAGCCCGGCCACCTCCCGGGCCACCGCCACGGTCCCGGCGTCGGGGATGGGGTGGGCGCCGGCCCGTAGCCGGAGCTGGGGGGGAAGCCACGCCGGCCGGGC
>DATHRY010000252.1:0-2450 GCA_035464715.1 Longimicrobiales bacterium
CATCGAGCTGGTCCAGTGGGTCATCCCGGGCCGGTATCCCACGGTGGGAGACGTGATCTGGAACGCCACGGGCGTGGGCGTCGGCCTGGGCATGGCGGTGATCCTCCGCCGGTCGGTGGGCCGTCGGCCGGCGTCGCTCCCTGCGGTGGGTCTCGCACTGGCGCTCCCCTTCGTGTACCTGAGCCTGTCGGGCTGGCTCCTCGCGCCCCGGGAGACGGATCGGGTCTACTTCGGCCAGCTGACCCCGGACCTGGGGTTCATGCCCCCCTACCGGGGTGAGCTCCTTTCGGCCCGCTCCAGTGTTGGCCCCGTTCCCGACGGACCCTGGACCGCGCTCGCGCGCCTGCGCGACGGAGACGCCTGGTGGATCGAGGCCGAGGTGGAGGTCGGCCCCCGGCCCGCGTCCGTGTCCCCCGTGGTGGGCGTGGCGGACGCGTCCCGGCAGGAGATCCTGCTCCTGGGCATCATGGGGGACGACCTGGTGTGGCGGGAGCGGACCCTTGCCAATGCCCTGCGCTTCGATCGGCCGGATCAACGGCTCCAGGGAGGTCTCGCAGGGCTGACAGAAGGGGACACGGTCACCCTGGCCGTCCGGGCCGACGGGGCCCGCCGCTGCCTCCGGGTCGGGGACGAGGAGGCGTGTGGGCTGGGAGTTACCCCCGGCGGCACCTGGGGGATGCTGATGTACCTGGAGGGCGGGAGCCGGGCGCAGCGGCGGGTGCTGGACGTGGCCTGGATGGGCACGCTCTTCGTGCTGGTCGGGTTGGTCGGGGGCGGGTGGAGGGCGACCACGGTCTTCGCCCTCGGGGGTGCGGTGCTGGTGGGCGCGGCGGTCGCGCCGACCCGCCTCCTGCCTCCCGACGGCCTCGAGCTCCTTGGGCTCACGGCAGGGGTTCTGGCGGGCGTCGCGCTACGGGGTGCCGTCCGTCTCGCCCTGGGCGGCCAGCGACAGGGCGGGGGTGGCGGGGCTCCGCTCTAGGCCGTCCAGCCCGTCCCGTACCGGGCCGAAACGGAACTCCTCGAACATGCGGGTCATCCGGGCCCAGGTGCCCTGGCGGCGCCAGAAGGTGCGGATGCGCTGGAGCCGCGGCGCCGCCACGTCGGGAGCCCAATCGTCCAGCTCCCACGGGTGGATGTAGAACATCCCCGGAGCGGACCGCGCCGCCGACTGCCGCATCCCGGTGCGGACCAGCGCGTAGGGGAGAATGCGGAAGTACGCGCCGCCGGACGCCGGGAGGGTCGAGCCCAGCACCGTGGCGGTGGTGGAGGGGAACTCCGCGAGTCGGCCTCCTTCGCGAAGGATCCAGAAGGGGTCCCGGGGGGCGGACGGGTATCCGTAGGTCGGATGCTGCCGGACGGGGAACAGGCTGGCGTCGTAGCGATAGCCCTCCTCGAGGAGGACGTCGAAGGCCCACTCCCGGCCCGGAACGATGGAGAAGCTCGGCGCGCGATAGCCCAGCACGGGTTGGCCCGTGAGCCCTTCCAGGACTTCCTTGCTGCGGCGCACCGACGACCGGAACCCCTCAGCGCCCAGCTCCCCGACCATGGCGTGCTCGTAGCCGTGGGACGCCACCTCGTGCCCCGCGTCGGCGATGGCCCGGACCATGTCCGGCTCCCGTTCAGCCAGCCATCCCACCACGAAGAAGGTCCCGCGGACGTCTCGCTCCTTCAGGAAGGCGAGCAGCCTGTCCACCACGAGGGGGGAACGGCGGGGGAGACGGTCCCAGCCGTCGATGGGGTACCAGGGAGCCAGAGCCGTCGGGTGGAAGTACTCCTCCACGTCGACGGTGAAGTGGTGGGTGGGGGACATGAACGAATATGATGGACCGTAGCCCTCCTCGAAACGTCGGAATCACTGGATGGAACTGCTCATGACCCCCCGCCGCATCCTGGTGTGGCTCCGGGACCGCCTGCACCAGGCCCTGCACCCCCGTCGGCGCAGGCGGGCGCTCGAGCGGCTGGCGGACCAACGCCCACGGGCTGTCCTCTTCGTCTGCCTGGGCAACGTCTGCCGCAGTCCGTACGCGGAGCGGGTGCTCGTGCCGGGGCCCGACGGGCGGCCCGCGGTGGAGTCCGCCGGTTTCATCAAGCCGGGGCGCACCCCGCCTGACAATGCCCTGCTGGTGGCCCGGGAACGAGGGGTCGAGCACGGCGACCACCGTTCCCAGACCCTGACACCGGAGATGCTGGCCCGGGCCGAAGCGGTCTTCTTCTTCGACCGGTACAACCGCGCGGACCTCCTCCGGGCCCCCGGCGTGCACCCGGAGCGGCTCTACTGGCTCGGCGACTTCGATCCCGAGTGGGCGGGCCGGCGGGCCATCCTGGATCCCTGGGGGAAGGACGAGGCCGAGTTCCACCGCGTGTTCGCCCGCATCGAGCGGTGCATCCGGGAGGTGGAGGCGTGCTTCCGCGACGTCGACGTCCCGGTGAGGGGCGACTGAGGCGCCCTC
>DATHRY010000253.1:0-4821 GCA_035464715.1 Longimicrobiales bacterium
CGGTCCGTGTCCGCATCCCCCGTGGGCGGCGCCACCGGGATGGGACCGTCCTCGGGCCCGCAGGCGGCAAGGAGGGTGAGGAGTACGACGGCGAGGGCTCGGGGCATGGGAGGTCGGGCGGGAGGGTGGAGCACGACGATCCCGGGAGCCTACGGTGCCCCGTCGATCTGGAACAGGTCACGGGTCGTCAGATGGGATCGACCCGAGCGCGGCGCAGCCGCCGAGGGCACCGAGGGAGCGCAGCGGACGCAGGTGAGCCCAGGACAGGGCCTGGGTGAGCCTCCCCGGACGGGGAACGACAGTGACCCGGCTGGGGATCGAACCCAGGACCTACGGATTAAAAGTCCGTTGCTCTGCCAGCTGAGCTACCGGGTCTGGCCGGCGCACGGGGCACCGGGAACCGGGGGTAACCTAGGGACGCACCGGCCAATCGGGAATCGCCGGGCCGCATCCCGGTCGCGTCCGCCGACCTCCCTGCGCGGCCCCAAGCCGCACCCGTCTCCACGACACCGGTCGCCCCCGCTTCGGCATCCCCCCGCCCGCCAGGCTACCCGCCTTGCGGCCTCCGGGCCGGCGTGGTCGGTTGATGGGATGGACGCCGTCCCCTCCCCCACGGGCTTCGACCACCTCGATCAGGCGAGGACGCTGGAGGTCGAGACGCCCGAGCACGTGGCCCTGGGCTTCGAGCTCGCCGGCTTCGGCTCCCGGGCCGCGGCGGCCATCCTGGACTTCGTGCTGATCGCCGTGATCGCCACCGCCCTCTTCGTCACCCTGGTGAGCCTTCCCTTCGACGACCTCGTCTTCAGCGTGGGGGGCTCGATCCTGCTGCTGGCCCTGTTCGCTCTCCAGGCCGGGTATTTCTTCCTGCTGGAGTGGCGGTTCAACGGGCGCACCCCGGGGAAGCGGTGGATGGGACTCAGGGTCGTGCATGACGGCGGGGTGCCCCTGACCGCCCGGGGGGCCGCCCTCCGGAACCTGTTGCGGCCCATCGACATGCAGCCGTTCGGGAGCTCGTTGGTCGGGCTCGGGCTCATCGGCTTCATGCCGAAGGCCCAGCGGCTTGGGGACATGGTGGGGGGCACGGTGGTGGTCCGGGACCGCCACACGGATCGGATCCCGGAGGTGCTGGTGGCGGAGAGATCCGCCGGCCGGCCGGTCCTGGACCCGGTGCGGTTCGACGTCCTGAGCCGCTACGTGGCCCGCCGGGACTCCCTCCCCCGGGAGGTGCGGACCCGCCTGGCGGGCCGGGTCGCCCAGGCCATGGGCCCGGCCATCGAGAACCACCCGGATCGACGCACCGTGGCCCTGGACGATCTCCTGGTGGAGCTCCACGCGTCGGAGGCGGCCCGGCAGGACGCCGGCACCAACCGCCAGGCCGTACAGCTGGTCCGGACGCAGCAGGCCGCCTGGAACCGGTACGAGGAGCTGGTCGACCGGGCCGGGCGCCGGGGCCTGGGGGCCCTCTCCCCCGACGAGCTCGAGGAGTTCACCGCGCTGTACCGGCAGGTGACCTCCGACCTGGCCCGGGCCCGGACCTACGGGGCCTCCCTGCGCCTCTGCTTCGAGCTGGAACGCCTGGTCAGCGCGGGGCACAACCTCTTCTACCGGGGATCCCGGTCCACCGGGGTTTCCGTGGGCCGCTGGCTGGCGACGACCTTCCCCCGTCAGGTCCGGGCGCACCGGGTCCAGATGGCGCTCTCCGCCGCCCTTCTCTTCCTTCCGGCGCTCTGGATCTACGGTGAGGTCCGACGTGACGGGGAGCTGGGCCGCCGGCTGGCGTCCCCGGCCATGGCGACGCGTGCCGAAGAGGCGGGGGACCGGCTGGCCCGGGGCGAGCCCTACGTGGACGTGCCGCCCGTGATGTCGCCCATGTTCAGCTCCGGGATCATGACGAACAACCTGAGGGTGGCGCTGACCACGGCAGCGGGAGGGATTCTGGCCGGGGTCGGCACGGCCGCCATCCTCCTTTTCAACGGGATCCACCTGGGGTCGGTCTTCGCCCTCTTCGACAATGCGGGTGCCGGGCTACAGCTGTGGTGGTTCGTCCTGCCCCACGGCGTCCTGGAGCTCACGGCCATCGTGATCGCGGGAGCGGCCGGAATGGTGCTGGCCTCGGCGATCTTCCTCCCGGGCCGCCGCACCCGGGGGGACGCTCTCCGGGAACAGGGGCCCGTCTCCCTCTCCCTGGTGGCAGGAGCCCTGCTGCTCCTGGTGCCGGCCGGGCTCATCGAGGGGTTCATCTCCCCCAGCGCGACCCTGGAGCCGACCGTGAAGATGAGCTTCGCCGCCGTGGTGGCGGCCCTCCTCTTCGCGTACCTGGGGCTGGCGGGCCGGGAGCCCCGGTTCCGCCGACCCGCCCGGTCCCGTCAGAGGAGCCCCCGCTCCTTGATCTCCACATAGCGGGCCAGCGTCGACTCCACCGACGCCCCGGGGGCGGTGTCCACGACCTGCACCCCCGATCGCCGCATCCCCCGAAGGGCCACCGCCCGGGCCCCGAGGAGCTCCTCCGCCGCCCCCCTGCCCCACACGTCCGCCTCGTCCACCACGGGGGCCTCGGCCATGCTCTCCACGTCGGGGTTCCGGAGCGCCACCATCAGCGGGAGGTGATGCCGGGCCACCCGGGTCATGGACTGGACCAGGGGATTGGAGGCCTGTCCGTCGATCACCTCCGAGAAGAGCACCACCAGGGAGCGCTTCCGGAACGCCCGGTTCAGGGCGGCGAACGCCAGCGGGTAGTTGGGCTCCACGGGCCGGGCCCGGACGTCGGCCAGGAGATTCGCGATGCGGGCGAGGTTCACGGGCCCTGGGGGCAACAGGAGGCGGACGTCCCGGTCGAAGACCATGAGGCCGACCCGGTCTCCGAAGGCCCGGGCTCTTTCCGTCAGGAGGAGGGCGGAGGCCAGCGCGAAATCAAGCCGCTCCCGGTCGTCGATCCACTCCCGCATGAGCCGGCCGGCGTCGATGGCCAGGACCAGGGTCTGGCTGCGCTCGGCCTCGTAGTTCCGGACCAGGAGCGAGGTCCGCCGGGCGGAGGCCTTCCAGTCCACCGTGCGGGGGTCGTCCCCCACGGCGTACTCCCGCAGCGACTCGAACTCGGTCCCGTCGCCGAACTGGCGCATGCGCCGCAGCCCCGCCCGCTGCACCCGGCGCTGGAGCGCCGCCATCCGGGCCCGCCGGAGCTCGTCCATGCCCGGCTGGACCCGGACCGTCTCCCGGGCCGGCACCACCTCCCGGGCCCAGGCGAGCCCCAGCCGCCCCCGGACCCGGAGGTGGAGGTCGCCCAGGTGGTGGTCGCCCCGGTTCGGTGTGCGCAGGCGGTAGGCGGCGTGCCCCCCTCCCGCCCCCAGCACCCCCCGCCCTCCTGCCGGCGTGGACGCGTCCCAGGCCGCGCCCCGTGCATCGGTGAGGGCCACGACCGCAGCGCCGGTGAGGTCCGGCCGGGCGGCCTCCCGGACGAGGCCGGGTCCCAGGTCGTCCGTGATCCGGACCTCCACCCCCTCGGGCCCGTCGAGCCGCAGCTCCACGTCCAGCGTCCCGTTGAGCCGGGGCGAGCCGTGGATGCGGCGGTGGGCCCGGACCTCGGGCGCGCGCCGCGCGTCCAGGAAGGCCAGCACGAGGATGAGGACATCCGCACCCAGGGCTGCCGGCACCGACCAGGCGGCCAGCAGCGACGCCGCCGCCAGCAGGCCTGCCGTCCGTGGCGTGGGGGCGGGGAGGACCAGGCGGGTCAGCGGGGGGCCTCCAGCGTCTCCAGCAGGCTCCGCAACTCGTCGTCGGCGCTCCGGCCCTCCACCTCCGCATCGGGGGTCAACAGGACCCGGTGACGCAGGACCGGGAAGGCCAGCCGCCGCACGTCGTCGGGTGTCACGAAGTCCCGACCGGCCAGATGGGCCTCCGCACGGCACGCCAGGAAGAGGGCCACGCCGGCCCGTGGGCTCGCGCCCAGGGCGAAGACCGGCTCGTTCCGGGTGGCCCGGACCAGGTGGTTGATGTAGGTCCGGATCCGTTCGTCCACGTGGACCCGGTCCACCGCCGCCCGATGGTCCTCGAGCTCGTCCCGACCCAGAGGGGCGCCGATCCCGAAGCTCGCCGGATCCTCGGACCGGAATCCCTCGGCGTACCGCGTCAGCACCGCCGCCTCGGCCGCTTCCGACGGGTAGTCCACGACGATCTTCATCAGGAACCGGTCGAGCTGGGCCTCGGGGAGGGGATACGTGCCCTCGAAGTCGACGGGGTTCTGGGTGGCGAACACGGTGAACCCGGTGGGCAGCGGCCGGGACACCCCGTCCACGGTGACCTGCCGTTCCTCCATCGCCTCCAGGAGCGCCGCCTGGGTCTTGGCCGGGGCCCGGTTGATCTCGTCGGCGAGGAGCAGGTCGGTGAAGACCGGTCCGGGACGGTACGAGAACTCGCTCCGCTCCCGGTCCAGGACGCTCACCCCCACCAGGTCCGTCGGCATGAGGTCCGGCGTGAACTGCACCCGGCCGAAGTCGAGGCCCACCGCCCGGGCGAGGGCGCGGACGGCCAGGGTCTTGCCCGTCCCGGGCACCCCCTCCAACAGGGCATGCCCACGGGCCAGCAGGGTGACGGCCACCTGCCGCAGCACCTGGGGCTGTCCCTGGACGACGGTCCCCAGGGGCGCCAGGAGCCGCATCTCCAGCGACGTCTCCAGGGCGTCGGGATCCAGCGGATCCGCGGGGGGCGGGGGATCGGGGGCCGGCGGGCCGGGGGGCGGTGAGGCCGCACCGGCGGGATCGGCCGGGGCTCCGGCGGGATCGGAGGGGGTCCCGGACCCGTCGGAAGGCGTCGCGGGTGTGTCGG
>DATHRY010000254.1:0-6972 GCA_035464715.1 Longimicrobiales bacterium
CCCTACACTACCACCTCTTCCGCCGGCTCCCGCAGGTTGTACCGCGACGCCATGGCGTGCCCGTAGGCCCCGCCGTTCGCCACGAGGAGCACGTCGCCCTCCTCCGTCCGGGGAAGCGGCCGGTCCCGGCCCAAGCGGTCGCCGCTCTCGCAGATCGGCCCCACTACGGTGGCCAGCCCCTCGGCGGGCTCGCCGAGGCGCGTCAGGTTCACGATGCGGTGGTAGGCCCCGTACATTGCGGGGCGGACCAGGGAGTTCATGCCGGTGCTGACCCCGACGAAGCGGGTGCCCCGCTTCTCCTTGGTCTGGGTGACGGTCACCAGGAGGACGCCGGCCTCGGACACCAGGTAGCGGCCGGGCTCGAGCCACAGCTCGTAGTCCGGATAGGCGTCCCGCACCTCCGACAGGAGCCGGTCCAGCTCCTCCGGGGCCAGGGGACGCTCCCCTTCCTTCTCGGGAACGCCCAGGCCCCCGCCCAGGTCCAGACTCCGGACGGTGGGGAAGCGGGCCGCCACCCTGGCCAGCTCCCCGGCCACCCGGGTCCAGTGGCCGGCGTCCCGGATCCCGCTCCCGCTGTGGGTGTGGAGCCCCGTGAGCGTGACGTCGTGCGCGGCGCACAGGGCTTCGAGCCGGTCCAGCTCGTCGGGATGGACGCCGAACTTGGAGTGGACGCCGGCGGTGCGGACGTGTTTGTGATGACCGCTCCCGTCCCCGATGTCCATCCGCACCATGATCTCACGGCCGCGGAACAGCTCGGGCCAGGCCTCCAGGGGATAGAGGTTGTCCAGGGTGACCCGGACCTCGGCCTCGAAGGCCTCGGCGTACTCCTCCGCGGGGGCGAAGTTGGGCGTGAAGATGACCCGTTCCCGGGGAAGATCGGGGAAGAGGTCCAAAACCCGGCGCAGCTCACCGGGGGAGACGCACTCGAAGCCCACCCCTTCCTCGTGGAGGGCCCGTAGCACGTCCGGATGGGGATTCGCCTTGACGGCGTAGAAGACCCGGTCCACGGACCGCATCCCCACCAGGCCCCGGGCGCCGGCCCGGATGGTGTCCCCGTCGTACACGTAGAGGGAGGGTGTCTCCGCGGCGAGGTGCAGCAGGCGCTCCCGCTTCTCCTCCCACCAGTGCGCGGGACGAACCGGATCCCCGTCCGCGGCGGCGGCCAGCTCCTCCCAGCTGGGGCCCAGGACCTCGTCCGCCACCCCGGCGTCGATCACCAGGCTGTGGAGGTTCCGCACCAGCGGCTCGACCTGATCCTCCTCCACGACGGCGGTGAAGTTCAGGTCGCTGGCGGCCTGGCTGACCATGTAGACCTCGTGTTCCTCGAAGGTCTCCAGGACCGGGGCCAGCCGGTGCAGGTTCGCCCGCATGCGGTCCCCGACCAGGCTAACGGCGGCGCAGGGCCGCACCACCCGCACCCGGCAGAGGGGCTCCAGGTCCCGCCTGAGGCGGGCGAGCGTCTCCTCGTCGGGGCCGCCCACCGTGTCGTCCAGGGTCACGGTGACCACCGACTCCGACGTGGACACCAGGTCGATGGAGAGGCCCAGGTCCGCGAAGACCCCGAACGCCTGGGCCAGAAAGCCCGGCTCCTGCCACATCCCCAGGGACTCCATGGACACCAGCGTGACCCCCGTCCGGGCGGAGACCGCCTTGATCCGTGGCGGGCCCGCGGCCGGCGTGTCCGTGATCACGGTTCCGGGTGCGCCCGGCGACCCGGTGGCGTGGATGTGCACGGGGATGCCCGCCCGGTGCGCGATGGGCAGGCAGCGGGGGTGCAGCACCTTGGCCCCCGTCGCGGCGATCTCCTGGGCCTCCTCGAAGCTGAGGCGCCTGAGGAGCCTCGCCGAAGGGATCAACCGGGGGTTGGCGCTGAACATGCCCGGGACGTCGGTCCAGATCTCGAGGCGCTCCGCCCCGAGCGCGGTGGCGATCCAGGCCGCCGAGGTGTCGGACCCGCCCCGACCCAGGAGGACCGTCCGTCCCGCATCGTCCCGGGCGATGAAGCCCTGGGTGACGACGACGCCACCCAGGGCGGCCCAGGCCTCGGAGAGGGCGCCGTCGGACCGGGGCTCGAAGTCCGCCGCGAGGTAATGGCGGGGGTCCCCCGGGGGATGGGCGTCCGTCGTCCGAAGCACGTCCCGGACGTCAACGGGGCACACGTCCAGGCCGTCGGCCGCCAGGGCCGCCGCGGCGAGCTCCGTCGCCATCAGCTCTCCGGAGGACATGATGCGGGCCCGGAGCGAGGGGCTCACCTCTCCCGTGAGGGCCACGCCCGCCGCCAGTCGTTCCAGGTCCCCTTCCAGGGTTTCGAGCCGGGGCGGGACGTCGAGCCCGAGCCCCGCCAGGAGGGTCTGGTGCCGGTCCCGGATCCAGGCCAGGATCTCCCGGTGCTCTCCCGAGCCGCTCGCGGCCGCGGCCCCCAGGCGCTCGAGCCGGTCGGAGACCCCCGCCAGGGCGGAGTGGACCACGACGGGCCGGAGACCCTCGGCCATCCGGGCCCGCAGCACCTCGGCGATCCGCGGCCAGTGGGCACGGTCCGCTACGCTGGTGCCGCCGTACTTGAGGACGACCCAGCGGGGCGGGACGCTCCCCCTCTCGGTGTCGGAAGGTGTGCTCATCCGGCTCGGCGACCCTCGTCCTGGTGACGAATGGTCGAAGAAGGGACGTGACGCACGATCACGGCGCTGAAGGTCCGGCGCCACGGCGGGGCGACCATCAGTCGAGCTCCCACTCCCAGAGGTTCCAGAAGCTTCCGAAGTTGGTGCCGCTCCCGCGGAAGTGGACCACGCGGTCGCTCACCACCTGGGGGATCACGTTGTAGTAGAGGGGGAGCATGCGGGCGTCCTCCACCAGGGCGGCCTGGGCTTCCGCCAGGAGCGCGCGGCGCTCTTCGAGGTCCAGGGCCCGGTCCGAGGCCTCCATCACCTCGTCCAGGGCCGGAGAGCAGAAGCCGGTCATGTTGTTGGGGCCGCCGCAGGCGTACAGGCCGGTGATGCTCGGGTCGGCGGGCAGGAACCACGCGCTGACCAGCGCCTCCCAGTTGCCGCTGCGCCACTGCTGGGTCCAGGCGGCGCTCTCCAACGTCTCGAACGCCACCTCCACCCCGACCTCCCGCAGCTGGGCCTGGATGACCTGGGCGACCTGGATCCGGTCCTGGCTCCCGGCCCGGTTCAGCATCTCGAACGAGAACCGGCGGCCGTCCCTGGTACGGATGCCGTCGGGGCCCGGCACCCAGCCCGCGGCGTCCAGGAGCCGCCGGGCCTCGTCGGGGTCGTGGGTGGAAGCGGGCTCGGGGGCGCTGAAGTACGGAGACGTCGTGTTCAGGGGCGAGTCGGCGACCCGCACCGTGCCCCGGAAGAGCTGATCGGCGATGGCCTGGCGGTCCACGGCGTGGAAGAGGGCACGCCGGACCTCCCGGTCGCCGAAGAGCGCGGCGGCGTTCTCCGAGTTGAGGCTCAGGTCGAAGTGCATGAACGAGTTGGAGCTCACGAGCACGACCTCGTACCCGTCCACCGCCTCCATCTCCGCCACCTGCGTGGGGGTGATCTGGCCGTAGTGGTACTGCCCCGCCTTGAGGGCGTTCAGGCGCGTGTTCTGATCGGGGACGAAGGACCACACGATACGGTCGATGGCCGGCAGCGTCCCCTCGCGGCCTCCCCGGGCCGGGTCCCCCGCCGGGAGCTGGTCACGCCAGTAGTCGGGATTCCTCTCCACGAGGATGTACTCCCCGGCCCGCCACTCCACGAAGCGGAACGGACCGGTCCCCACCAGGGCGTCGCCCCGGTTGTACGGGGTGTGGTTCACGATCTCCTCTGCGGTCAGGCCCCCCAGGACGTGCTCGGGCAGGATCGCCTCGAAGAGGCCCGCGTAGTAGGCGTAGGGACGATCCCAGGCGAAGACCACCGTGTGATCGTCTGGGGTGCGGCAGTCGGTGATCCCCAGGTACTGGTCCCGGTTGTAGACCTGGGATCCGGCACTCCGGACGAAGTCCCAGGTGAAGCAGACGTCTGCGCTGGTGAAGGGCTCGCCGTCGTGCCAGCGCACGCCCTCCCTGAGCCGCCAGGTCATCTCCACCGCACCGTCCGCGAGGCGCCGGATGCCGCCGTTCGCCTCGGTGGGGATCTCCGCCGCCAGGACCGGCACGTAGCGGTTCTCGGTGTCGGTGGTCACCAGCCCTTCCACCATGCTGAACTGGATGTCCACCAGGTTCTGGGACGTGAACGCGTTGAGGACGTCGATCTCCCGGTCGTAGGCCACCCGCAGGATGTTGCCCTCCGCCGCGGGCCCACCGCCGGACCCGGCCTCGCCGCCACACCCCGCCATCGCCCCGAGCAGCACCAACGCCGTGAGCGGGGCACGCAGGGTTGCCGTCGTGGTTCCGATCCTCATGCGAAGAGCCCCACCGTCGTGTTCGAGTGCATGCGTCCGTAGAGGAAGCGCAGAAAGGCGGGGCGTCGGGCGTCCGGGACGTCGCGCCACGCCGCCGCCACCGTCGGCTCGCCCCACCAGTAGGACCAGATCAGCACGGCTCGCGCCGGGGCCGCGATGAACTTCATCCGGTTGGCCACCCACCCCTCGCCCCCGGCCAGGGCGTGCCGGCGCAGCCAGTCGGCGACCTCACCGGCGGGCCGACCCTCCTCGTGGAGCCGCCACGCGGCCACGGTGCCGATACCGGCCCGGTAGCGGTTCAGCAGGGCCTGGAGGCGGTCGTCGTCGGTCTCGATCCAGTCGGCGATCTCCATCCCGGCGTCGGCGATCCCCTCGAAGACGCACGAGCTGGCGGAGTTCACCAACGACAGGAGACCATCCGGCGGGACCCGGCCCGCCTCGACGAAGACCTCCCGCATCCGGAACTGGAGGAAGTGCCCCGGATAGCCCTCGTGGACGGCGAGGTGCTTCAGGGCCGGGCGGGTGAGGATCGGATCGACGTTGAGCTGGATGGTGCGGGCCTCGAAGTCGCACCGGGCGTTGTAGGCCACGTCCCGGACCGCCTCCACCCGCATCCCGTCCTCCCGGGGGGCCGGGATGGAGATGACCCGCTCCTCGGTCCGGTCCCAGGCCTGGCCCAGGAGCTCACCGGCCACGGCCACGACCTCGTCCGGCGGGACGCGGTTCGCCGACTCCCAGGCTCCGAATCGCTCCCCCAGGTCTCCCCGGGTGTGGCCCATGCGCTGCAGCAGCTCGTCCATCCCGTCTCGCAGCCGCGCGAGCTGGGCGTCGGACACCGGGGCCGGGGGGACGTGCAGGAAGCCCTGGAGCTGGTCCCGGAACCGCAGACCCTCGGCCCGCCACGCGAGGAACGCCAGGACCGACCGGCAGGCCTCCTCGTAGTAGCGGCGACGGTCCGGCTCGGGCAGCTGTGCCGCCACGCTCCGGAGCTGGGCCATCCGGTCGGCTGCGGCCCGGTAATCCGGGAAGGCCTCGCCGGGCCAGCGCCCCGCACGATCCATGTTCAGGACGGCGACCCCGGTGTCGTCACCGCTTTCGCGCCTGTAGAGCCGATCCACGCCGACCAGTGCCCGCATCAGATGCGTGCCGTACTCCAGCGTCTCGTCGCTGAGAGGGGGCTCGTCGCCGAGGACGTCGTCGTGGACGTCCGTCCGCGGCACCGCGTCTTGACTCATGAATGAAGGGAAGGAGGGATCACAGTCGAACGTCCGCCGCGGGCGATCCGTCACGCATGAGGGCTCCCGCCAACGTCACGGGGACCGACCCGTGGGCCAGGAGGCCGTCGTGAAACGCCCCGAGGCTGAAGGCGTTCCCCTGGATCGCCTCCTGGTCCCTGCGCAGCGCCCGGATTCCGTCGGTGCCCATCAGGTACATCAGGGCGCCCCCGGGGAAGAGGCTGTTCTTCACCGCCTCGCTCCAGGCCGCCCGCTCCGGCATCCCGGCCTCCCGGACGTAGAAGGCGGCCGCGTCGTCCAGGCTCATGCGCCCGCTGTGGAGCTCCACGTCGACGATGGCGCGGCAGCACATGCGGACGCGCCCCGCCCGTTCGGCGAACACCTCCAGGGGGTCGAGGGCCCCGTGCTCGGCCATGAGCTCCGTGGCGTAGCAGGCCCATCCCTCGGCCATGGTGCCACCACAGTGCATGGCGATCCGGGCGGCGCAGTCCACGGCGGCGATGCGGCCGATCCTCGATGGTCCGCGGAACGCGTGGCCATTCTGGACGTGGTGGCCGATCCCGCCATGGTGGATCACGTGGTTCGACCGGATCACGTAGTCGTGGTGGGCCTCCAGGAAGGCCTCCACCTCCTCGGGGTCCGCCTCGGTCCCTCCGGGTCCTTCCGGGAGCGGCTCCACCAGGTACTCGTGGACCGGCGGGCGCCCGAAGGCCGCGGGCGAGCGGTAGAAGAGGAAGTAGAGGTGCGGCGCCGCCCCCCGGGCCCAGCGTGGACGAGGCCGGTAGTGGATGGGATCGTCGTGCCAGGTCACCAACCCCCGGTCGGCAGCGATCTTCCGGCACGCCTCCCAGATGGTGCGGTAGCGGTCGAGGTACCCGTCCGGGGTCGGGTGTCGGCGTCGGAGGCGGTTCAGGATGTCGTGGACCGAGGTCGCGCCGAGCGTGGTCGTCAGCTCCTGGAGCTCTCCCCGCACGCGGTCCATCTCGTCCCGGGCATAGGCGGCGATCTCCCGTGGAGACTCCGGGAGGTGGTGGGCCTCCCGGACGTGGAGGTCCAGGATCTCCGGCCCGCAGTCCACGTCGTCCCGGGTGTGGCGGAGATGATCCACCTCCAGCCACGTCCGGTGCTCCTCGAAGGCCCGGGCGGCCCCGTCGCCGGCCCTGCGGAGGGCCCGGGCCCGGGCGTCGGCGCTGGGCCCGCCCGTCTCCCGGAGTTCATGCCCGAGGAGGTCGAGGCCTTCCCCGAGGAAGGCCAGGGCACCGTCGCATTCGTCCAGAGCCCGGGCGGTCCACCGGGGATGCGATCCCGGTCCCGCCTTGAGCCAGCGCCGGGCGTGGGCGAGGAACGC
>DATHRY010000255.1:0-43396 GCA_035464715.1 Longimicrobiales bacterium
CCCTGCGGACATGTAGCACTGCTTGATTGATCGTGAGCGTCTGAAGCTCGACCGTATTAGGTCCTACTACGAATCGCATGGAGCGTTCGACGGCCGTTTCGGCGGCATCCCACCGGGCACAGTCCATAAGCCAGACCACTCGGTTAGCCAGTAGGCCGAATCGGGTGTTCAAGTCTCCAATCTCTTGTGCGAGTCGGTCGGCCTCCAAGCTCAACACTGTAGCCCGTCGACCATCGAACAAGGACTGATTGAACAGACAGATGATGAGGCGGCTGAGTGCCATCCCGCGCAACTCATCGTCTCCCTTCGACGCGAGGTAAGCCTTCTGGGCTAGGCGTCGCCCGAGGAGCCGGTCGCCGAGGTAGGACAGTCTCGCACCAACCAATCCTAGGTGGGCGTGGAACTGTTGTCTGTTGAGCTCGCGGAGAAGACTTGCACGGGCGTCTTGGACCTGTCTGTGATCATGACCGTAGTCGGCGATCTTCAGCCAAAGGTCGAGGCCCCGGCTTACCAACTCTGGATTCTCGAGTGCATGGGCCGAGGTGATCGCGGCCCTCACTTCACCGTATAGCCGGTCCTTGTCTTCACCGTGCTCTAGTTCAGCGGCGAGCCGTCCAAGTCGCAGCCCGAGGTCCTTGTCGGCCCGCCCCTCCGCCCCGAACGCCTCGCGTGCCCGTTCGTAGGCGTGGATCGAGCTTTCGAAGTCGCCCATGCCGGCATAGAGGCGGCCGAGGTCTCCGCCTAGCTCGGGGTCGTATTCATCGGAGGCGGCGATGGACTTCTCCAGGAAGGAGATCGCCTCGGCGTAGGCAGTTTGATCCTTGGCCTTCGATGCGGCCTTTCGGAACCACACGGCGGCGTCGGCCGGGTTGCCGGAGGCCAGCCGGTGATGCCCGAGGGCGGCGAAGTCCTCCGAGCCGATCTTCTCGAGAACGTCTGCGATCTCCTCGTGGGTCTGCTGGAGGACTGCTCCGGGGAGCTCACGCAGCACGAAGTCACGAAGCAGCGCCGGAACGAGGACGGCATGTCCGCCCTCTATGCGCACGAGACCGGCCTCTTCGAGCGCGCGGGCATGACCCGACGCGGTCAGGATCCCCACCTCCAGGAGGTGGGCGAGGGTGCCGATATCGAGGCGACCGCGGTTCACCGAGAGCAGGAGCAGGACCCGCTGGGCAGGTGCCTCCAGCTCTCGGACCCGAACGCGTAGGAGGGCTTCGAGGCTGGGGCCCCCGGTACGCGGGAGACCGCTCCCACCGAGGGCGTTGATGAGGTCGACGATCCGCCCCGGCCGGCCCCCGGCCAGCCGGGCGATGTCCTCGGCCTGGTTCGCGGGGAGGTCGGGCCCCGCGGCCCGGGCGAAGGCGGCGGCGCTACCGAGGTCCAGGTCACCCAGGCGAACGAGCTGGGCGTCCAGGCCCTGGATTCGGAAGAGTAGCTCGTTGTCCGCTGCGGCGTCCTCCGTGCACCACGTGCCGATCAGTCTCGCCGTACCATCGCGTAGGAGGAAGGTGATGACCTCGAGCGTGGAGCGATCGATCTCGTCCAGGTCGTCCACGCAGAGCACGACGTCCACCGGTCCGAAGGCCTGTTGGAAGAGCACCTCGATCGCTCGGGCGACGCGCAGGTAGGAGCCGGGGCCGCCGATGATCGCCAGCGGATGGGGTCCCTTCGACTCGAACCTCAAGGGCAACGCCCGGCTCAAGACCTCGTGGTCCGGCTGTCCCAGCTCCTCGTGGGCCTGACGCAGGATGTCGTCTGAAAGAAGCTGGCTGAGGCCGCCGAACGGGTGGTCGCGCTCGTTCGCATGCCCCGCGGCGTTGAGCAGAACGGCGTCGCCTTCCTCGGACAGCAGGGTCGCGACCGCGTGCCCGAGCAGACGGCTCCGCCCCACGCCATGCACTCCGGTCACCAGGATTGATCGCGCCTGCTGCACCAGGAGATCGCCGAGTCGCCATAGCTCCTCGCTGCGACCCATCAGGGGGATGGCTACCCGACGGCCGGCCGAGGCGACCTCGAGGAGATCCGAAGCTTCTGACGCCAGTCGGCGGACGAGGGAGAGCCCCTCGGCGGGCAGGCGGCTTCCGAACACCCGCCGGAGCTCGAACTCGGCCTCCCGGATCCGTCCCGTGCGCAGAAGCGCCCATACACCGTCCCGCCATGCGGCGGGGCCGCGGGTCTCCCGGGCGAGGGCCGTCAGCATCTCCTCCGGCGCATCGGCGAGCCGAGCCGACTCGAGCTCGCGAACGACCTCACGCGCGCTCTCCCGGGTTCGCGCCACCCGGATCTCGCCCAGTCGGTCGCGGAAGGCATCGGTGGGGGTCGGAAATGCCTCCCACGCGGGATCCGCTTCCCACTCCACCCGCACCCCTTCCGAGAGCCGGACGAGGGCTCCGTCGGTGGAGACCACGGTACCCCCCGCCTTCCTCTTCAGGTTGTAGTTCAACTGCCGCAGGCGATGGCGGGCCGCAGGTCCGTCATCTTCGGACCAGAGCAGACCGAAGACCTCCTCGCGGCCGATCCCCCGATCCCCTCCCCTCTGCAACAGGAGCAGGTACGCCTGTTCCAGGGGCGACACTCCGACGGGCCCGGTCCCGACCTCCAGGTCGATGGATTCGCCGATCCTGAGAACCGTGGGACCGGGCCCATGTGCGGGGTCAGGCACGCCTCAACGCGATCCTGTCCGAGGACTCACCTCGGCTCGAGGGCTCGCCTGGTCCGGGGAGGGCATCGCCACGGGCCAGAGCCCGCATGGCCACCGGCCCGAAGCCACCCTCTCGAAGTTCTTCGTGTATCCAGCACTCGACGACCCACTCCCAGCCCAGCCGGGACGCTACGTGGCGGGGTCGGATGCCCAGCAGCCGCTTCATCTGGTTGCTCAACGAGAACCCGTCGCTGTAGCCCAGATCGAAGGCGACGCCCATGAGCGTGGCCTCTCCGCGCTGGAGCCCGAGCACGGCGCGGAGCACTCGACCGAACTGGAGCCAGTGCGAGGGGACGGGCAGCCCTTCCTTCATGAACCGGCGGCCCAGGGCCCGGCGGGACATGAAGAGGCTGCGGGCCACACCGCTCACCGTCCGCAGCTCGGACGACAGCTCCAGGATCCGGCGCACCGTACGCCGGAGCCCCAGGTCCATCACCAGTCCTCGCCAGGCGAGGTATTCCACCACGGCTCCGGGGAGGTCGCCGGGGGGCTCTGCCAGGAGGGTCCGGAGGTCGAGAGGGTTCGGCTGCTCATGGTACGGGAGAAGGCTGTGGGGCCGGCACTGGTCGACGAACCCGAAGAGGTCCTGCGGGCGCTGGACCTCGTCGGCAGGGGGGAGGATGGCGATCAGGGGGACGCCACCGGGACGACCCCGGAGGACGCGCACGGCCTCGGCCTGCGGTACCGACGCCATGCGCCAGACCAGAGCCGAGCCCTCGAGCCCGTGCTCCGGCAGGAGCGAGTCCGGTCCGGTGACAGGAACGAGCAGCCGGTACGGGGGGCGAAACAGGTAGAACTGGTCGAGCCGGGCGGGTGACGACATGAGGCCTCCTCGTTGGGGGTCGGACGGAGGCCACTGATAGGTCAACCTCGTCATTGTGATATCATCATCGTCCGTATCACCGCAACGTCCGGCGGGACCTTTCCGGGATCCGGGACCCAGGTGGGGCATGCGATGCATCGAGTACGATCCGTGGACCAGGATCTCGCGGCCTCCACTTGCCAGCGCTGGCCTCGATCGATATAGAAAAAGAATCCTGGTTCTTTTTATGGAGCGTCGTCGATGTCCGAGGCCAACCTCACCCCGCCGAAGCAGGACCGGAGCCGGAGGACGTTGGAGCGGATCGAGAATGCGACCCTCGAGCTGATCGCGGAGCGCGGAGTTGAGGCCACGACGGTCCAGGACATCGTCCGACGAGCCCGGTCCTCGGTGGGTTCCTTCTACGCTCGCTTTCCCGGGAAGGAGGACCTGCTGCGCCACCTGGAGGAACGCGTATGGCGCACGGCCAGGGATCGCTTCGACGAGCAGCTGGAGGCTCGGGAGCTGGCGGGCGCTTCCCTGACCGGCATCCTCGAGCCCCTGGTCGAGCTCGTCCTTCGAACCGTCCGGGAGGAGGGGCGGCAGCGCCGTGTCCTCGACCTCCGGACCGGAGCGGACGAGCGAGGCGCGGGAATGCGGAGCTTCCAGGCGTACATCTTGTCCCGGCTTCGTCCCTTGCTCCTCGAGCGGGAAACGGAGATCCTGCACCCCATTCCGGAGCGAGCCGTGGACCTCGGGTTCGCCGCGGTTGTAGGAGCGATACGGGTCCTCGAGGACGGGACCCTGGAGGAGGGGGCACGTGCCGGACTCACCGACGAGTCGGTGATCCACGAACTCGCCCGCCTCTACAGATCGTATCTGGGAGGTGGCCGGCCCGAGGGCGAGCCGCCTCCGCAGATGGAGTTCTTCGATATCTGGGGGTGAACGGCCCCCGGGGACGACGTCGATGAGGACCAGCCTGACCCGCTCGGTCGTAGCCACCGCCGCTCTCGTGTGTGTCGCGGTCCCTCTGCGCGCACAGGCCACGGGAGTGGTGGAGGGCGTCGTCTTCGACTCCACGGCGATGGCGGTGCTTCCGGGTGCCCGGGTGGCCGTCGTGGGCACGAGCGCGATGACGGAGGCGGGTGAGGACGGCCGATTCCGCCTCGAGAACATCCCTCCCGGGGGGCATCCCGTGACCTTCTACCATCCGCGACTCCAGGAGCTGGGGATCAGCGCTCCGGGCGCACGGGTCGAAGTGTCCGCCGGGCAGGTCGCCCGGGTGGACCTCGCGGTGCCCTCCAACGCCACCATCCTCCGTGCCTGGTGCGCCGCCGAGACCGGCGGTGTGGGATACACACCGGTGGCCGGCGTCGTCCGGGATTCCCTGACGGGCGTGGTTCTGCCCCGCGCCCAGGTCACGGTCGCGGTCCTGGACCTCACGGGCCGCATCGAACAGAGCGTCGGCGGCCGCACGGACGACGAGGGCTACTACCGGGTCTGCCGGGTCCCGGAGAGCCGGACGGTACGGGTGGTGGCGTCCTTCGGGTCGAACGGATCGGCGCCGGCGGTGCTCGAGACCCAGCCGGGAGGGGCCAGCACGCAGGATCTGGTCATGACCCTGAGCTCCATCGGAGAGATCCAGGGCAGCGTGTCCGACTACGCCACCGGCAAGCCTCTCCCCGGCGCCCGCGTGAAGATCCTCGGCACCGACGCGGAGATCCTCACCGACGACGAGGGGGAGTTCGTCCTGGACGAGCTGCCGCCGGGGCTGCACCTGGTCGAGACCGAGTTCCTGGGGTACGCCACGCGGGTCGACTCGGTGACGATCCGGAGCGACGAGGCCGTCCTCGTGGAGGTTCCCCTGGCTCAGAACGCCATCGAGATCGCCGGGATGACCGTGACGGCCCGGGGACGGCGTGGCGATGTGCTCACCGACATGGGTCGCCGCACCGACTTCATCGGTCGGCCCGAGGTGGACGCGCTCCTGCCCCGGGTCCGCAACGTGGGCGAGCTGATCCAGGGAGCGAACTTCCCGGGATTGTCGGTGCGACAGGTGTACATCCAGGATGGGGGCGCCCAGCTCCCCGGCGTCTGCGTCGAGCACAATCGTGCCCGGCGTGGACTCGGAGTCCAAGGGTGCAACATGGTCACCATCTTCGTCGACGGGATGCGGCTTCCGGACCCCTCCCTGTTTCTTGCGGAGCTGAACACCGAGATGGTGGAGACCATCCAGCTCCTGGGCCCGTCCGAAGCCGCGATCCGGTACGGGAACCAGGGGGTGAACGGGGTCGTGCTCATCACGACCCGCCGACGCTGAGGCGCGATTCCCGGGATCCCTCGACCGTGAGGCACGAAGGGGCGGGGCGCTTTCCACGGCGCCCCGCCCCTCTTCGTCTTCCTCCGGGCCCGGGTCGTTCCCCGGCCGAGTGGCGCCTCGGCTCTAGAGACCCCCGGTACCGAAGGAGCAGGTGAGCCCCGGATCCCCTGTGATGAGCACGCCTCCGGGCGTGGGCGTGAGCCACTCCAGGCCGGGGTCCCCGATGGGGCTCCCGGGGGGCATGACCGGCTGCCCGGGCGCGGACTCCCCTTCCATGGGCCGCTCAAGGAAGCGCTGGATGTCGGCCGCCATGGAGAAGGCCCAGGCCCGGTCCATGGCCTCCCCCCCGGTCGTGCTCTGGGCCGCGCGGATCTGCTCCAGCTCGAACGCTGCGAGCGCCCGTACCTGGGGCATGCCCGCCTCTCGGGCCAGGCCCATGAGCCGGTCCACGTAGGCCCGCTGCACACCCCGCTGGATCTCCCGGGCGTAGCTGTTCCCGGCCTGGCCGGCGTCCCAGAGGGTGCCTCGGATCCGCCCCAGGACCTCACCGAATCCCGGGAGGTCGGGACTCAGGGCCCGCTGCTCCACGAGCCGGGCCGCTCGCTCCTCCTGGAGGAGGAAGGCGAGGGTGGCGTCCGCCGCGGCGACCCCCGGCGAGACCGCATCGAAGACCAGGCCGGTCCATCGGGGGAAGAGCTCCGCAGAGCCTTCCGAGCCGGGCGGCCGCGGGGGCAGCATCTCCAGGACCGACACGGGGATCGTGAGCTCGTCGGGATCGAGGGTCCGCATCAGGGCGTCCAGCGCCGCCATCTGCTCCGCTCGGGGGACCCAACGCCTCGGCTCCTGTCCGTCGCCCCGGAGGGCGTAGGTGTAGTAGAGGCCGCCCACGATCTTCGCGGTGGCCTCGGCCTGGTAGCGATGCCGGAGGAAGAGGGGGACCAGGACCTCCTCCAGGCTCGCCATGGCGTCCCCTTCGGGGATCGACGCCTCGCCGAACCGCTCCAGGGCGGCCCGGCGGACGTCCATCATGTTCTCGAGCTCCTCCGCCACATCGGCCCCGTTGTCCCAGAGGTGGACCTGGGGATGGGCGCTGCCTGCGGGCCGCCCGTCCTGATCCGTCATGAACGTCACGCCGTCCGCGGCAGCGTCCAGAAGGATCTCCGAGAGCTCCTCCTCTTCGTCGACCCCGTCCGGGAAGTCCGAGTATCCGTACCGGATCGCCACCTTGTCCCACTCCCCGATGGCCAGGTCGTAGGCGTCGGTCACGTCGACGGTGCCGTCAGCCCGGAGCGTGGCGCGCGGATGGGGATAGTCCATCACGGACTGATCCCCCGCGTCGCGCTGGGCGCTGGCGATGTAGTTGTGGGAGAGACCCAGGGTATGCCCGATCTCATGGGCCGAGAGCTGCCGGATCCGCAGCAGCGACATCCCCATGACGTCCTCGGGATCCTCGTCGCCTTCGACGTACGGAGAAGTGAGCCCCTCGCCGATGAGATAGTCCTGTCGGACCCGCAGGGACCCGAGGGTCACGTGACCCTTGAGGATCTCCCCGGTCCGGGGGTCCACGATGGAGTTCCCGTAGCTCCAGCCTCGGGTACTGCGGTGCACCCACTGCACCACGTTGTAGCGGGCGTCCATGGGGTCCGCGTCGGCAGGGAGGATCTCCATCCGGAAGGCGTTCTGGTATCCCGCAGCCTCGAACGCCTGGTCCCACCAGCGACCACCCTCCATGAGCGCGGTCCGGACCGGCTCGGGCGTGCCCGGATCCAGGTAGTAGATGATCGGCTCCACCGCCGGGCTCATCGCGGCGCTGGGATCCTGCTTCTCCAGTCGATGCCGCCGGATGAACCGCTTCACCAGCGGCGCCTGAATCGGCGTCGCGTAGTCGTAGTAGGAGATCCCGCCGTAGCCGGCCCGGGGATCGAAAGCCCTCGGCTGGTAGGAGCCCAGCTCCGGAAGCTGCACGAACGAGTGGTGCTGCCGGACGGTCAGCGCACTCCCGGTGGGCGTGACGCTGCCCACGAGCCCGCCGGGCTGGTCCGAGACGAAGGTGAGGGTGAGCTCGACCTCGGTGTTCTGCGGAAAGCCCCGGGTTCGTGGCAGGTAGACCGCGCTGCGGCTCGACTCCAGTCGGAAGGTCCCCTGATTGGATCGCCGAAGCGTCTGGATCACCCCGTGGGCGTCTCGCAAAAAGAAGTCGGTGGCGTCCACCAGGACCCGGTCGCCGGTCTCGGCGGCGACGGTGAACCCCCAGTGCACCGAGGTGGGGAAGCCGTCGTCCACCGACTTCCGCTCCAGATCGTCGTCACTGACGGCCCGAAAGCCGTAGTTGGGCTCCTCCATGAGGACCTTGGGGCCGACGCGCCGGAAGGCCACGACCTGGGATGGCCCCAGATCCCCCCGGTTGAGACCCAGGTCGTTCTGGCCCAGGCCCGCCGGGAGGGAGGTATAGTGGAGGATCTCCTCGTCGAAGCGGGCGATCTCGAGCCAGAGCTTTCCGGTGGATTCCTCGAAGAACACGGGCATGAATCCGTCGATCGCGGTCATCCCCTCGGTCTTGTCCTCGATGGTGGGCAACCCCTCGTCCTGCCCCTGGATCGGCCGGGCGATGGCCACGAAGGCGAGGACGGCAAGGCATCGGACGATGTGACGCGGCATGGAATCTCCTGGTTCGGCTCGGGACCCCGTCCGCCGTCGATCCGGCGGGACGGGCTCGGTGCAGCCCGGCGAATGTGGGGGGGCCGGACGCTCCTCGCCACCCGCCGCCACGGCGGGCTGAAACCGACGCGCCGTCAGTTTGCGAGCATGTCGCCGGAGGACTGCGTGGGCAGCTCGCACCCGAGGAGATGCATGGCGCTCTCCCGCCGGAACGGCCCGCCCTCGCTGGTCAGGAGCACCCGGTCCAGCCCCCCGGCCGCGACGGCCTCCCCCTGGGGTTCCTGGAGAGGGCCCAGGGACAGCTCCCCGTCGGGCAGCGCCGTCAGACGGCCGCCCACCAGGCGGTACGCGATGAGGCTGGCGTAGGTCCGGACCAGGACCAGATCGGTGCCCGGCACCCAGGTGGCACCGGTGACCTGGTTGCGGGGAGAGGGCGTTCCGGTCCCGAGGGTCTGGACGAGCTCGACCGTCACCACTGAGTCGGGTATCCACGGCCCGGGATGCCGGTACACGGTGGGGGGAGCGCTCCGCCCCTTGCTGATGAGGTAGACCGCCCCCGTGGCGGTGACGAAGGTGGCCTCCACGTCCCTGGGGCCGTCCGGATAGCGAAACGGGAAGCGGGTCCTGGCCACCGGTTCCGATCGGTCCAGAGCGGGTTCCTCCACCCGATGGAGGGCAACGGTCTCCCGTCGCTCGAGATTGTCCCCGGTGTCGGCCAGGAAGAGGCAGGTGGTCTCCCCACAGGGCCCGGTGGCGAGGTCCTCGACGTCCCGGAGTCGGGGGCCCGTCGTCTCCACCCGGGTCACGGCGGCACCCGTGGTGTCGTGGGCGAAGAGGATGCCCTCGGACCCGTCGTTCACCGTCCAGAACACGGCGTCGTCGTCACGGCTCCAGGCGGCGCCGCTGCTCTCGGGAAGGTCCGAACCCTGGAGGACACGGCCGGGTCCCGCGCTACACACCAGGGCTCCCTGGGGTGCGCATCCAAGCCCCGCGAGGAGGAGGCAGCCGGCCGCGATCCTCCGCAGGCCTTCGATCCTCACCCGTCGCCGGCCTCCCGCATGGCCTGGTTGTATACCGTGTCGATGGCCGACCGGAAGAGGTCCAGGGGGATGGCCCCCGGGATCGGCGCGTACCCGACGACGAAGAACGTGGGCGTGCCCCGAACGCCCGCCTGCTGGGACAGCTGGGTCCCCGCCCGGATGCGGTCGTCCTGCCAACCCTCGTCCACGCAGCGGCGGAACCGGTCCATGTCCAGGTCAAGGTCCGACGCGAACCCTTCGAGGACCGGGACGGGCTCGTCGGACCGCTTCCACTCGGACTGACGTTCGAAGAGCATGTCGCGCATCCGCGGGAAGGCCCCCTGCTCCCCCGCGCACTCCCCGGCCCGGGCGGCCTCCATGGCATTGGGGAAGATGCCGAGGATCATGGGAATGTACTTCCACTCCACCTTGCCGCTCTCCATGTACTCCTCGGCCAGGGCGGGGTAGCTCTCGAGGTGGAACTGCCGGCAGTAGCCGCATCCGAAGTCGCTGAACTCGACGATCCGCACCGGCGCGTCGGTGGGGCCTTCGTTGTATCCCAGCGACGCGATGTCCAATTGCTGGTTCGGGACCGGCCCGCGGTTGCCCGCGGGCGCCTGGCTCATGGTGCCCTCCGCGGCCTCCGCCGAGGCGAGGAGGTCGGCGGCCACCGGATCCGTGGTCGGCACGTACTGGATCTCACCGACACGCCGGTCCTCTCCGCAGCCCGACAGGCCTGCCGCCAGTCCCACGGCCGCCGCGAGGTGGCGAAGAGAGCGCCCCGGGATCCGTGCCCGGTCCGGGGAAGGTGGGTTGGTCATCAGGACTCCAGATTGATGAGCTGGCCCATGTCGGCCAGGAAGGCGGATAGCGTCGCGAAGTGCCCCGAGACCATCATGAGGCCCAGGGCGACCAGAACCCCTCCGGCGACCCGCTCGATCCAGCCGAGATGGCGGCGGATCCGTCGGGCTCCGGCCAGGAACCAGTTCAACAGGATCGCCGACCCGACGAAAGGTATCGCCAGGCCGAGTCCATAGGTTCCCAACAACAATGTCGCCTCGGCGACGGTCGCTTCCATACCCGCGAAGAACAGAATCGAACCGAGCACCGGGCCGATGCAGGGCGTCCAGCCGGCGCCGAAGGCGATACCCACGGCCACCGTTCCGAGCCAGCCGACCGGCTTCCGGGCGAAATGGAACCGGCGCTCCCGGTCGAGGGCCCCGGTCCGGAACACCCCCAGCATGTGCAGCCCGAAGAGGATCACGATGACGCCGCCCACCCGGGTCACCGTCGGCAGCCAGGTGGTGAGGGCCCGTCCGAAGACCGAGGCGGCGGCGCCCAGGGTCATGAAGACGATCCCGAAGCCGATTCCGAAGAGGACGGCGTGGAGCGCGGCCCGCCGTCGTGCCCCGGCGACGTCTCCGCTCTCCAGGTCCTCCAGCGTCACCCCCGATACGAAGGTGATGTAGCCGGGCACCACCGGGAGGACGCACGGCGAGAGGAAGGACACCAGCCCCGCTACGAAGGCCAGGGGGAACGAGACGGAGACGTCCATGGCTCAGTCGACCGTCCCGGTCTTCCAGGTCGCATCCACTGCCCCCTTCTCTGGCGGCGCGCCGGCGATGATCACGACGGTGCTCCCGATCTTGTCGTGCACGCACTGTCGGTTGGGGTCCCAGAAGATCTGGGCGAACCCGAGAAGCCCCGTGGCGATGCCCGCCACGTACCCCCCGGCCCGCTCGAACGAGGCCCACCAGGTTAGAGGCTCGCCGTCCAGTCGGATGACCCGGACGCCCAGCAATCGTTTGCCGACGGTGAACCCGTTCGACAAGGTCATCGCCACCGTGAAGTAGATGCTCCACAGGCCCAGCGCCGAGCCCGCCTGGTCCCAGATGTCGCGGAGGAGGGCCACGAAGCCGGAGTCCCGCTCCGCCAACTCGTCCACGGCACCCTCGGCGCGGCGTTCCGCCCGCGCACGATCGGACCGCTCCTCCGCCAGGGCATCCCCGAGGCGGGCCAAGGTATCCGTGGCCACGTCCTGGAGGACCCGGGTCCGGAGGGCGCGCTGCGTCGGGTCCTGGTCCGGATCGGCTCCCGCGGCCAGGCCCTCCGCGTACCGCTCGAGGGCGTCCACCGCATCGAGCGAGTCGATGGCGGCCTGCTCCTCCGACGGCAGGGACGCCACCTCCGGCCCTTCGTCTGCGACATCCTCGTCGCGGGAGTCCACCAGGGAGGCGACGAAGGCGTCCCGATCGTCGGTGAAGCCCGGGTCCTCGGGGATGAGAGCGCGGAGCGCCTCCGCTCGGGCCCCGGCCTCCAGGTCCAGATCGTCCAGTATGTCCAGGGCCTCGGCCAGGACCTCCCGGGCCTCGTCCTCGGACTCGGCGTCGTCGAGCTCGGCCCGGAGGTCGTCGAAGGCCCCCAGGGCGGAGATCGTCCGCACCGCGACGGCCGGGGAGATCCCCATGTCCGCGTCGCCGTCCCTGGACACCATGTTGGCCAGGGCGAGCAGCCCCACGATCCCCAGGATGATGATCCCCAGGCATCCCGTGAAGCCGCGATAGAGTGTGGACGTGACTTGAGCCTGACGGTGGGGATGGGACGCGGTCCGGAACGACATCCGCACCAGGAACAGCCCGACGATGGTCCAGATGAAGATCCCGAGCCCGGACGTGAAGACGTTCAGGACGCCGATCACCGTGATGTCGATCAGAAGGGCGACGAGGCGCTGCCCCGGACGGGCGAGAGGGATGCCGAGGAGAGACTCGTCCAGCTCGAACGCGTCGGGCGTGATGATGGACCGGGGATCCCGGACATTGGTGGGCATGGGCTCAGCGTGACCGGGCCCACTGTCCGATGAGGATACCCGTGGCGAGCCCGATGAGCCCCGCGGCCACCGCGGTGCGAGTGGGCAGCCCTTCCCCGGTGCTCGGGACCACCCCCCCGGCAGCGCCGTCCTCGTCGGCCGCGGCCCGGACGAGGGCCAGCTCCTCCTCGAGACCGCACTCGGGGCAAGCCACCAACCCCTTGTCCCGGGCGGTGCGGTTGGGGTACTCCAGCCCGGCGGAGCAGTCGGGGCAGGGCTCCTGGGCGGAGAGGGCCTCCACGAGGCCGTACAGGGCCCCCTTGGAGAGATCCAGGCGGTCCGCGATGTCGTTCACGCTCTCGTCGGACTCCCAATACAACGCGTTCGCCCGTGCCTTCAGTGCCAGGTCTTCCGTCTCCATGCAGCCCCCCTCTCGCGCAGTACACCCAGGAACCCACAACATAGGAAGGGGTTTGCCGAACACAACGCTTGGGAGGGGGCACAGTGCGGGAGCGAAACCAGATCCTGGACTCGTTGGAGCGGGTCTACCGCGAGGCCTTCCAGACCGCGGCGGAGCGGGAGGATGCGGCCGCCATGTCCGATCTGGACTTCCAGTTCCAGCGCGACCAGGTGAAGCTCGAGGTCCTCCTGGACATCCGGGATCTACTCACCCCACGGGAGGAGGCGCCCAGCGTCGACGAGAAGGTGGGCGGCCTCCTCGACACGGCCCAGAAGATCAAGAAGATCAAGAACCTCACGCGTCTGCCATGAAGATCTACACGCGGACCGGCGACGCCGGGGACACCGGCCTCTTCGGTGGGGGTCGCGTGTCCAAGGATCACTACCGGGTGGCGGCGTACGGCTCGGTGGACGAGCTGAACGCCCACGTAGGGTGGGCGGTGGCCACCGTGGCCGATGCCCAGATCCGGAATTGGCTGCAGACGGTCCAGCACGACCTGTTTGCGATCGGTGCCGACCTATCCTCGGTCCCGCGGGAGGACGGCACGCGTCACGAGCACCTTCCCGACCTTCCCGTCGACAGGGTCCAGGAGATGGAGGGCTGGATCGACACGTCCGATGGGGAGTTGGCTCCGCTCCGCGCCTTCATCCTCCCTGGCGGGACCCCGGGCGCCGCCGCCCTGCACGTCGCGCGGACCATCTGCCGCCGGGCGGAGCGCGCCGTCGTGCACCTGGCCACGCTGGAGCCGGTGGAAGAGGCCGTCGTGGTCTACCTCAACCGTCTGAGCGACCTGTTCTTCACCCTCGCACGCCTGGAGAACCACCGTTCCGGGGTGGCCGACGTGGTGTGGGTGAAATGAGGGCTCGGTGATCGTCAGGGACTTCACCCTCGGACAACCCCACGGCACCCTTCGCGGAACGCTCCGAATACCCGAGGGCCCGCCGCCTCGTACGGCCGTCGTGGTGGTCCACGGGTTCAAGGGCTACAAGGACTGGGCCTTCTTTCCCTGGATCGCGGAGCGCCTCGTCGGAGACCGCCACGCCGTGGTCACCTTCAACCTCACCGGGTCGGGGATCGGTGAGGACCCCCACGCGTTCACGGAGCTCGAGGCGTTCGCCGCGAACACCTTCTCCCGGGAGCAGGCCGACATCCGGCGCGTGATCGACGCCGTCGCATCCGACCTCCTCCCCCGGACCCCGGACCGGGTGGGTCTCCTGGGCCACAGCCGGGGTGGGGCCGGAGCGATCCTCCAGGCCGCGGCCGGCGGGGTGGACGCCCTGGTGACCTGGGCGGCGGTCTCGGACCTGGATCGGTGGACCGACGACACCCGGCGGGAGTGGCGGGCCTCGGGGCGGATCTTCGTGCCGAACAGCCGCACCGGCCAACAGATGCCCATGGACGTGGGGCTGCTCGAGGACTTCGAGGACAACCGGGACGCCCTGGACGTGCTGGCTGCTGCCGGCCGGGTGGGCGTGCCGTGGCTCGTCGTACACGGATCCAGCGACGAAACCGTGGATCCGGAGGCCGCTCGGCAATTGGCTCGGGCCGCCCCGGACGCGCGGTTGCTGGTCGTGGAGGGTGCGGGCCACACCTTTGGGGCCGTGCATCCCTTCGCCGGGAGCGGTACGGCCCTGACGGCGGCGGCGGACGCCACCCGGCGGCACATGCGCCGCCACCTGTCCCCGGACTGACGTGCCTGTCCCGACCCGGCAGCGGGCCGATCACATGGCCCGCCGACTCGTGCGGGCCGCGGCGGCCCACCGGGTCCCCGCGCCGGAGCGCCTGGAGGAAGCGTTCCGGAGCGCCATGGGGCCCCGCCACCGGCTCCTGAGCGACGACCACGATCCCCGGTACCTGCATCCGGCCCGGACGGCCCTCGTTCTCATGGACGATGTCGGGATGGCCGACCCGGTGTGGCTCGCCGCCGCGATCCTGGCCGAGACGTGCTCTCCGGAGCTGCGCTGGACCCCCGACCGGGAGCTCACGGAGGCGGACGCGTTGCGCGAGGCCTGGGTCCGGGCAGCCTCGCTCCCGGCCATGGACGATCCGGAGCTGGCCGAGCGGCTCGTCACGTCGCCGCGGGAAGCAGCGCTGGTGACACTGGCGGAGCACCTGGACCAGCTTCGGCACCTTCGCCTCTGGGCCGGGGCACCGACGGTCCGCCGGGCGACCCGGGCGGCGCAGATGGTGCTGCTCCCGGTGGCACGGCGGGAGCACCCGGTCCTGGCTCGTCGCCTCGAGTGGTGGGTGCGGCGAGTTGGGACCGGGCTCAGCGCTTCGTGAAGATCATCACGACGCCGTTCCCTCCCCCCAGACCGAAGAGGTTGCCCGCCTCGACAGGCCGGAAGAGAACCACTCGCTCCACGACCTCCGCGGGAAGGTCCACGGCCATGCGGGGATTCGAGGCCCGCACGTTGTCCACGAAGACCACCGCGGACACGCAGTTGGACCGGAACATCATGCGGGCCTGGCCTGGGAGGAACCCGATGCAGGCGTCGGCCCCGATGCGACGGGTGATGAGCCCCGCCATGTTCTGGTTCTGGAGGAGGTCCAGCAGATCCCGGGAATGATCCCGGACGCGGTCGAGCTCCTCCTTGGAGATCACGGTGCCGCCCATGGCCGCATCCATCATGCTCTCCGCCTCGACCTCGACGGTCACCGGAGGCAGCTCGATGGGGCGCTGGGACAGGGCCATCTCCACGTGAACCCCGGCCCCGGAGGCCACCTCGATCGGCTCCTCGCGCTCCCCGTAGGCCAGGTGGGACGCAGCGAGCGTGTACTCCCCCGGGAGAACCTGGCGGAAACGAAAGTCCCCGTTGGGCTCGGATACGACCCTGAAGCCCGTCCCGGCCAGGCCCACGGTGGCCTCTGCGATCCCGTCCCCGGTCTCGGCGTCCACCAGTCGGCCCCGGAGGTCCACCAGCTCGACCCGGTGCATGGCCAGGTCGAGGTACACGGGCTCCTTCCCCATCACGAACTCGCGCCGCGCAGTGCCCCGATCCAGGAAGGTCGCGGTCACCGCCACGCGCGCACCCCGGGGGAGATCGCAGACCCGGTACCAACCCTCGGGGCTGGTTCGTACGATCGACGACCGGCCCTCCCCTCCACCGTCCCAGACGAAGCGCACCCGGACCGACGGAAGGCCGGTCCCTTCCTCGGTGACCTGCCCCACCGCCACCCCCTCCGCGTCCTCCTCGAAGGCGCACTGCGTGGCCTCGAGGGTGTGGGCGGACGGGATGGCCAGTTCAGCGCCGACCGTCTGACCGGCGCCCACGTTCACGGGCGTCGGACCCACCGAGACCCCGAGCTGCCCCAGGCGGGCGTGGAAGAACGCCAGGGAGTAGGAGCCCTCCGGCACGTCTTCGATACGGAACCGGCCGAGAGAGTCGGAGACGGCCGTGTGAGAGGTTCCCCACAGCACCACGGCGGCGTCGGGGAGCACGGTCATGCTGGTGCTGTCCACCACGGTCCCCACGACCCGGCCCGTGTTCGGCTCCTGGGCGCCGAGGGCGGACCGAGGCCCGGCTCCTGCCAGAAGCAGGAGGGCGATGCCCAGGCCGTTCATCCGGGGGTGCCGAGTGGTCAAGGGAGGCGCGTTGCCGATGGAACCTGTCGCTCAAGCGACATTATACGCCCCGAGGCCCCGGGTGATGTCAAATCCTCTTGCCAGGCCCGGAGCGTCCCTAGATAATCAGACCCCGTCCGCCGGGGCCGACCAGACGACGCATTCCTTGGGAGGGAGTTCCCAGTGACGTACATCATCGCCGAGCCGTGCATCGACACCAAGGACGCCAGTTGCGTCGAGGTCTGCCCGGTGGACTGCATCTACGAAGGGGATGACCAGTTCTACATCCACCCCGACGAGTGCATCGACTGCGGCGCGTGCGAGCCGGAATGCCCCGTCCAGGCGATCTTCCCGGACACGGACGTGCCCCAGGAGTGGACCAGCTACATCGAGAAGAACCGGGCTCACTTCGACTGAGCCCGGGACTTCCCCGGACTGGGCACCCCCCGAATGTACGAGCGGCGCAGCGTTCCACACGCTGCGCCGCTCCGTCGTTCCCGGTCTCGCCGGTTGCGTTCGCGTCGCCTCAACTCTCTGTCCGACCTGGTCTTACGGTACTCCGAGCGAGGCTGGGAGACCCGTGGCGGGATCAGAGGCCGAGTTCGCGGATACGGTCCAGGGAGATCTGCGCCGGAACCGTCTCCCCGGCGGGAACCAGACGTTCTGCCTCGGCATGTCGATCCGGGGCGGGGCGAGGCTGGCGCAGGGCCAGGAGACTCGCCGCCACGGCGACGACACCCAGGAGGCTGGCGGTGATCTTCTGCACGGGTCCACTCCTGAAGGGTGTTTCGGTTGAAGATCCCTTCATGCACGAAGCATGCCGAAACGCGGAAACCGCGACAAGAGGCCGCAGGGGGCCCGTAATGACGTTGTTACGCGCACCTTGTCGGGGCCCGGAGTGTGGCTTCCGGAGGACGCTTTCTGGCTACCGCACAACAGTACACGCCGGCACGGGGGCACGATGGACGCGGCGGCGCTGACCCGGACGCTCGTCGGGATCCCTTCGGTCAATCCGTCCCTGGAGGCGTCCGGGTCGGGCGAACTGCGAATGGCCATGCACATCGCGGGTCTCCTGGAGGACTGGGGCTTCACCGCGGGGATCGACGAATTCCAGCCCGGCCGGCCGAACGTCCTCGCGCGACTGGGAGATGGGGGGCCGACGCTTCTCCTGAACGGCCACCTGGACACCGTGGGCGTGGCAGGCATGACCGTCGACCCGTTCGGGGCCGACTCCACGCCGGACCGCATCGTGGGCCGGGGGGCCGCGGACATGAAGGCGGGGTTGGCGGCCATTCTCGCCGCCGCGCACTCCTGGGCCGCGTCCCCCTCGTCGGGCACCCTGGTCGTCGCCCTCACCGGCGACGAAGAACACGCTTCCCTGGGGATGCAGAGACTCGTGGCCGAGGGGGTCGAGGCGGACGCTGCGGTGGTCACCGAGCCGACGGAGCTCGCGGTGATGCCGGCCCACAAGGGGTTCCAGTGGGTTGAAGTGACCTTCCAGGGGCGGGCCGCCCACGGGTCGAGACCGGAGGTCGGTGTGGACGCGGTCCGGCACGCCGCGGCGCTCCTCCAGGAGATGGACAGCCTGGAGGTGGGCCTTCGGGGCTGCGAGCCCCATCCGCTCCTGGGACATGGCTCCTTCCACGCCGGCACCGTGGCCGGGGGCGCCACCTGGTCGGTCTACCCGGAGCGCTGCGTCCTCACCTTGGAGCGTCGAACCCTGCCCGACGAGCCCGACGGCGTGTTTCTAGGGGAGGTGGAGGCCTGCCTGGCCCGGCTCGGGGGCCGGATCCCGGAGCTGGATGCCGTTTCCCGCCAGGACCTCGTTCGCCCGGGCTCGGACGTCTCCCCGGACCATCCCCTGGTCCGAGGTCTCCTGCAGGCCGCGGAAGAGGAAGGTCACCCGCCCCGTGTCGAGGGGATGACCGCCTGGGTGGACGCCGCCTTCCTCAATCGGGCCGGCATCCCCGCCGTCTGCTTCGGGCCCGGCTCCATCGCCCGGGCCCACACCGCCGACGAGGAGGTTCCCGCCGACGAGGTCCGGGCCGCGTCCCGGATCCTGGAACGCTTCGTCCGGTCCTTCCTCGCGGGCTAGAGGAGCCGGACGCGAGCCGGCCCTACCTGGAGTTGAGCTCGATGGCGCCGCCGCCGTAGCCGGTACCGTAGCGCGTGGTCGCGTCCCGCCCGTTCCGGTAGCGGATCGAGGTCAGGTCGCTCACCTGCACCGTGCGCAGCATCTCGGGCCCGCCCCCCATGGGCGAGCCGTTCATGATGACCTGGGCAGGGGGGTTGTTGGCCCGGACCTGGAGCCACTGCGGGCGGAGGCGCTGGATGGCATCGTAGGCCGACAGACTCTGCACCTGGTCGAGGTCCTCGGCGGACAGCACGTTCGAGCTGCCGCCCGAAGAGGGGGAGGCACCGGAGGCGCAGGCCGCCAGCAGAAGGGTGAGGACCAGGGCGGGAATCCGGAGCAGGCTCTGCTTCATGGTTCACTCTCGGTTGGGGGACGGTGGCCTATAAGGCGCGGGCAGCCGTCGGGATGTCAAGCGGCCCCGACGGCCTGGGGACCGAGGGTTCATTCCTCCCCGGCATTGCCGTGCCCCGCTCCAGTGAACACGATTCGGCAGGCCCGGACATCGGTCGAGGAGGCCCCGTGGGTCGATACATACGGAGGGCGATCGTCCTGCTTCCGCTCATCGGGACGGGAGCGTGCACCGCCTTCGAGGAGGAGCCGGCCGTGGCCGACCTGATCGTCATGGGGGGGAGCGTCTGGACGGGGGAGCCCGGGGCCCCGCTGGCCGAGGCCGTAGCGGTCGCGGGCGGTCGGATCGTGGAGGTGGGGACGGCGGGCCGGGTCGATCGCCTCCGGGGGCCCGACACCCGGGTGGTGGATGCCGCCGGAGCCTCCGTCCTTCCCGGCCTGATCGACAGCCACACGCACTTCCTCACCGGTGGCTTCCAGCTGGCGTCGGTGGATCTGCGGGACGCGGACACGCCGCAGGAGTTCGTTCGACGAATCGCCGCGTTCGCGGGGACGCGGCCTCCGGGGACCTGGATCCTGGGCGGAAGCTGGGACCACGAGCGGTGGGGAGGCGAGCTGCCCCATCGGAGCTGGATCGATTCCATCACCCCGGACCACCCGGTCTTCGTGACCCGGCTGGACCTGCACATGGGGCTGGCCAATTCCAGGGCCCTCGAGCTCGCCGATGTCTCACCGGAGGAGCCGTCGCCTCCCGGCGGCGAGATCGTTCGTGAGGAAGGGAGCGGTCGGTGGACGGGGATCCTCAAGGACGACGCCATGCAGTTCGTCCAGCGGGCAGTCCCCGATCCGACTCCGGACGAATGGGACCGGGCCCTGGCCGCAGCGGCGAGCCATGCCCTCTCCCTGGGGATCACGCAGGTCCACGACGTCGACGGGTGGCAGTCCCTGGCCGTGTACGAGAGGGCCCTGGTGCGGGACCAACTCCCGCTCCGGGTCTACGCCGTGGTGCCCATGTCCTCCTGGGAGCGGCTCCGGGATCGCGTGGAGGAGCGGGGGCGCGGCGACGAGCGACTCTGGTGGGGCGGGCTCAAGGGGTTCGTGGACGGGTCCCTCGGTTCCACGACGGCCTGGTTCCACGAGCCCTACGCGGATGCGCCCGGCACCTCGGGACTGATGACCACGGACACGTCGGCTCTCCGGCGCTGGATCCTGGACGCCGACGCGGCCGGGCTGCAGGCTGTGGTCCACGCCATCGGCGATCGGGCCAACGATTGGCTCCTGGATGCCTACGAAGAGATGATCTCCCGGAACGGGCCCCGGGATCGACGCCCGAGGATCGAGCACGCCCAGCACCTGACCCGGGACGCCATCGGGCGGGTGGCTGGGCTGGGCGTGGTGGCCAGCATGCAGCCCTATCACGCCGCGGACGACGGACGGTGGGCGGAGAAACGGATCGGACCCGAGCGGATCCGGACCACGTATGCCTTCCGCTCGCTCCTGGATGCCGGCGCGAGGCTCGCCTTCGGCAGCGATTGGACGGTGGCGCCCCTCGATCCGTTCCTGGGCATCGACGCGGCGGTCACCCGTCGTACCTTGGATGGAGCGAACCCGGGCGGTTGGGTGCCCGAAGAGCGCATCACCCTCGAGGAGGCCCTCGGGGCCTACACGGCGGATGCCAGCAGGGCCGGCTTCTCGGAGAGGTTCAGCGGGACCCTGTCGCCGGGGAAGGCGGCCGACCTGGTGGTCCTGGACACGGATCTCTTCCAGCTTCCGACGACGGAACTGGGTTCCGTGCGCGTAGAGAGGACGTTCGTGGGGGGTGTGGAAGTCTACCGGAGAGAGGCGCGGTGAGCGACGACGGAGGGGTTCGATGAGCGGGGGGCGTGATGGCTCCAGGCCCAGCTCGGAGGGTGAGCGGCAGCGCGCGGTGGACGTGCTCTGCCAGGCCTTCGCCGAGGACCAGCTCACCGTCGAGGAGTTCGAGCGGCGTGTGGAGCTGGCGCACCGGGCGGGGACGACGGCGGAGCTGGACCGCCTGCTCCAGGATCTTCCCGCTCCGTCGGAGCTTCCGGTCCGGGCACCGGAGTCCCGGACCCCGGCGGATACCGAGCCGCACTGGAGGCCGGCCGTCCCGGAGCAGGTCCCGGAGCAGAACGTCGTCATGGGCGTTCTGGGGGGCGGCGTACGGAAGGGCTCCTGGCATCCGGCACGGTACAACTACGCCGTGGGCATTCTGGGGGGCGTCGAGCTCGATTTCCGGGAATGCGCCCTGCCGCCCATGACCGACGTTCGCTGTCTGGCCATGATGGGGGGCGTGGAGATCGTCGTCCCGCCGGACGTGGTCGTCGACACCTCGGGCATCGGGATCCTCGGGGGTTTCGAGCACAACGCCGACGAGCAGGAAGCCCCGAGCGGCGCCCCGGTCATCCGGGTCACCGGGCTGGCCTTCATGGGAGGGGTGGAGGTGAAGGTGCTCTATCCCGGGGAGACCCCGAGAGACGCGAAGCAGCGCCGCCGCCTGGCCAGGAAGGAGAGGCGGAGGCTCCACAGGGGCGAATGACCGTGTCCAGCGAGAGGGCCGGGCGTTGGTCCTGAATCCCATGCGGGACGTCGGCCTGGTGGCCGTGTCCATCGACCTCGGCGCCGGCCGACGGGGCGTGGACATGGGTCCGTCGGCCCTCAGGGTGGCGGGACTCGCGGGCCGGCTGGAGCAGCTCGGGTACCGGGTGCGGGAGGGGGGCTCGGTGACCGCCGACGGGCCGGAGGCGGTTCCCGCCGGGGAGTCACGCCTCCGGTTCCTCAAGGAGGTCCAGGAGGTGTGTCGCGCCACATACGGTCGTGTGCGTGACCTGCTGGCCGAAGGGTGTTTCCCGGTCGTTCTGGGCGGGGACCACTCCCTCTCCATCGGCTCGGTGGCGGCGGTGGCCGCCCATCACCGGACCATGGGTGAGAAGATCGGGGTCCTGTGGGTGGACGCCCACACGGACATGAACACGCCCGAAACCACCCCTTCGGGCAATATCCACGGGATGTCCCTGGCGGTTCTGACCGGCCGGGGCCCCGAGGCGCTGACCCGCCTGATGGGCGATCCGGCGCCCGCCGTCGATCCCCGGAACGTGTGCATCATCGGGGCGCGGGACATCGACGAGGCCGAGAAAGAGATCGTCCGGGGCTCGGGCGTGCGGGTCTTCACCATGTCCGAGATCGACGACCGGGGAATCGGCCCGGTCGTCGATGAAGCCCTGGAGCGGCTGAACGACGGCACCGCGGGATTCCAGCTCTCCTATGACCTGGACGGACTGGATCCACGGGTGGCGCCGGGCGTGGGTACGCCCGTGCCCGGTGGCCTCACCTACCGGGAGGGACACCTGGTCTGCGAGAAGATCGCACGCACGAACACACTGCTCGGCCTGGAGATGGTGGAGGTGAACCCGGTCCTGGACGAGGGAAACCGAACCGCGGAGATGGCCGTGGATCTCGTGGCCAGCGCCCTGGGGAAGGCCATCCTCTGACCAGCCGTCGCAACATGGCCCCGCCGACGCGAGCGCCGCTCGGGCACACAACGTCGGTCCTGCCGACGCGACCTTCCTGCCGACGCGACCTCAGCAGTGCTCCGCGTACGCCTCCTGAAGGGCGGCGGCGATCTGCTGAGGGGTGGACCCCTCGATCTGGTGGCGCTCCATCATGTAGACCAGCTCCTGGTCCTTGAAAAGCGCCACGGACGGAGACGAGGGCGGGTATCCGACGATGTACTGTCGGGCCCGCTCCGTGGCGTCGAGATCCTGCCCGGCGAAGACGGTCGTCAGGACGTCTGGCTTGTCGTCGCCCTGGAGGGAGAGATAGACCCCGGGGCGCGCCGCCCCTGCGGCGCAGCCGCACACGGAGTTCACCACCAGGAGGGTGGAGCGGGTCTCGGACCCCAGGACGGTGTCCACGTCCGCGGGGGTCTTGAGCTCGGTGAAACCCAGACGCACAAGGTCCTCCCGCATGGGAGCGACGAGCATCTCGGGATAGGGCATGCGGCCTGCCTCTGCTTCATTGGTCGATGATGGACCGCCAGCGCGGTCGAAGGTCGAGGAACGTGGTACCCCGACCTCTCCTCGGGTTCCGCCTTGGCAGGGGGCCTCTTCGGCTTGCCAGGAGCCCCCCGAACCGGAGAACTTTGCGAATCCCACGAGCCGACGAGGGACAGCGTGCCCGAAGCCACCGACATCGTCCGACTGAGCGTCAACGGCGACCGCCACCTGGTCGGCGTACCGGCGCACTTCACCCTGCTCGAGACCCTGCGCTACGTGCTGGGGCTCACAGGATCCAAGCAGGGGTGCGACAAGGGGGACTGCGGGGCCTGTACCGTCATCGTGGACGGGGCGCCCACCCTTTCCTGCCTGCTTCCGGTCCTGGAGGCCCAGGATCGGGAGGTGGTCACCGTCGAGGGGCTGGCTGGCTCCGAGAGCGTTCACCCGCTCCAGGACGAGTTCGATCTCAACGGCGCGGCCCAGTGTGGCTTCTGTACGCCGGGCATCCTGTGCTCGGCCGCGGCGCTTCTGGACAGGAATCCGGACCCGGACCTGGAGGCGGTGAGGGACGCCCTGTCCGGGAATCTGTGTCGCTGCACGGGGTACACCAAGATCTACGACGCCGTCCTCAAGGCTGCAGAGCGACGTCGCGCTGCGGTCGCTCCCAACGGGTAAGACGATGTCGGACCAGGGTTTCCAGAAAGAGCGCCTGTCGGTCATCGGGACCTCGATGCGGAAGATCGACGGCCTGGCCAAGTCCACCGGCCGGGCCCGCTACACCGACGACATCGCGCTGCCCGGTATGCTCCACGGCAAGATCCTGCGCAGCCCGCATCCCCACGCCCGCATCGTCTCGGTGGACACCTCCACCGCCGAGGCCATGGAGGGAGTCCACGCCGTGGTGACCGGCCGGGACATGCCCGTCCTGTACGGGATCATCCCCTGGACCCCCGACGAGTATCCCTTGGCCGTGGACCGGGTCCGATACATCGGGGACGGGGTGGCGGCCGTCGCGGCGGTGGACGAGGACACTGCGATCCGGGCGCTGGACGCGATCCGGGTGGAATACGAGCTGCTGCCGGCCTGGCTCGATCCTCACGAGGCCCTGCGCGCCGAGGGGACCTACGAGGAAGGGGCCTATATCCACCCGCCTCGGAAGGAAGGCTGGAACGGCAACATCACCAAGAAGGTCAAGTTGGAGTTCGGTGACGTCGATACGGGCCTCGACGCCGCAGTCCACAAAGTAGAAGGACGGTACTATTTCGAAGGCACGACCCACGCCGCGATCGAGCCCCACTGCGCCATCGGACGCTGGGACGCAGACGGGAAGGTCACCGTGTGGTCGTCCACGCAGGTGCCGCACTACCTGCATCGGGAGCTGGCCCGGGTCTTCGAGCTCGACCCCGCCAAGGTCCGCGTCCTCCAGCCCCCGGTGGGTGGCGCCTTCGGAGGGAAGAGCGAGCCCTTCGACCTCGAGTTCGCCGTCGCCGCCCTCTCGAGGGTCAGCGGCCGGCCGGTGAAGATCCTCTACACCCGGGAGGAGGTGTTCTACGCCCACCGGGGCCGGCACCCCTTCCATATGACGTACCGTACCGGAGTGGACGCCGAGGGGCGCCTGACCGCCGTGGATGCCGAGATCGTCCTGGACGGGGGCGCCTACGCCTCGTTCGGGCTGGTCACGACCTACTACTCGGGGCAGCTCCTCTGCGCCCCGTACGACATGCCCGCCTACCGCTTCGACTCGGTGCGGGCCTACACGAACAAGCCGGCCTGCGGACCGAAGCGGGGACACGGATCGGTGCAGCCCCGCTTCGCCTTCGAGGTCCAGCTGGACAAGCTGGCGGAGATGGCGGGGTTGGATCCGTTCGAGCTGCGGCGACGGAACTACATCGGAGCCGACACCCGCACGATCAACGAGCTGCGGATCACCTCGAACGGCTTCCTGGAGTGCCTCGACGCGGTGGAGCGGGCCTCGGACTGGGGAGCGAAGTTCCGGCGGCTCCCGTTGGGACGGGGCGTCGGGGTAGCGGGCTCCACGTACATCTCGGGCACCAACTACCCGATCTATCCGAACGACATGCCCCAGTCCGGGGCCCACGTCCAGATCGACCGTTCCGGACGGGTGGCGGTCTTCAGCGGCGCGTCGGAGATCGGGCAGGGGACCGATTCGGTGGTGGCCTACATCGCGGCCGAGGAGCTCGGCGTCCCGGTGGAGAACGTGCGGGTGATGCGGGGCGACACCGACTTCACGCCGGTGGATCTGGGCGCCTACTCGTCCCGGGTGACCTTCATGCTGGGCAACGCCTGCATCGATGCCTGCAGAAGGCTCAAGCGGCAGGTGCAGCAGGCCGTGGCGGAGCATTGGGAGGTGGAGCCAGGAGAGGTCCTCCTCGCCGGCGGACGGGCCCTCTTCGCCCTCGATTCCGAGCGCCAGATGCCCATCCAGGAGGCGTTCAATCTGGCCGAGGCCCGGTTCGGGACGCTTGGAGCCACCGGGTCGTACAACACCCCGAAGGACGTCCATGGCGACTATCGGGGAGGGACGATCGGCGCGAGTCCCGCGTACTCCTTCACGGCCCACGTGGCCGAGGTGGACGTGGACCTGGAGACCGGGGTCGTCGAGGTACGGAAGATCTGGATCGCCCACGACTGCGGACGGGCGCTGAACCCGGTCCTGGTCGAGGGGCAGATGGAAGGTTCGGCCTACATGGGCTGCGCCGAGGCGATCCTGGAGGAGCATGTGTTCAAGGATGCCGACCACGGCCGGGCCGGGCTCCACAACGCCCCCTCCCTGCTGGACTACCGACTTCCCACGAGCCTGGATACGCCGGCGCTGGAGTCGCTGATCATCGAGTCCATCGACCCCGAGGGGCCCTACGGCGCCAAGGAGGCCGGAGAGGGGCCCCTGCACCCCTCGATCCCCGCCATCGCCAATGCGATCTACGACGCGGTGGGCGTGCGGGTAGACACCCTCCCCTTTTCGCCGCCCCGGGTGTGGCGCGCGATCCAGGCCGCCCGGGCCGAGGGCCGGCTGGGCAAGCCGGAGGCGCCCCGTGTCTCCCCCGCTGAGGTGTCCGCATGAGCGGCCCCGTCCCGCAGCGGAAGGGTGGAGCCGCCCCGGGACGAGGGCACGGCATGAGGCGCACCCGGCTCGCGATCCCGGCGGTGGCGCTCCTCGGTGTCCTGGCCCTCGGGGCCTGCGGGGGCGCCGACCCGGGCGAAGCGGCGGAGTCGGCTTCCGCGGAGCAGTCCGGCGCGGGCGAAGCGGCCGGACCCGGCTCCGGTGGATTGGAGGTGGTCCGCCCCGAAGCCACGGGGGACTGGCCCGCTGCCTCGGACTCGATCCCCGGCACGCCCTGGACCCGGCAGGACTGGGAGATCTTCCAGCGGACGGTCCGGACCGCCCGGGAGGCCGGTCTCGACACCCTCCCTCTCGGCGAGGCCATCGGCGCCATGGGCCGGCTGTTCCTGGGTTCGCCCTACGTCCCGAGGACCCTCGAGGTGCCGGGCCCGGAGCGGTTGGTGGTGAACCTCAGGGGGCTGGACTGTGTCACCTTCGTGGAGAACGTGCTGGCCCTGACCCGGTTCTCCCGGCTGCACGGCACGGAGGTGCTGGACGACCCCATCCGTGCACGGATGCTCTACGAGACCGACCTGGCTTCTCTCCGGTACCGGGACGGCCTGCCGATGGGCTACGCCTCCCGGATCCACTACTTCTCGGAGTGGCTCCGGCGGAACGACGGGGAGGACCGGATCCGGCTCCTGGAGGACCTCCCCGGGGCGGTCGACGATCCCGAGGCCATCGACTTCATGTCCACCCACGCCGACGCCTACGATCAGCTGGCCGACGGGGCCGCCCTCGAGGGGATCCGGGAGGTCGAGGGAGCGCTGAACGCCCGACCCCCGCGGCGCTACGTCCCGGAGGCGGACATCCCCCGGGCCGCACCGGAGATCAAGACCGGAGACGTGATCGCGGCAACCAGCACCGTGCGGGGCCTCGACGTGGCCCACACCGGGATCGCCGTGTGGGTCGATGGCGCCCTCCACCTCCTGCATGCCCCCCTGGTGGGAAGCACCGTGGTGCTCTCCGAGCGGACGCTCGCGGAGCGGATCCAGGCCATCGACGGTCAGGACGGGATCATGGTCGCCCGGCCCGGCGGCCGCTGGTGGGAGGGCAACTAGCCATGTGCATCCAACGACCTGTGGCCGTTCTGCGCCGGGGGCGTCCCTAGCATGCTCAGGCTGCCACCCTTCACGTATCACCGGCCGGATCGGGTCGACGATGCCGTCGAGCTGCTGGGGGAGCACGGGGCCGCCGCACTTCCGGTGGCGGGGGGGACGGACCTGATCCCGAACATGAAGCACCGGCTCTTCGAACCCGCGCATCTCGTGTCCCTCACCGGGATCCCCGACCTCGGAGAGATCGCGGTGGGCGATGAGGAGGTCGTGCTCGGCGCGGCCGTGACCCTGTCCCGCGCCGCGGACCACCCGGAGATGGCCCGCGTCCTCCCCTCCCTGGCCGAGGCGGCCGGTCTGGTGGCCGGACCGCAGATCCGGAACCGGGGAACGCTGGGCGGGAACCTGTGTCTCGACACCCGCTGCACGTACTACAACCAGACCGAGTTCTGGCGGCACGCCCTCGGCTACTGCCTGAAGAAGGACGGCGAGGTGTGCCACGTCACCCGCGTGGGGAAGAAGTGTGTGGCGGCGCACTCGGCGGACACGCCCCCCGTCCTGATGACCCTGGACGCCGTGGCGGACCTCCAGGGTCCCGGCGGCGCCCGTACGGTACCGGTGCGGGACTTCTTCGTCGCCGACGGGATCTGGAACACCCGCCGGGAGCCCGGCGAGATCGTGGTGCGCATCCGGGTTCCCCGTCCGGCGCCCGGCACGCGCTTGGCCTACCTGAAGCTGCGACAGCGGAAGTCCATCGACTTCCCCCTCCTGTCGGTGGCCGTCGCCGCCCGACTGGACCCCGACGGGCGGGTGGAGGACCTGCGGGGCGTGGTCACGGCTCTGGGCTCCAGGCCCCGGGAGCTCAGTGGCTGGGACGAGATCGCCGTGGGAGAGAAGCTGAGACCCGAGCTGTGCGAGGCCCTGGCGGAGCGGGCGTTCCGGCAGTGCCACCCCCTGGAGAACATCATCGTGGACCCCGACTGGCGTCGCGCGATGGTACCGGTATACGTCCGTCGCGCGCTGGGACGGATCGGGTCGGGAGGCCCCGTGGCCGCGGGTGCTGCGTGAGGGCTCGTCGCGGCACCGGGTCCGGGAGGCGCGTCTGGGCCTGATCGTGGCTCTGGGGGTGGTGCTCGCCATCCTGGTCGTGCTCGACCGTTTCGCCGTCGCCCTGCTCCGTCCCCGACGACGAGCCCCCGGGCGTACCCCCGGGGCTCTGGGCCTCCGCTCCAGGGATTGGATCGTTCAGGGGCAGCCCCCGCTGAACGGCTGGTGGGTCGATGGTGAGGACCCTTCGGGCCCTCTGGTCCTGGTCGTCCACGGCTGGGGGGCCAACGCAGCCGTCACCCTTCCCCTCGTACAGGCCGCCGCGGGCGTGGCGTCCCATGTCCTCACGTACGATCTCCGGGGGCATGGACGGAACAGCGTGTGGCCCACCGTGAGCCTGCGGACGTTCCAAAGCGACGTGGAGCGCGGGGTGGAGGCCATCAGGGAGAAGGCCCCGAGGCGGCCCCTCGTGGTGATCGGCCACAGCATGGGTGGTGCGGGAGCGATCCTCGCCTCGGCAGCCGGGGCTCCCATCTCGGGCGTCCTGGTCGTCGCGGCTCCGTACCACATCCACGACGTCATCGTCACCCACCTGAACGACCTGGGCCTTCCCGGCCGCTTCATCGTTCCCCTGCTGCGACCGTTCTGGAGACTCCGGATCGGCGTGCCGGAGCGGGAGATCCACCCGGGGAAGGCCGCGGCACGCCTGGACGTCCCCTTCCGTGTGATCCACCCGGAGGAGGACACCCGCGTCGTGATCGCCGAGGGCGAAGCGCTGGCAGGAGCGGCGGCCGCCACCCTGGTCCGCGTGCCCGGTGCCGGCCATACCGATGTCCTCGACCGCCCGGAGACGGCGGCGGAGATCGTGCGCTTCCTGAGGGAGGTGGCGCCGGGAGAGCGGCCGTCGGGGACCGGGGACCCGGCCTGATCGTCAATCGAAGTCGATGCGGTCCAGACCTACGGCCAGCGTCTGCGCGAGGAGGCCCGGGCCGAGTCCGGCGTGCCGGACAAGGAGCTGATCGATGGTCTCGTCCATGGTGTCCCGCACCGCCTCGAAGACCTCCTCGGCCCGCGGGGTCGGCCCCCCGACCATGAGATGATGGAACGCCCGGGCCATCCCCATGCTCCCCACTACATCCGCCAGGATCGCGAACCGGGTGTCGGCGTCCTGCTGGTTGGTGGTGTCGCCCAGGGCCGCTTCTCGAAGGGGGTGGTTGGCCCCGCAGACGATCGTGCGCACACCTGCCGCCTCGAGCTGGGTCAACCGGTTGGCGTCCACCGAGGCCGAGACCGCCGCCGGGACGAAGAGGTCCGCGGCCACGGAGTAGCAGTCCTCGCGGGCGGGTCCTTCGACGCGGTGGGGATGCGGAGGGATGTCGCGGCGGTCCCGGGCCCGCAGCAGGTCCTCCAGCTCTGCGGCGTCCAGGCCACCGGGGGGTGCGATCCCGGCCCGGGCGTCCGTGATGGCGACGATCCGCGCCCCCATCCGTGCGAGGTACAGGGCGGCGGGGCCGCCCACGTTCCCGAACCCTTCCACGATCACGCGAACACCGTCCAGGCACCCGGCCTCCCCCGCCCGGGTACCGGCCAGCCCCCGGGCCGCGGCCCGGGCCACGCCGTAACCGGTTATGAGATCCGAGACGCTCAGGTTCGCACCGGACACATCCAGGGCCGGGTCGGACACTCGAAGGCCGAGGCCTTTCCCCAGCGAACGGTTCGCCTCCTCGACCGAACGGGGGGTCCCCCCGGCCGCCGCGGCCCGGAAGTGGCCGTTCACGATCCCCTGCTGCGGGTGGACGAGCCCCATCTCGCGGCAGAGGGGCGAGACGTCTCGTTGTTCGTCCACGTTTACGTCGCCGCCGGTCCCGTACACCTCGAGGAGCATCGGACGGATCGCACGGAACCAGCGGGTCAGGACCTCACGGCGGCGGGGGTCGGACGGGTCGAAGTCGATGCCCGACTTCCCACCCCCGATGGGTGGGCCTGAGAACGCGAATTTTAGTTCCATTCCCTTGGCCAGCCACGTCACCTCGTCCAGTCCGAGCCCAGCCCGCATGCGGGTTCCACCCCCGGCCGCACCCCCGCGGAGGGAGTTGAGAACCAGCCAGCCCCGGGCCCCCGTGGCCTCGTCCGTCCAGTCCAGTACCAGGTACGGAACCGCCCTCATGTAGCGGGCGTATCGGGTCCACGGGTCGCGAACGGGATCCACTACGAGGGGAAGACGAGAGGGATCAACATCCAGGCGGCCAGCGTGACGACACAGACGGCCACGAGGTTGAGGACGAGACCGGCTCGGGCCATCTGCGGGATCGTGAGATAGTCCGACCCGAAGACGATGGCGTTGGGCGGCGTGGCCGCGGGAAGCATGAACGCCATGGAGCTCGACAGGGTCGCGACGATCATGAGGGGGAGAGGTGCCGTCCCCATGGCCGCTGCGGCGCCTACGAGGACCGGCATGGCCATGGTGGTGGTCGCGGCGTTCGACGTCAGCTCGGTCAGGAACACGAAGAGTAGGGCCAACACCGCGAACAGCACCAGGGTGGGCACGCCTTCGAGCCCGGCCACGGACGCCCCGATCCACCGGGACAGGCCCGTGGCCTCCATGGCCCGGGCCAGGGAGAGACCCCCGCCGAAGAGGATCAACACGCCCCAGGGGATCCCTCGGGCCCGCTCCCAGGTCAGGAGGGGTCCTCGCTCGGCCCCTCCCCGGGGGATCATGAAGAGCAGGAGCGAGGCCGCCATGGCGATGGTGGAGTCCCGGATCGCCGGCGCGAGATCCTGAAGGCCCGGAAGAGTCACACCTCCCAGCGTCTTCGGCGCCCGGAAGACCCAGGCGAGGGCGGTGGCGACGAAGACGACGCCCACCCGGCGCTCCGCCGTCGAGGCGCGGCCCAGGCGCGCAAGCTCGTCCTCCAGCACCTCTCGTGCGTCGCCGCTCAGCGGGCCCGGCGGATGGAGGACCTTGACCAGGAGCAGCCAGGCGAGGGGGAGCATGACCGCTGTGATCGGGACCCCGAGGAGGAGCCACCGGCCGAACCCGATCTCACCGTCCAACAGCTCCACGACCGAGGCTGCGAAGATGGCGTTCGGTGGCGTGCCGATGAGTGTGGCCACGCCGCCGATGGACGCGCCGTAGGCGATCCCCAGCATCAGGGCGACGCCCAGGGAGAACCCCTCTCGAGGCCGGTCGCCTCGGAAGAGCTCCACCACCGCCACTCCGATGGGGAGCATCATCGCCGCGGTGGCCGTGTTGGAGATCCACATCGACAGGAAGGCGGTCGCCACCATGAACCCGAGGACGAGTCGTTCGGGACCCAGACCCACCTTCCGGATGATGGTCAACGCCACCCGCCGGTGAAGCCCGGAGGTTTCCATCCCCGCCGCCAGGAAGAACCCGCCCATGAAGAGGAAGATGACCTCGTTGGCGTAGGGCGCCGCCGCGTCGGCCATGGGGAGGATGCCCAGCACCGGGAAGAGCACCAGGGGAAGGAGTGCCGTGACCGGAATGGGGAGGGCCTCGGTGATCCACCAGATCGCCATCCACGTCGCCACCGCCGCCGTGCGCCACCCCGCCGGTTCGAGCCCGCCCGGGGCCGGGACGAGCAGCAGCATCAGGGCTGCGACCGGGCCCGCCCACAGGGCAAGGGACGGGCGGGCGGACGGAGGCGCGGGTTCGGCTGGACTCAACGGCGGGGTTCCGGGCTCGAGGCGGTCGGGATTCTGCACCTCCGGTCCCCGGAGGGCAACCGGCGTCCGGTCCAGGGGTAGCGTTGCCGACACACCTCCACGCCCTGACACCGGCCCCACTTCATGCCCCCGACCGTCGGCGAACCCGCACCCGATTTCAGCCTCCCTGCCGGCCCCGGACCGGACCGGGTCACGCTTTCGGCCTTCCGGGGCGAACGGCCCGTGGTCCTCTTCTTCTATCCCCTGGCCTTCAGTGGGGTCTGTACCGACGAGCTTTGTGCCGTCGGGGAGCGGGCCGGAGCCTGGGGCGAGCTGGACGCACAGGTTCTCGCCCTGTCGGTGGATTCTCCCTTCGTCACCCGACGGTTCGCCGGGGAGCTGGGGGCGGACTTCCCCCTCCTGTCGGACTTCAATCGAGAGGCGACGACCGCGTACGACGTGGTCTACGACGACTTCTTCGGCCTGAAGGGCGTGGCCAAGCGAGCCGTGTTCGTCGTCGACCGCGACGGCATTCTCCGGTACGTGTGGGTGACCGAAGACGCCGATGTCCTTCCCGACCTGGATGCCGTACGCTCGGTCCTGGAGCAGCTCGCACCCGCCTAGTGTCGTGAGCCGCGTCGTTCCGAAGTGCCCGGTCCCGCGCTAGACGCGCTCGATCACCATCGCGAAGCCGAGGCCCCCTGCGGCACAGACCGTGACGAGGCCGAGCTCTACGTCGCGTCGCCTCATCTCGTGCACCAACGTCATGGTCACCCGGCCGCCGGTGGCTCCGAACGGGTGTCCGATGGCGATGGATCCACCCATCACATTGATCCGATCCGGGTCGGGATGGCCGACCCGGTTGGCCCGGCCCAGCTCCTCCCGTGCGAACACGTCCGAGTCGAGCCACTGCAGGTTGGACAGCACCTGGGCCGCGAAGGCCTCGTGCATCTCCATCAGGCCGATGTCCCGCATGGTGACGCCCGCTCTGTCCAGCGCCACGGGCGCCGCGAAGGCGGGTCCCTGCAGGAGCTGCCCCGCCGGATCCAGGGCCGTGAAGGCGTAGCTCCGGATCCGGCCCAGGATCTCCCTACCGTCGGCGCGCGCCCTGTCCTCGCTCATGAGCAGAACCGCCGACGCCCCGTCCGTGAGAGGGGAGGCGTTCCCGGCGGTCACGGTCCCGTACTTCCGATCGAAGACGGGCTTGAGGGAGGCGAGCTTCTCCAGGGAGGTGTCGGTGCGGATCCCGTTGTCCGCGTGCACCACCTCGTCGTAGTCCGGGGGAAGCCAGGTGCGGGCGATCTCCGCCGTGAGGCGCCCGTCCTCGGTGCCTGCGGCGGCGAGCAGGTGGGACCGGAGCGCCCATTCGTCCTGGGCCTCCCGACCGATCCCGTTCGCCTTCGCCATCCGTTCCGCCGATTCGCCCATGGACTCACCGGTGGTGGGCTCGGCGATCTGGGGCTGCTGCGGCAGCAGGTCCCGGGGGCGGACCTTGGCCAGGGTGGAGACGCGCTGCCCGACGGAGCGGGCCTTGGACAACCGGACCAGCGTCTCCGACAGCTTGTCGGAGACCATGATGGGGATGTGCGAAAGGGACTCCGCGCCTCCGGCGATGACGACCTCCGCCGTGCCGACCTCGATGAGGTTGGCCGCGGCGACGATCGCCTGGTTGGCCGTGGCGCAGGCCCGGGACACGGTGCTCGCCGGGACGGTGTGGGGCAGGGTGTCCAGGCCCACCTCCCGTGCGATGTTGCCGGCGTGGGGGTCGTGGACGACGGTGCCGTAGACGAGCTCGTCCACCTCCTCGCCTGCGATCCCGCTTCGGGCCACCAGCTCCCGCACGGCCATGCGCCCGAGATCAACCGCCTTGAGTTTACGGAAGACCGTGCCGGCCTTGGCGAAGGGCGTGCGGATGCCGTCGACGATGACCGCCTTCATCCCGTGACTCCGGTCGGGTGGATGGACCTCAATGATCGGATCTGGCGCCCCGCAGGTCCAGCGCAGCGGGGGTCTGGACCCCCTGCGGCGCCAACGGTTACCCTCTCCATCGGTGGCGCTTCCCCTTGAACCCCCGTACATGCCCGATCGCGTGGACGTCCGCCTGCAGGCCGCGTCAGAGGACCACATTCCCGCCATGGCGGCCCTCTGGGCCGAGGCCTTCCCCGAGAAGCCCGCCGAGCGGCGGCAGCGGGAGATCCGCGAGGGGTTCAGCTACGGCGACCTCACCGACTGCTGGGTGGTGGAGGTGGACGATCGCCTGGCCGGCGCGCTGCGCACCTATCGTCTCTTCATGAACTACCGGGGACACCGGATCCCCGTGATGGGCCTGGCGGGGGTCGCCGTGGCCCCGGACTTCCGCCGACGTGGCATCGGACGGCGCATGTGCCTGGAGGCGCTCCGGATCGCACGGGACCGCGGGGATCTCCTCTCGGCGCTCTTTCCGTTCCGGGCGTCCTTCTACCGGCAGATGGGATACGCCCTCGCCGGCGCCTTCCACCGGTACCGGTTCGCGCCGGACGCCCTGCCCACCTATCCCGGATGGGACCAGGTGGTCCGGGCACCGAGCGGAGGTCGGCAGATCGCCATGGAGGTCTACCAGCGGGTCGCCGCACGGTCGACCGGACTCCTCCAGCGGACCGAGCGGATGTGGGGATTCCTGGGGCAGCCCGGCACCTACCTCTACGTCTACCGCGACATCCGCGACAGAGCCGCGGGGTACGTCGCCGTCCGAGGCCGAGGCGGTCCGCCGGAGCGGTCACGCCTGCGGGTCCTCGAGCTCCTCGCCGAGACCCGCGAGGCCTACCTGGGACTTCTCGGGTGGCTCTCGGTCCAGCGGGACCAGTGGGGGACGATCGTCTACGACACCGTGCCCGCAGAGGACTTCCACGAGCGGCTGGACCACCCCAGGACCTGGGGAAGCGGCTCGCCCCGAGGGCTCTGGTTCCATTCGGCCGGCCTGCTGCGGGGGCCGATGTTCCGGGTGCTCGACCTCGCGGGGCTCTACGCCCTTGCCGGCGACAACGGTCGGGTCGGTGGACGGCCCGGGATCTCGCTCCCCGACGGGACCCTCCAGGTCCGGGACGGGGATCTGCCCGAGAACCAGGGCTCGTGGCGGGACGGCGTACGGGTGTCCCCTTCGGTGGACTCGTCGACGGGTCCCATCGTATCCATCGGGGACGTGGCCAAGGACCTGTTCCGGGGTACCCTGCCCGGGCAACCGAACCCTCCCGGGGATTGGACCCCGAATCTCGGACTGTCGGAGGTCCGCATGCTGGACGAATTCTGATGCGGGCCGTGTCCTTCGACGTGACCGTCCCCCGGTTCCTGCTGGCGAAGTCCCTGGGGCAGGTCAGCGATGCGGCCTTCTTCGGTGCTCCCTCGGGAGTGCGCCTGGTCGGTGACACGAACCTGCCGTCGCTCCCGGGGGACCGCTGGCTCCGGCTCCGTGTCCTCAAGGCCGGCATCTGCGGAACCGACATCGGCAACCTGACCTACTCGGCCTCGCCCGCGATGGAGCCGTTCGGGTCCTTTCCGGCGATCCTCGGGCACGAGATCCTGGCCACGGTCGTGGAGGCGGGCTCCGGCGTCACCACCGTGGAGCCCGGTCAGCGCGTCGCCGTGGATCCCATGATCTCGTGCACCGTCCGGGGCTATCGAGACCCCTGTCCCTCGTGCGCCGACGGCCTTCACTCGACCTGCGAGCGGGCCGGCGAGGAAGGTCCGACCCTGGTGGGTGGGGCACCCATGGCTCCGGGTCTGACCCAGGGCTACCACCGGTCGCTCCCCGGCGGTTGGGGCGAGGAGGTCCTGGTCCACGAGGTCCAGGTCTTCCCCGTGGCCGACGCACTGGAGGACCACGCGGCGGCGTTGATCGAGCCGCTGTCCGTGGGGATGCACGCGGTGCTGAACGCCCCACCTCGGGACCCCTCCGAGCCGGTCCTGGTGCTCGGGAGCGGGCCCATCGCGCTGGGGACCGTGTGGGCCCTGCGGGCGACCGGCTTCCAGGGGGAGATCCTCAGCCAGACGAAGCGGGCCCACGAGGCACGCCTCTCCCGGCTCATGGGCGCCTCCGAGATCGTGTCTCCCGGAGACGAGGCACGGGATGCCCTGGTCGGCACGGGCGCACAGGCGTACCTGCCCATCGTCGGGGACGAAGTGTACTCCGGCGGCGGCTTTCCCCTGATCTTCGATTGCGTGGGAAGCGGGCAGACCTTGTCCCAGGCCATGCGGTATGCGACTCCCCGGGGCCGCATCGTCATGCTGGGATGCGCCGCCGAGATCAAGAAACTGGACCTGACCTTCATCTGGGCCCGCGAGCTGTCCGTGCACGGCTTCGTGGGCTACGGTCGGGAGACGTTCCGGGGGCGGTCCCCCCACACCTTCGAGATCACGGAGGAGCTCCTGGTGGAGACCGGGGCGCCGGTCCAGGAGCTGGTGACGCACGTCTTCCCGCTGGGCCAGTACCGGGCGGCCCTGGATGCCGCGGCGAACCGGCGGCGCTCGAAGTCGGTGAAGGTCCTTCTCGATCCGATGGCGGGCTAGCGCCTCCGGACTCAGAGGGGGAGCCGGAGCTCCTCGGGGTGCACCCGGCTCGAAGCCTCGACACCGTCCACCACGATCCCCTCCAGCCGCAGCAGAGCCGCCTTCCGGGCCAGCCCGCCGGAGTAGCCGTGGAGGGTGTGGTCCGACCCCACGACCCGGTGACAGGGGATCAGGATCGCCACGGGATTCGCGCCCACCGCCTGGCCCACCGCCCGGGCGCCGCCATCGCCGAGGCCCAGAGCCCTGGAGATCGCGCCATAGGTGGTGACGTGACCATGGCGCACGCCCCGGAGGTGGTCGTAGACCTCGAGCTGGAAGTCGGTGAGCGCGCCCAGGTCCAGAGGGACGTCCTCGAAGCCGCGGACGCGCCCGCCGAAGTAGTCCACGAGTCGCTGGAGGGTCTCGGCCAGGTGGTCCGGCGGCACTGTGTCGGTGACGAGGCGCTCGCCGGCCAGGGCCAGGTCCGGACCGCTCCGGAAATCGAGCCTGCGAACGCCGTCGTCCGTGGCCCAGATCTTCAGCGTCCCGACCGGCGTTCCCGGGAGGTGAGCTGAATGAACGGGCGTTCCGGGCACGACATCACGGCTCCGCTGGAGGATCGCCGACCTGCTTGAGCGCCTCCTGCAGTGCATCGAACCCGAGGAGCGCACACTTCACTCTTACCGGGAACTTGCTGACGCCCGCAAGGGCCCGCAGGTCACCCATCCGACGGTCCCGGGCCGCCTCCTCGTCCCCGTGCATCATGGCCGTGAAGCGGCCCGACAGGGCTTCCGCGTCCTCGACGTCGGCACCGGTGAGGAGGTTGCTCATCATGGACACCGACGCCTGGGAGATGGAGCACCCCTGCCCCGTGTGGGTGACCTCGACGATGCGGCCGTCCTCCACCCGGAGTTGCAGGGTGATCTCGTCGCCGCAGGTCGGATTGCGCATGTGCACCTCGACCTGGGGATCGTCCATCCGCCCTCGATGGCGGGGGCTCTTGTAGTGCTCGAGGATGAGCTGCTGGTACAGGGAGTCGAGGCGTGGCTCGTCCATGGGTCAGCCGAAGATGTCGAGGACGTCCCCGAGGGCGTCGACCAGACGGTCCACGTCGTCCCGGGTGTTGTAGAGATAGAACGAAGCCCGTGCGGTGGCCGGTACCCCGAACCGCTGCATGACCAGCTGGGCGCAGTGATGCCCGGCCCGGATGGCGACGCCCTTGGCGTCGACGATGGTGGAGATGTCGTGGGGATGCGCCGCCTCCAGGGTGAAGGAGACCACCCCCGCCCGAGCGGAGAGGTCCCGGGGCCCGAGGATCCGCAGTCCCGGGACCTCTCCCAGGCGCTCCACCGCGTACCCGAGGACATCCCGCTCGTGGGCGAGGAGGGCGCCCTCGTCCAGGGCCGACAGATAGTCTACGGCCGCACCGAACCCCACGGCCCCGGCGATGTTGGGCGTGCCCGCCTCGAACTTGTGGGGCAACGCCGCCCAGGTGGAATGATCCCGCTCCACCACGGAGATCATCTCGCCGCCGCCCTGATAGGGGGACATGGCCTCGAGGATATCCCTCCGCCCCCATAGCGCACCGATCCCGGTGGGCCCGCACATCTTGTGACCGCTGAAGGCGTAGAAATCCACGCCCAGCGCCTCGACGTCCACGTCCAGGTGCGCCGCGGCCTGGGCCCCGTCCAGGAGGATCACGGCGTCGGTACGGGCCCGTACGGCATCCACGACCTCGGCCACCGGGTTGATGGTGCCCAGGGCGTTGGAGACGTGGCCGAGGGAGACGAGGCGGGTCCGGTCCGTGAGCAGATCGTCCAGGTCGTCGAGGATCCAGCGGCCCTCGTCGTCGATCTCCAGGTAGCGGATCCGGGCTCCGGTGCGGCGGGCCAGGAGCTGCCACGGAACGAGATTGGAGTGGTGCTCCAGCACCGAGAGAAGGATCTCGTCGCCTTCGCCGACGTGGTCCATGCCCCACGCGGAGGCCACGAGGTTGATCCCGTCGGTGGTGCCCCGGGTCCAGACGAGCTCGGTGGGATCGGTGGCCCCGATCCAGCCGGCGACCTTCACCCGGGCCGCCTCGAAGGCGTCGGTGGCCCTCCGGCTCAGCTCGTGGATGCCCCGGTGGACGTTGGCGTTGTCGTGCTCGTAATACGCGGTCAACGCATCGAGAACGGACCGGGGCTTCTGGGTGGTGGCGGCGTTGTCCAGGTAGACCAGGGGACGGCCGTGGACCTCCTGGTGGAGCGCCGGGAAATCGGCCCGGAGCCGCACCGCATCCAATCCGGTGTCGTGGGACCCACCCAACGCCGTGCCGCTCATCGGTACCCTACTCCGTTCGTACGAAAACCGCTCCGTCCCGAACCTCCACGTCGTACGCGGGCACGGGCCGGATCGCCGGAAGCCCACGGGCCGCGCCCGTGCAGACGTCGAAGCGGGCGCCGTGGTGGATGCACTCGAGCATCGTCCCCTCCAACATCCCGTCGCTCAGCGGGAAGTCGGCGTGGGAGCACCGATCCTGCAGGGCGTAGAAGTGTCCATCGACGTTCGCCAGCACGAGCCGCTCCGAACCGGCCTTGACCGGAAGGAGCCGGCCGGGAGGGCAATCCGCCTCCCCGGCCACCTCCACCCATTCAGCCACGGGCGGCCTCACCCATGGTCGGCGAGCTTGGCCTCGATGGCCCGGGTGACCTTCTCCTGGACCCCGCCCAGGGGAAGCCGTCCAAGGACCTCGCCCAGGAATCCGAGCACGACCAGTCGCTCCGCCCGCTCCTTCGGAATGCCGCGGCTCGTGATGTAGAAGAGCGCGTCCTCGTCGAGCTGACCCACGGTGGCTCCGTGGGAGCACTTCACGTCGTCGGCGGCGATCTCGAGGTTGGGCAGAGAATCCGCCCGCGCCTTCCCGGACAGGAGGAGGTTCCGGTTCGTCTGGTAGGCGTCCGTCTGCTGCGCGCCCTCGTGAACCCGGATCACCCCTCGGAAGACCGCGCGGCTCGAACCGTCCAGGGCCCCCTTGTAGAGGAGGTCGCTGTTCGCGTTGGGCGCCACGTGGTCCTGACTGGTGTTGTGGTCGAAGTGCTGGTCCGCGTCTCCGAAGTAGAGACCCAGCATGTCCGAGTTGGCCCCGGGCCCGAGGAGCCGGGCGTTCAGGTCCACCCGGCTCACCGACGCGCCGAGGTTCACGTTCAGCGTGTCCAGGGTCGAGTCCCGGTACGCGAGCGTGCGCTGCTGCGACTGGTAGAACGCGCCCTTCCCCAACCGCTGTACGGCCACGTACTGCACCTGGGCCCCGTCCTGGGTGATGACCTCCACCACGGACGACGTGAGCGTCTGGGCATCGAGGTCGTCGGAGAGGATCTCGTCCACGTACGAGACCTGGCTGGTCGGCTCCGCGACGATGAGGGTGCGGCTGAAGAACGCCGCTCCGGCCTCGGTGATCCACCGGGTGACCCGGACCGGGATGTCCAGCTTCACGCCCCGGGGGACGTGCAGGAAGATCCCGTCGCTCCACAGGGCCGCGTTGAGCGCGGCGAACTTCCCCTCCTCGGGGGGGACGGCGGCCGTCGCCAGGTACTGCTTCACCAGCTCGGGATGCGCCGTCACGGCGTCCCGGAGCGAAGAGAGGATCACCCCGGACTCGGCGAGCTCCGGCCGGATATCGGTATGCACCACCGCGCCGTCGATGAGCACCAGGTGTCCCGAGGCCTCCCGGTCCTCGGCCATGGCGGCCCGCAACCCGGCCGGAAAGCCGGACGGGTCGTCGGGACGGGGTTCGGTGGAGCCCAGGTGCAGGGCGTCCAGGTCCAGCTTGTCCCGCAGGTCGGTGTACCGCCATTCCTCGAGCCGCGTCGTGGGCATGGGGGTGGCCTCGTAGACCTCCCAGGCGTGCTCACGCCGCTCGGCGAGCCACGCGGGCTCACCGCGGCCGCGAGCCTCGACGGCGCCGGCGTTGAGGGCCTCGGTCACGCCCTCGGCGGTCGTCGGGGCAGGGGTCGTGGTGATGGTCATCCTACGCTGCCTTCCATTTCCAGTTCGATCAGTCGATTCAGCTCGACGGCGTACTCCATGGGGAGGAGCTTGGCGATGGGCTCGATGAACCCGCGGACGATCATCGCCATGGCCTCCTCCTCGCTCATCCCGCGGCTCATCAGGTAGAAGAGCTGCTCGTCGCCGATCTTCGAGACCGTCGCCTCGTGCCCGACGCTCGCCGACTGCTCGTCGATCTCGATGTACGGGTAGGTGTCGGTCCGGGCGGTCTCGTTGATGAGCAGCGCGTCGCACTCGACGTTCGACTTCGCGTTCGTCGCACCCTCGTGGACCTGCAGAAGCCCGCGGTAGGACGACCGACCGGTGCCCTTGGAGATGGACTTCGAGACGATGCTCGAGGTCGTGCGGGGCGCGGCGTGGATGACCTTGCCCCCCGTGTCCTGGTGCTGTCCGTCGCCGGCATAGGCGATCGACAGGATGTTGCCGTGCGCTCCTTCGCCCACCAGGTAGCAGGACGGATACTTCATCGTCAGCTTCGAGCCCAGGTTCCCGTCGAGCCACTCCATGGTCGCGTTCTCGTGCACCAGCGCCCGCTGGGTCACGAGGTTGTACATGTTGTTCGACCAGTTCTGGATGGTGGTGTAGCGGAAGTGGGCGTTCTTCTCCACCACGATCTCGATCACGCCGGAGTGGAACGACTCCGTCGAGTAGACCGGGGCCGTGCAGCCCTCGATGTAGTGAGCCCGGGAGCCCTCACCGGCGATGATGAGCGTCCGCTCGAACTGGCCCATCCGCTCCTGGTTCACCCGGAAGTACGCCTGGAGCGGAGTCTCGAGCTCGACCCCCGGCGGGATGTAGACGAAGGAGCCTCCGGACCACACCGCCGAGTTCATGGCGGAGAACTTGTTGTCCGCCGTCGGAATGACGGTCCCGAAGTACTTCCGGAAGAGCTCCGGATGGTTCTTGAGGCCGTCTTCGATGGAGTCGAAGATGACCCCCTTGTCTTCCCACTCCTTCTTGAGGGAGTGGTAGACCATCTCGGACTCGTACTGCGCGCCGACGCCGGCGAGGATCTTCTGCTCCGCCTCGGGAATCCCGAGCTTCTCGAAGGTCTCCTTGATCTTCGCCGGAACATCGTCCCAGGAGTGCTCCATCTTGTCCTGGGGACGGACGTAGAAATAGATCTCGTTCAGCGTCTCCTCGAGCCCGGAGAGGTCCCCGCCCCACTTGGGCATGGGCTTGGACTCGTAGACTTTGAGGGCCTTGAGCCGGAAGTCGAGCATCCACTCCGGCTCGTCCTTCTGCGCCGAGATCTGGCGAACGACCTCCTCGTCCAGACCCGGCCGGGTCCGGAAGACGTGAGCTTCCGCGTCCTGAAAGTCGTACTTGTACGTGTCGAGGTTCAGACCCTCGACGACTTCATTCTGTGGCATGGGACGTCCTGTCTGTTGATGCGGTCGTTCAGCCCGTCTGTGCTGCTTCGACCTCGCGCCAGGTCTTGTACCCCTCGTCCTCGAGCTGGAGCGCGACCTCGGGGCCGCCGGACTGCACGATGCGCCCGTCCACCATCACGTGCACGAAGTCGGGCTTGATGTAGTTCAGAAGCCGCTGGTAGTGGGTGATGAGGAGGACGGACATCTCGGGGTTGTCCTCCCGGAGCTTGTTCACTCCGTGGGCCACCACCTGCAGCGCGTCGATGTCGAGACCGGAATCGGTCTCGTCCATGATCGCCAGGGTGGGCTGGAGACAAGCCATCTGGAGGATCTCGTTCCGCTTCTTCTCGCCGCCGGAGAACCCGTCGTTCACGGGCCGTTCGGCGAAGGCCGGATCCATGTCCAGGAGCTCCATCTTCTCGATGAGGAGGTCCTGGAACTCGAACAGGTCCAGCTCCTCGTCTCCCTGGTGCGCCTGGACGGCGGTCCGGAGGAAGTTGGCGATGGAGACGCCCGGGATCTCGACGGGATACTGGAAGGCCAGGAACACGCCTGCCTGCGATCGCTCGTCGGGCTCCAGCTCGAGGAGGTCCTCGCCCTCGAAGGACACGCTCCCGCCGGTGACCTCGTACCCGGGGTGCCCCATCAGCGCCTTGGCGAGGGTGCTCTTCCCGGACCCGTTCGGGCCCATGATCGCGTGGATCTCCCCACTCCGGATGGACAGGTTGACGCCGTTGAGGATCTCGAGGTCCTCATCGGCCACCTTCGCGGTGAGGTCCTTGATCTCGAGGATGGGCGAATCGCTCATGCAAACTCCATTCGAACTGCATTTAACAAGAATGATTCTCGGTCTCAGAAGCTACCGGAACGCGGCAGGGAGGGTCAACCCGGGACGCGCCGGCTGCAGAGCCTCGACGTGCGGTGAGTCAGGGGCGGCCGGCAGTTCGGTCGGTACCCAGGGGCTTCGCGAAGGATCCGGGAGAGAAGGAGCCGTGCCGGGGGGCCAGGGGGTCCGGGTGGGAGCGGCGGAGCGCCCTGCACGAAGAACGGGCCGGCGGAGAGCTCCACCGGCCCGTGGGACCCGTCAGGAGGCCGGCGGAGAGGCCGGCGTGCCGACGGTCAGTCGGCGATGGTGAAGGGGAGGAAGAAGAACAGGGTGAAATTGTCGTTGCCGATGGCGAACCGTCCGGCTATCCGCGGCTGGAACGAGCCCATGTCGAACTTCAGACCTCCGCCCAGGTTGAAGCCGACGTCGGTGTTCCCGCCGTCATCCCCGAGGATGTCGTCGTTGTCGCGGTCCACGTGCCCGATGTTCAGGCCTGCAAGGACGAAGGGCACGACCTGCGTCTCCTCGAGAGGGAAATCGTACGACAGGTTGGTATTGAACTCGAAATAGTCGATCGGACCGTCCGGGAAGAACCAGAGGAAATCGCCCATGAAGGCGATGCCCGGATGGAGCTCCGGAAGGTCGAATTCGATACCGACTCCGATCCCGAAGTCCGCGTCGTCGTTCCACGCGACCTCGGGCCCTAGATGGACCTGACCCTGCGCCGGAAGCGGGGCGAAGGTGAAGACGGCTGCAGCCGTGAGAAGTGCCGAAATCCTACGGATCATGCGAGACCTCCCAGACGGTGTGAATAGCCTGTCCGCTCGGCACCGAAGCTAGCGATTCCGGCCCCCACGACCAACGGTTTCGCGGCGGGGTTCCGGAGGGCGGATCTCCCTGGCGGGACCAACGAT
>DATHRY010000256.1:0-40993 GCA_035464715.1 Longimicrobiales bacterium
ACGCCCTTCCTCCGGTCCCGTCCGGGGCGAGGACGTGGGGCGGGCCCGTGCACGTGCCGCTGGTGGACCGGGAGGCCGGAGCGAGGGCGACGCCGCCCGAGGCCGCCAGATACCGGGGAGGGGACTCGAACCCCTAAGGGATTGCTCCCGGGCGATTTTGAGTCGCCTGCGTCTGCCAATTCCGCCACCCCGGCGAGGCGTCAAAGATGGGTCGACCCGGGGCCGTCGCCAACCCGGCCCCACAGCACCCCGTCCGGGTCCCGCCCCGTCCCGGCTCGGGGAGCGTCCCGTCCCGGCCGCGGAGACCCCTGGAAGGCCCCGTCCGCCCTGTAATTCGAGGGGTGATCTTCATATGCTACGAGGCTCGCGTCGGGGCCCTCTTCCGTCCGGTCACGACGCCCGCCTCAAATCATACGCACGAGGAATCCGTGGCCGCCTCCCCCATCGATCCGTTCGGCGCCTTCAAGACGGTGGACCTCTCCGAGGGCCCCACCGGCTACTACGACATCTCCGTCCTCCAGGATGCGGGTCTGGTGGAGCTCGAGCGGCTCCCCTTCTCGATCCGGGTCCTTCTGGAGAACACACTCCGGCACGCCGGGAAGGGCTACGTCTCCGAGGACCACGTCCGGGCGGTCGCCGGCTGGAGTCCGTCGAACGCGGGGGCCGATGTCCCCTTCATGCCGTCCCGGGTCGTCCTCCAGGACTTCACCGGAGTGCCCGCCGTGGTGGATCTGGCGGCGATGCGGAACGGGATCGAGGCCCTGGGCGGCAAGCCCGACCGCATCAACCCGGTGGTGCCCGCGGACCTGGTCATCGACCACTCCGTCCAGGTGGACTTCTTCGCCTCGCCGGACGCCTACCGCCGCAACGTCGAGATGGAGTACCAGCGGAACCGGGAGCGCTACACGCTGCTCCGCTGGGCCCAGCAGGCCTTCGAGAACTTCTCGGTGGTCCCGCCGGGCACGGGGATCGTCCACCAGGTCAACCTCGAGTACCTGGCCTCGGTGGTGCATCGGAGGCAGGAGGGCGGCCACGCGGTCGCCTACCCGGACACCCTGGTGGGCACCGACTCCCACACGACCATGATCAACGGGCTCGGCGTGGTGGGCTGGGGCGTCGGGGGCATCGAGGCCGAGGCGGTCCTCCTGGGCCAGCCCTACTACATGCTGCTCCCCGAGGTGGTGGGGATGAAGATGGTGGGCTCCCTCCCCGAGGGCGCCACCGCCACCGACCTGGTCCTCCGGACCACCGAGATGCTCCGGGAGCACGGGGTGGTGGGGCGCTTCGTGGAGTTCTACGGCGAGGGGCTCTCCAACCTGTCCCTCCCCGACAAGGCGACGCTGGCGAACATGTCCCCGGAGTACGGGGCCACCATCGGGTTCTTCCCGGTGGACGCCGAGGCGCTGCGCTACCTCGAGGGCACGGGCCGTCCGGCTGAGCTGGTGCGCCGCGTCGAGACCATCAGCCGCGCCCTGGGGCTGTTCCGGACCGACGACACGCCGGATCCGGAGTTCACGTCGACCCTCGAGCTGGACCTGTCCACGGTGGAGCCGAGCCTGGCGGGCCCGAAGCGGCCCCAGGACCGGATCGCAATGGCCCGGATGCGGGACGCCTTCGACGAGCACATGCCCAATCTGGTGCCGGCGGGCTTCGAGCTGCCGGAGAAGGCTCCGGAGGCCGAGTCCCGGCCGTCGGACAGCTGGGCGGGTGAGGGCGGGAACGTGCCGGCGACGGGGACCGTGGTCCGGAGCGCCCACCGGACCGGCGGAGGCCGCAACCGCTACCACACCCTCGAGTACGGGGGTCTCGACGTCGAGATCGGGGACGGCTCGATCGTCATCGCCGCCATCACGAGCTGCACGAACACGTCGAACCCGTCCGTGATGGTCGGGGCCGGGCTCGTCGCCCAGAAGGCCCGGGCCCTCGGGCTCGAGGTGAAGCCCTGGGTGAAGACGTCCATGGCGCCCGGTTCCAAGGTGGTCACGGACTACCTGGAGAACTCCGGGCTGCTCCCCTCGCTGGAGGAGCTGGGCTTCGGGGTCGTGGGCTACGGCTGCACGACCTGCATCGGGAACTCCGGGCCTCTGCCCGAGGCCATCGAGGAGGCGGTCCGGGACAACGGGCTCGTCGTGGCGTCGGTCCTCTCCGGGAACCGGAATTTCGAGGCGCGCATCCACCCCCTGGTCCGGGCCAACTACCTGGCCTCCCCGATGCTGGTGGTGGCCTATGCCCTGGCGGGCCGCATCGACATCGACCTCTACAACGAGCCCCTGGGCCGGACCGCGGATGGCACCCCGGTCTTCCTGTCGGACATCTGGCCGTCCCAGCAGGAGATCCGGGACACGGTGACCCGGTCCCTCAAGCCCGAGATGTACGAGAACCGGTACAGCGAGGTCTTCGACGGCGACGACCTGTGGAAGGCGCTTCCGGTGCCGGAGGGAAGCAGCCTCTACGACTGGGACGCCGAGTCCACCTACATCCGCAACCCGCCCTTCTTCCACGGCATGACCGAGGACACGCCGGCGTTCCGCGACATCACCGGCGCCCGGGTCCTGGCGCTGCTGGGCCAATCGGTCACCACGGATCACATCTCTCCCGCGGGCGCCATCGCCAAGAACGGCCCCGCCGGGAAGTACCTCATGAACCACGGGGTGAAGCCTTACCAGTTCAACACCTTCGGCTCACGGCGGGGCAACCACGAGGTCATGATGCGAGGCACCTTCGCCAACGTCCGCATCAAGAACCTCCTCCTGGACGGGCGGGAGGGCGGCTACACCGTCCACCATCCCACCGGGGAGGAGATGTCGATCTACGACGCCGCCATGCGGTACCAGGCCGAGGGGACGCCTCTCGTGGTCCTGGCCGGGCAGGAGTACGGCACCGGATCGTCCCGGGACTGGGCGGCCAAGGGGACCATCCTCCTGGGCGTCCACGCGGTGATCGCCGAGAGCTACGAGCGCATCCACCGGAGCAATCTGGTGGGTATGGGCGTCCTCCCCCTGGAGTTCACCGGTGGGGATTCGGCGATGTCGCTGGGCCTCGACGGGACCGAGACCTTCGACATCCCGGGCATCGCCGACGGTCTGGAGCCAAGCTGTGAGCTCGAGGTGGTGGCACGGGCCCAGGACGGTTCCGAGAAGCGGTTCGCCGTCAAGGCACGACTCGATTCGGACGTGGACGTGGAGTACTACCGGAACGGAGGCATCCTCCACACGGTGCTCCGGAAGATGGCCCGGGGGGAGATGTAGCCCGGGACGACCCGGCTCCTCCGGGTGACGCCCGGCGGCTGGTTTCGCGGTCTCGACCCCTCGCCGGGTCGGGGCCGCGTCGGTTTTCAGGCGCCGCCGACCCCGCCCCGGTTCCGCGTCGCGCCCCGGGCGGCCTCGTCGCCGCCCACCTCGTGCATCCGACCCTCCAGGACCTGGATGCCGTAGAAGGCGCGCTGGACCGCGATCGCATAGTCGCCCACGTCCAGGGCACGGACGGCCCCGTCGAGGAGGTGACGGGCTCGTTCCGTGACATCGGCGCCCGGACCGTCGTCCCGTTCCGTCCCGGCGGTCGCCACGCCCAGCAGGGCCTGGCCCCGGGCCAGCAGCCGTCGAGCCACAGATTCGGGGGCGACGGAGCGGTAGAGGTCGGCGGCGGCGAGGCCCGCCTCGAGGGCGTCCCGCAGCCGTCCGTCCCGGCGCGCCTCCGCGGCCCGGGCCGTCAACAACCGGGCCTCGTCCAGGGGCACGGCGAGCTCCGGGGGCAGGGGTCCCCGCTCGCCGACCTCGACCTCGGCCCAGAGGAGTGAACGCAGCGCCTCCTCGACCCCGCGAGCGTCCAGGGCCTCCGCGAGGTGGCCTGCGACGATGCGCCGCGCGTCGTCTCGCCCGTCCTGGGCCTCCGCCTGGTTCCACGAATCCCGCCAGGCCGCCAACGCCGCACGAACCTCCGGCGGCGGGGCCGTTCCGACCACCAGCTCGGGCAGGTCGGGCAACGGAGCGGCCAGGGACAGGGACGGAACCGTCTCCACCGTCGTGGGGCCCGCCAGCGGATCCGCGGGGGAATCGTGGCACGCCGCCATGAGGAGGACGAGAAGGCCTCCTGCGATCTGGAGGCTCGGACGGGCCGGGGTGACCGGACGGCGACGGGTGGACATGATGAATTCTAGCTGTGCAAGATCGACGCCGCCACGCTCGGATGGACCCTCGGGGATCCCTTTCGGGAGGCCTTCGGGCGCATGAGGAGCCCCCGGCGCCCCGGGCCTAACGCAACACCACCTCGGCCCCGGTCGGCCCCCGGAAGGTGGCGACCAGCGCCGGAACGTCGCCCGGTTCGACACCGGGAAGCCCGAGATCCGGGAACACGTCGTTCAGCGCCGCGTGATCCGGATGCTCCAGGCGAAACGTCGTGAGCTCCACCCCCGAGCTCCCGGCGCCGGGGTGTGCGGCGCCCTCCCAGTCGATGATCAGCGGGAGCAGCCCGTCCACCAGTCGCACGCGCGGATCCGTGATCTGCCAGACCAGCTCCTTCCCGTCGTCCAGGGTGCGCCGTCCGGTCACCACCTCCCCGGGGACGAATCCCACCGTTTCGAACTCGCCACAGGTGAGGGGCATGAGGAACGGACGGACGGCCCACCAGGCGAGGCGAGGCTCCGTGAGCCGGTCCACGTCCAGAATGGGTCGCTCCGACGCCCCCGCCTGCGCCTCGTCCGGCCCGATCACCTCCAGGTACGTCCGGCCTCCCAGGGGCAGGATGCGGTTCCGGGTACCCCACCCGGGGTGGCGCCCTCCCCCGTGGAACGGAGCTCCGAGCCGGTCCTCCAGCTCCGCCACGGTGGCGTCCACGTCGGGGGTGGCGTACAGCAGGTGGTCCAGCTCCAGTGGGATGCTCATGGCGCCCCGCCCGCCGCCGCCCGGGCCGCGTCGGGCACACCCATGCGGCCCTCCACCGACCGCAGGAGCTCCGCCGCGTCGTGGACCACGCCGGACCGGACGACGGTCACCACGTTGCGGGTGTTCCGGATGTCCTCCAGGGGGTTGCCCCGCACCACCACGAAGTCCGAGAGCTTCCCCGGCTCCAGGCTCCCCAGGCGGTCCGACAGCCCGATGGCCCGGGCGGCGTTCAGGGTCGCGATCCGCAGCACGTCGGCGGCGGGGATCCCGCACAGCGTCATGGCGTGCATCTCCCGGTGGGCCACGAAGCCGGGCAACCACACTCCCCAGCTCGGATGGTCCGTGGCCAGGGCCAGCCGGCCACCGGCCTCGTGGAAGGCCCTCACCAGCGGGCACTTCGCGCCCAGGATCGCATCGAAGCTCTCCAGCGCGATGTCGGGCCCGCCCCCCTCCACCCAGGCCCGGACTTCGGGGGTCAGGAAGCGGGATTCGTCGGTCCAGAACTCCAGGGCCGGGTGGGCCTTCCCCTCCACGCCGTAGTAGGCGTAGGCGGTGATGGTGGGATCGTAGGTCACATCGTGGCTCTTGTAGAGCTCGACGATCTCCCGGAACTCCGGTGAGTCCGGGCGGAAGTCGGGGAAGGAGGCGTAGGCCGTGCGCGTGTCGGGAAAACCCGGACCGCCCAGGAAGTGCTCGATCCGGTCGATGCCCATGAGGATGGCGTCCCGTGGGTTCACGGAACCCCGGAAGCCCGAGTCCAGGTGCCCGGTCACGGTGAGGCCGTGGCGATGGGCCCGCTCCACGAGCCACCGGACCGTGTTGGGGTCGGCCCCCTTCGCCTTGAACCCCACCGCCCCCCGGGCCGCCCACAGGTCCACCTCGGCGAAGAGCGAGTCCCGGGAGAGGCGGGTCCACCCCGGGCGCGTGGACCCGAAGTAGGGCCCCGAGGTCAGGATGCGGGGGCCGGGACGCGATCCCGCGTCGATCTCCCGCCGGAGCCGGAGCATCCCCTCGGGGTCGTACTCCCCGGCCGGGAAGGTCGCCGTGACGCCATTCGCCAGCCACAGGACCGGCGTGGCGACCAGCTCCTCCCGCCGGGGGAGCCCAAGGAACTGGACGTTGTAGTGGGCATGGAGATCGATGAGACCCGGAAGCACGAACTGGTCGTCCCCGAGCTCGAGGCGCTCCGCACCCGCCAGGTCGGCGGGGGTGGCGCCGTCCCCGACCGCCAGCAGCCGCCCACCGACGGAGACGATTCCCCGGTTGGGGCGCATCTCGCCGGCCTCGACGTCCAGCCACCACCCACCCGTCACCACCAACGGCTGCTCCTGGCCCGCGGCGGGGCCCGCCCACAGGATGAGCGCGACCATTCCCCGGGCGATGAGCCCCCGTCCGCTTCTCATGCGTCCTCCTCCAGGATCCGGTCCGTTGGACGGGCAACATGCGGGCCCTCGTGCCGGGGCGCGAACACGCGACGAGGGAGCGGGGCCTGGATCCAGGGCCGGGGGTGGGGCCCGGTCCGGCCTTACCGATCCCCCGGAGGCGCCGCCCGCCGAAGACGCCCGGGGGAGCGGCTCCAGGACAATCCGAACCCCCGCGGACGGCGGCCTTCCGGTGCGGTGGAGGGGGCATCCCGGGGTGCGTTGCGCTGCTTGACCGCCCCTCCCGGATCCGGGTAGCTTCGGGGGCTTCGGGCCGCCCGGAGCCCCCTACGCAGAATCCCACGACAGCCTGGAAAGGTATTCCATGTCCGAGAAGGTCCTGGTCCACTACGCCGTCGACGAGAAGGTCGCGGTCCTCACCCTCGACGACCCGCCGGCCAACACGTACACGCACGAGATGATGAAGCAGCTCGACGCCGCCGTCATCCGGGCCCGCTTCGACACGGAGGTCGAAGTCATCGTGCTGACCGGCAAGGGCGAGAAGTTCTTCTCGGCCGGGGCCAACATCAACATGCTCAACGAGGCCGACCCGGTCTGGAAGTACTACTTCTGCCTGCACGCCAACGAGACCCTCAGCCGCCTCGAGCAGACGCCGAAGCTGACCATCGCGGCGCTGAACGGGCACACCGTCGGCGGCGGCATGGAGATCGCCATGGCCGCCGACCTCCGCATCGCCCGGAAGGGTGCGGGGAAGATGGGCCTGCCGGAGGTGAACCTGGGTGTGCTGCCCGGGACCGGCGGCACCCAGCGCCTGTGCCGGATCGTCGGGAAGTCCCACGCCATCGAGCTCATGGTCCAGGGCGACCTCTTCGACTTCGAAGTGGCCCACGAGAACAAGCTCGTGAACCAGGTCCTGGAAGCCGACGGCCACGAGGACTTCATGGGCCAGGTGATGGCCTACGCGAAGAGCTTCACCACCCCCGGCAAGGCGTCGATGGCGGTGGGTCACATCAAGCGCTCCGTCCAGTCGGGCGCCGAGATCGCCTTCGAGTACGGCCTGGCCCTGGAGCGGGAGCTGCAGGCCAAGCTCTTCGCGAGCAAGGACGGCAAGGAGGGCATCGCCGCCTACGTGGAGAAGCGGACCGCCGACTTCAAGGGCGCGTAGCCGTCCATCCCGGCCCCGCCCGACGCTCCGGGTGCCACACCACCACAGACGGGGTCCGGGTTCGTCCCGGGCCCCGTTCGTCGTCTTCAACCCACGACCTGAATGAGCGAGACCATCCGCAACCGGCTCTGGATCCGGAACGACTGGGAGGACGCCGCCTCCGGCGGGACCTTCTCCACCACCAACCCGGCCACCGGCGAGGTGATCACCGAGGTCGCCCGGGGCGACGCCGCCGACGTGGACCGTGCCGTGTCCGCGGCCCGGGACGCCATGGCCCACCCCGGGTGGCGTGGCATCGACCCCCACGAGCGGGGGCGCCTCCTCTGGCGCCTGGCGGAGCTGATCGAGGCCAACGCCGACGAGATCGGCGCGCTGGAGACGCGGGACAACGGGAAGCCGTACTTCGAGGCCCGGAAGATCGACGTGCCCAGCACGGTGGGTGTCTTCCGGTATTTCGCCGGGATGGCGGACAAGATCTTCGGCGAGACCATCCCGGTCTCCGGGCCGTTCCTGAACTACACGCTGCGGCAGCCCGTGGGGGTGGTGGGCTGCATCACCCCGTGGAACTTCCCCCTCAACATCGCCTCCTGGAAGGTGGCCCCGGCCCTGGCCTGTGGGAACGCCGTGGTCCTGAAGCCCGCCGAGGAGACGCCCCTCACGGCGCTGCGTCTGGGTGAGCTCGCCGCCGAGGCCGGCTTCCCCCCCGGGGTGCTCAACGTGGTACCGGGTATGGGCGAGGAGGCGGGAGCGGCGCTGGTGGCCCACCCCGGGGTGGACGCCATCTCCTTCACGGGCTCCACCGAGGTGGGTCGCATCATCGCCCGGGAGGCGGCGGCGGGCCTCAAGAAGGTGTCCCTGGAGCTGGGCGGGAAGTCGCCGAACATCGTCTTCGCCGACGCGGACCTGAAGGCCGCGATCCGGGGCGCCGGCACCGGCATCTTCTACGGAAAGGGCGAGGTGTGCGCGGCCGGGTCGCGCATCTTCGTGGAGGCCTCGATCTACGACGAGTTCGTCGAGGCCTTCGCCGAGCGGGCCGCCGGCATGACGGTGGGCGACCCCATGGACAAGGCGACACGCCTGGGGGCCATCGTGAGCGAGGCCCAGCTGGACCGCGTCATGGGCTACGTGGAGGCGGGCAAGAAGGAGGGGGCCCGCCTGGTGGCCGGCGGCGAGCGGGTCCGGGTGGACGGCCGGGGCAACTTCGTCACCGCCACCGTCTTCGCCGACGTCACGCCCGAGATGACCATCGCCCGGGAGGAGATCTTCGGGCCGGTGGCGGCGATCCTCCCCTTCTCCGACGTGGACGACGCCATCGCCAAGGCCAACGACACCGCCTTCGGCCTCGCCTCCGGGGTGTGGACCCGTGACGTGGGGAAGGCCCACCGGGTGGCCCGGGACCTCGAGGCGGGCATCGTCTGGGTGAACACGTACAACATGTACGATCCCGGCTCCCCCTTCGGCGGCACCAAGGAGAGCGGGTACGGACCGGACCTGGGCTACCGCACGGCCATGGAGAAGTACACCCGGACCAAGAGCGTGTGGGTGGCGGTGGACCGATGAGCGAGCGGACGACGGCGGTGATCGTGGATGCGGTCCGGACGCCCATCGGACGACATGGAGGCGGGCTGGCCCCCGTCCGGCCCGACGACCTCGCGGCCTACGTCATCGGGGGCCTGCTGGACCGGGTGGACGTCGAGCCCGGGGCGGTGGACGACGTGATCATGGGGTGCACGAACCAGGCGGGGGAGGACAACCGGAACGTGGCCCGGATGGGGCTGCTGCGGGCGGGCCTCCCCGTCACGGTGCCGGGACAGACGGTGAACCGCCTGTGCGGCTCGGGGATGCAGGCGGTCGTCAGCGCGGCCCACGCCATCCGCGGCGGCGAAGGCGGCGTCTTCGTAGCCGGGGGTGTCGAGAGCATGTCCCGGGCGCCCTGGGTGATGCTCAAACCGGCCTACGGATACCCCCGGGGAGTGCCCGACACCGCCGACACCGTGCTGGGGTGGCGGTTCACCAACCCGGCCCTCCCCGCTCAATGGACCATCGGCCTGGGAGAGACGGCCGAGGTCGTGGCCGCCGAGTTCGGCGTCACCCGGGAGGCCCAGGACGCCTTCGCCCTGGAGAGCCAGCGGCGGACGGCCGCCGCCGTCGAGGCCGGCCGCTTCGACGACGAGATCCTCCCGGTGTCGGTACCTCGCCGGAAGGGCGACCCACTCCGGGTGGACGCGGACGAGCACCCCCGCCCGGACACCACGGCCGAGGACCTTGCCCGCCTGCGGCCCGTCTTCAAGGCCGACGGCACCGTGACCGCCGGCAACGCCTCCGGCATCAACGACGGCGCGGCCGCGCTCCTGGTGACCAGCGAGGCCCGGGCCGGCGATCTGGGTCTGGAGGCCCGTTTCCGGGTGGTGGCCTCGGGGGTGGCGGGGCTGGAGCCCCACCGCATGGGGATGGGGCCGGTGCCGGCGACCCGAATGGCCCTGGACCGGGCCGGGTGGACGGTGGGTGACCTGGATCTGGTGGAGCTCAACGAGGCCTTCGCCGCCCAGGCCCTCCCCTGCATGGACGAGCTGGGCCTCGATCCGGAGATCGTGAACGTGAACGGAGGCGCCATCGCCCTGGGGCACCCCGTGGGGTGCTCCGGGGCACGGATCCTCACGACGCTGGTCCACGAGATGCGGCGGCGGGGCGCTCGGAGGGGCCTCGCCACGATGTGCATCGGCGTGGGTCAGGGCATCGCGACCCTGGTGGAGGCACTATGAACGAGATCCGGCGGGTCACGGTCATCGGAGCCGGAACCATGGGGCACGGCATCGCCCAGGTCTGCGCGATGGCCGGGGCCTCCACCGTCCTCCACGACCCCGAGGAGGGCGCTCTGGAGGCGGCCCTCGAGCGGATCCGGGGCAACCTGGAGAAGGCGGTGGGGCTGGGGAAGACCACCGAGGACGAGCTCCACCGGACGCTCAACCGGCTCCAGATGGGCCACGACCTGGTCCGGAGCGTCGCCGACGCCGACCTGGTGATCGAGGCGGCGCCGGAGTCCGTGGAGCTGAAGCACACGATCTTCGCGGACGTGGACGCCGCGGCGCCGGATCATGCGATCCTGGCCAGCAACACCTCGTCCCTCTCCATCGACCGGATCGCCGACGCCGTCGACGACCCGGGCCGGGTGGTCGGCCTCCATTTCTTCAACCCCGTCCACGTGATGAAGCTGGTGGAGGTCGTCTGGGGACCTCGCACCGACGAGGCGACCCGGGACGCCGCCATCGCCTTCGTGGGCCGGCTCGGGAAGGAGCCGGTGGTGGTGAAGGACTCCCCCGGTTTCGCCTCCTCACGCCTGGGCATCGTCCTGGGGATGGAGGCGATCCGCATGGTGGAGGAAGGCGTCGCCACGGCCGAGGACATCGACAAGGCCATGGAGCTCGGGTACCGGCATCCCATGGGGCCGCTTCGCCTCACCGACCTCGTGGGGCTCGACGTCCGCCTCGGCATCGCCGAATACCTGCACGAGACGCTGGGGAGTGAGGCCTTCCGTCCGCCGGAGCTGCTCCGGCGGATGGTGGCGGCGGGCAAGCTGGGCCGGAAGAGCGGAGCAGGCTTCTACGACTGGAGCGACACGTGAGCGAGACCCCGGTGCAGGTGGCCGTCCGGGACGACGGCATCGCCGTCGTCACCCTGAACCGCCCCGACAAGCTGAACGCCCTGAACGAGGCGGTCCGCCAGCAGCTCATGGAGGTGGTGGACGCACTGGCGACGGACGACCGGGTGAAGGTGGCGATCCTCCACGGCGCCGGGGAGAAGGCCTTCGTGGCCGGCGCGGACATCGGCGAGTTCGCCGAACGGACCCCCGGGGAGCAGCGGGAGGTCTATCTGCGCCGCCGGGTCTACGACGCCCTGGCGGCCTTCCCGAAGCCCGCCATCGCCGCGATCCACGGCTACTGCCTCGGGGGCGGGTCCGAGCTGGCCCTGGCCTGCGACGTCCGGGTGGCGGACCGGACCGCTCGGTTCAGCCAGGCGGAGATCCGCATCGGGTTGATCCCCGGCGCCGGCGGAACCCAGCGGCTCGCCCGCCTGGTCGGCCCCGGCCAGGCCCTCCGGATCGCCCTGACCGGCGACATGGTCGAGGCCGAGGAAGCGCACCGCATCGGGCTGGTGGAGTTCCTGGTCGACGAGGGCGAGCACCTGGAGAAGGCCCTGGAGCTGGCCGGCCGCATGGCCCGCTGGAGCCCCGTGTCCCTCCGGCTCATCAAGCAGTCGGTCCGGGCCGCCATGGAAGCGCCCCTGTCCGCCGGCCTCGAGCTCGAGAAGGAGCTCTTCCTGGCCGCCTTCGCCAGCGAGGATGGGCGGGAGGGCGTCCGGGCCTTCATCGAGAAGCGGACCCCGGAGTTCAAGGGCCGCTGACGGGGGCAGCGCGCCCCCGAGGGGGCTCCCCCCGGAGTCCGGCGAACCCCCGACCCATCCACCCGTCCCGCGCCACCGGGGCCCGCCCGCCCTCTCCCACGAATCCCTGGACAGATCCCTCGTCGCATTCTACTTTGCGACGTAAAGTACTTTGAGTATTCCTGGACCAGGAGGCCCGACCCGTGTCCGCGCTCACCGAATTCCTCTTCCCGGCTCCGGCACCCCGGGAGCCGATGGCGATCCTCCGGTGGTGGGAACGCCGGCGAGTTCCGTACAACGTGGCCGTCGGGGCCGCAGGCATGTTCTCCCTGACCGTCGTGAGCGTGGTCCAGGCGCTCCCGCCCTTCTCGAGTCCGGTGGTCCCGCCGCTGGGAGGGATCCTCGTCTTCGGGATCCTGGCCAACGTGTGCTACTGCCTGGGCCCCCTCACCGAGCTGGCGGCCGGCGCGATCTGGGGCCGGACGGTCCTCCCCACGGGCCCGACCCTCTACCGCATGGGCCTCACCTTCTCGGTGGGCCTCGCCCTTCTGCCGACCCTGATCGTCATGATCATGTGGGTGGTGGCCTCGGTGGCGACCGTCCTCACGGCCTGATTCGCGGTCGAGGAGGCAGGGGTGCCGGGTCCTGGGGGCCGGGACGGCGGACGAACCGCCGACCCGTGCGGCTCCGGGCCGGGGAGCCCCGGGCCGCCGTGGTTCCGCAGGCTCGCGCCGGCGCGGGAGGCCGAGTAGGATGGGGCCGGTTCAGCCCCCATCCGAGGACGCCATGCCCACCGCTCCCCTCCTCACGGCGACCGCAGCTCCCCTCGCTCCCACCCGTCCTGCGGAAGCGCAGAAGAGCGGCCTCCGGCTCGACGTGAAGCGCAGGGTCCCGGGAGGCGGCTCGTGAGCCGGAGGACGGCCCGGGGTCTGGCGGCGACGTACTTCCTTCTGATGCTGGTGGTCGTCACCTGGCCGGGTGCCCTCCCCTTCGCCCGGGTGCGCCCCTTCGTCCTCGGCCTTCCCTTCTCCATGGCCTGGGTCTCGGGCTGGATCATCGCGTCCATCTTCGTCCTGTGGGGCCTGGACCGTGTGGAACGGCGCCACCGGGAACGCCGGGAGGACGACTGATGGAGCGCTGGGCGGTGGTGACGGCGATCATCGGCGTCTACCTCCTGGTCACTCTCCTGATCGGGCTACGGGCGGGGCGCGGCAGCTCCCACAGCGTCCAGGGCTACGTGGCCGGCGACCGGAGCTTCGGCCTCCTGGTCATGTATTTCGTCACCGGTGCCTCGGTCTTCAGCGCCTTCGCCTTCCTGGGGGGCCCCGGGTGGGCGTACTCCCGGGGTGCGGCCGTCTTCTACATCCTGGCGTACGGCGTCGCCGGCATGGCGCCCTTCTACTGGATCGGCCCTCGGGTGGCGGCCCTGGGCCGGCGCTTCGGATACGTGACCCAGGCCCAGCTCATCGTCGGCCGCTTCCCGTCCCGGCAGCTCTCCCTGTTGCTCGCGGTCGTGAGCCTCATCGCCTGCGTCCCGTACATCACGGTGCAGATGCGGGGAGCGGGGATCGTGATCGAGGCGGTGACCGAGGGGCACGTCCCGCTCTGGGCCGGCGCCCTGGTGGCCTACGGCATCGTCGTGGCATACGTCCTCCGGAGCGGGGTGATGGCCGTCGGGTGGACCAACACCTTCCAGGGCTTCTTCATGCTCGCCATCGCCTGGACCCTGGGCATCTACCTGCCCTACCGGCTCTATGGCGGCATCGGGCCCATGTTCGAGGAGATCGCGACGGCGCGGCCGGACTTCCTGGTGCCCCCCGGGCTCACGGGGGGCGGGGAGCCGTGGAGCTGGGGCGGCTACTCCAGCCTGATCCTGGTGAGCGTGGTGGGGCTCATGATGTGGCCGCACCTCTTCATGAAGGCGTTCGCCGCCAAGGACGACGACACCCTGCGCCGCACGGTCATCCTCTTCCCCACCTTCCAGCTCTTCCTGGTACCGGTGTTCCTGATCGGCTTCGCCGGCGTCATGTTCACGGCGACGCCCCTGGCGGACCCGGACTCGATCCTCCCCTTCATGATCATGGAGACCCAGCTTCCGGTCCTGGTGGTGGGCCTCTTCTGCGCCGGCGCGCTCTCGGCCTCCATGTCCACCGGCGACGCCCTCCTCCACGCGGCGGCCTCGGTGATGGTGGAGGACGGCATCCGTCCCTTCCGTGCCCTCACCGACCATCAGGAGCGCCTCCTGATGCGGGGGCTGGTGTTCCTGACCGGAGCCGCCGCCTACGTGGCCGCCCTGGACCCGGACTCCTCGCTGGTTCTCCTCCTGGCCTCGGCCTACGGGCTCATTAGCCAGTTCGTCCCGCCGGTGGTGGCGGCCCTCTACTGGCGCCGGGCCACGACGCAGGGCGTCCTGGCGGGGCTGGTGGCCGGGGTCGCCACGGCCATCCTGTTCTGGCGGATGCCGGAGTGGAAGCCCCTGGACATCCACGAGGGGATCCTGGGCCTGATGGTCCACCTCCCCGTCCTGGTCGCCGTGAGCCTGGCGACCCCGGCCCAGGACGAGGCCCAGGTGGACGCCTTCATGGAGGCGGCGTGAACGACGACCCCATCCGGCGCCCGGACGACCCTCCCGACACCTCTACCGCTGGACCCGGGAGGGCGGCGCCCGGCGACGCGCCTGGGCCGGAGGGCACCCCGGCGGACGCCGAGGCCCGGCTCGCCGAGCTCCGCACGCGCCTCGAGGAGATCGACGAGGAGCTGATCCGCCTCGTGGGCCGTCGGCGGGACCTGGTGCTCGAGGTGGGCAGCGTGAAGGAGGCCCTAGGACGGCCGGTGCTGGATCCCACGCGTGAGGCCCACGTGGTCCGACGGGCCGCCGAGCGGGCCCGGGCCCTGGGCGTGGACGAGGAGCTGGTCCGGGACGTGGTGTGGAGGATCATGGCGTCGGCCCGGGAGGCCCAGACCGGCCGGAGTGCCTGGGGGCCGCCGGATCCGCCCGGTCCCGACACCGGTCAGCCGGACGAAGACGACCCGGCCCGGTCCTCCGGGTAGAAGATCCAGCCCTCCTCGCGAATCCGGCTCGGATCTCCCTGGGGCCCACACGTGACCGGCAGTCCCTCGATCCGCCCGTCCGCCGCGTACGCCAGCGCGACCAGGGCGCACAGGGCGGCGTCGTAGGCGTCCGTTCCGCGCTCGACGTCCGGCGGCATGTGGGGCGCGAGGGACGGGATCGGCTCGCCGTCCTTCGTCTTCGCCAGGGCCGGATACACCTCGAGGATCACGTTCTCGTCGCGTTCAGCGGTGGCGAAGGGCACCACCTTCAGCTCGTGCTCCGCCGACCACCATCGAGCATGGCTGATGGCCACGGTCGCGTTGTTGCCCAACTTGTCGAAGGGTGCCGAGAGGGGCTTCTTGCCCAGGGCGCCGTGCACGTGTCGTTCCGTCTCCCGATACGCGAACCCGTTGTCGAGCTCTCGCGAGAACCCTTCGAGATACACGGCGTCTCCGCTCACCAGCCTCCGATACGCGCTGGGATAGCCCAGTGGGGCATCGATGCCCACCACGATCCTCGCGCCGTCGAGAACGGTCAGGTCCGCCTCGCTCGCCGCGAGCGCCACGAACTCCAGGAAGCCGAGACGGGGCCCCGGCAGCCGGAACTGTCTGGGGGGTCCGAGCCACTCGATGGCCTGCGACCCGGGGTGCCAGGCGACGGCGGCCGCTCCGTGCTTCCGACCCATCCAGCCACCCACGTCCCACCCGAAGCAGACCACCCAGACGTGATCCGTCGCCACGTCCGCCGCCGGCACGCGGGCGTCCAACGCTACGCTCCCGACCCCAGCGCCAGCCACACGACGGCGCCTTCGGCCATCGCCTCCACCCTGTCCGCCTCCCGCCACCGTCCCTCCCCGGCCCGCGCCTCTTCCGGGGTCAGCGGGGCCTCGGCCACGTCCACGTAGAAGGACTCGTCGTCCGGGAGGCCACAGACGACCCATCCGCCGGCCGGGCCGGTGAACGCGACGGTGGCGCGGACGGCCTCCGACGACCCCACCAGACGGCCGCCCCGCTCCAGGAGCCGCAGATCCCGCCAGCGCACCCGGATTGGCCAGTTCGCCACGGGGCCGCCGTCCGCGTCCCGGAGGACACCCCCGATCACGCGCGGCTCGCCCGTCCGGACGTCCGGCTCCTCCAGCGGGATCAACTCCTGTATCGCGCACCGATCCTGGAGGACTTCGTACGCCGCGGGCACGATCACCTCCGCCACCGCGATGGAGTCGGCCACGACCTCCACCGGGCGACTCATGGAGGGCTCCCCCATCGCCAGGAGAGCGGGATGCGTGACCACGAGCTGGTACTCACCGGGGAGGACATCCGGGAGGAGGAAGCTCCCGTCGACGCCGAGGGCGGCGGCATGGCCGGTCCCGGACAGGAAGACGCGTCCGTCCTCCGACGGTCCGGGAGCGGTCACGATCCCCCGCACCGCCCCCCGCCGGCTTCGGAAGAGGGGCTGCAGGCGGTCCACGCTCCGCGCCTCCCGGATCAGCCCGCCCGTCTCCACGAGGCGGACGAGGCGCTGGGCGCGATCGGCCTGGGCGGCCTCGACCTCGTACGGCATGCGGATCCGCCACTCGCGGACGATCCAGGCGCCCTGGGGCAGCCGTTCGAAACGGATCTCCCCCCCGAGCACGTCGGCATTCTCGAATCGACGGAGGCCGGTATAGCGGAAGTCCATGTGATCCAATCGGAGCTCGTCACCGAACCACAGAGTCCCGCGGATGTCGGGAAGCGTGCGCCCCGGAGCCGGCTCGAAGGCGAGCCCCAGGCGGCCGTCCTCCCGCACCGCTTCGAAGCAATGGGCCGACAGGAAGACGTCGGAGAGGAGGACGGACGCATCCGGAGCGAAGTACAGGGTCGCGTCCCCGTCCGGCTGGACGAACCCGTATCCCATGAGCGAGTCCGCGGGCAGGCTGCTGAAGGCCTCCCGCCCCGGGAGGACCCGGTCGGAGGTTTCCTCCGCGTCGACCCTGGCGCCGTCGATCCTCACCACGCGACGGAAGCTGGTGACGTGGTAGACGTAGCCGACCTCACCGACCCACTCTGCCACCTCCAACGCCTTGCGGGCCTCCTCCCAGAGCTGGAGCGTCGCCGAGCCCTCGCCTTCGTCCATGTCGCACCGGGCCGATCCCGTGACCTCGAGACCCTCGAGACGGATCGCCGAGGGCCGTACGACGAGGTCCCGGGACAGCACCTGCCCGTCGGAGAGGTGGAAGGGGCCTTCGAACGTGGTCTCCAGGCCCAGTCCCTCCACCCGCAGCCGGTACTCACCGGGCCCCGGGACCCGCAGCTCGAAGCGCCCCCGCTCGTCGGTGAGGACCGCCACCCGCCGCTCGCCTACGGGGTCCAGGAGCGCCACGAACGCACCGACCTGCGGATTCCCCGTGCCCGCCTCCAGGACCCGCCCCAGGACCGTGGTGCCGCTCTCCTCCTGCGCGAGAAGGCCTCCTGCCCATGTGCCGAAGCACCCGAGCAGGAGGCCGGTCTCCAGCACGCGGGCCCGGCGACGGCGGCTGCGCGTCACGGGCCCGGCACCTCGATCAGTCGTCGGCCGCGTGGAGCGCCTGGCGGGGTAGCCGGCCCAGGGACGCCACGACCTGGAATGCGGTCCCCACGGGCACCCGCAGGGGGTAAGGCTCGCCCGGCGGCGTCATCCCCCGGACGAGATGGGGGTTGAGCGCCCAGATGACGCGGTACTCCTCGCCCAGACTCCGGGCCACCCGGACCATGGGCGTACCGCCGGGGACCCACACGGAGTCGAACTCGTAGGGCCGATGCCCCTCGACGTCCGCGAACCCGTATTTCATGGGCTCCTCGGCCAGGGCCGACGCTGCCAGCAGACGGGGCACGTACTCCCGTGTCTCGAAGGGCAGGAAGGGCCGAATCTGCCAGTAGGCCTCGTCCGTCGCCGGGATGCCGATCCGGGCGCGCCGCAGCGCCCGGTCCACGCGGGACGGGCCTGCGTTGTACGCCGAGACCGCGAGATACCACGAGCCGTATCGGTCGTGGAGCCACTCGAGGTAGTCCAGCGCCGCGTCCGTCGCGGACACCGGGTCCCGACGCTCGTCGACCCAGTCGTCCACCCGGAGTCCGTAGGCCTGCGCGGTGGGCCCCATGAACTGCCACACGCCCACGGCGGACACGTGGGACACCGCAGCGGGCCGGAGCCCGGACTCGATCATCGCGAGGTAGAGCAGCCTGGGCGGCATGCCCCGCTCCCGCAGCCGCTCGCGGATGAGCTGTCCGAACGCGCCTTCCTGCGTCAGGAAGACCTCGAAGGTGGGACGCTGATCCGACGTGAACCGACCGATCCAGTAGTCGACCCGCTCGTGGGCCCAGTCCGGCACGTCCGGACGTAGTGCGTCGGGCGGCATGTCGGCCAGGATCGGCTCGAGGGTGGGCTCCACCGCGGGAGCTCCGGCGGTGGTGGAGCTCGTGAAGGAATACGAGGCCACCATGACACCGGACAGGATGCCCAGGGACCGCGCGGTGCGGCGGAGCGAGCCGCCACGGTGCCGCGAGGTGACCGTCGAACGGTCAGAAGTCCGACCCGGTCTTCGGGGTCCGGAGTTCGACTTCATCTATACTCTACCTCCTCTCCGCTCCCCACTGGGTTCGCCGGACAAGCCTAACCTGCGAACACCGTGCGGGCGAGTGGATGGGGGACTCGGTCGAGGACTCGATCAGGTCGACCCTCGGGAACCGCCGGGGCCATCATGGCGGCCCGGCGTGCCGGGATCAAGGTGCGGGCGTCGCAACCCTGATCGGACGGCGGAGGATCCGGACGAGAACGCCCGTCCGGACCCGGAATCTCCGGGGCTCAGTCCCCGGGATAGACGGAGATCGCGTTCCGCCGATGGACGTTCTCGAACGTGACGAAGCCGTCCACGACTGCGAAGAGGGTGTCGTCCCCCCCTCGCTTGACGTTGCGACCTGCGTGGAACTTCGTGCCCCGCTGCCGCACGAGGATGCTGCCCGCGGTGACGAACTCGCCACCGTAGCGCTTCACACCCAGGTACTGGGGGTTGGAATCGCGGCCGTTCCGGCTGGAACCGACACCCTTCTTATGAGCCATCGGTAAGACTCCTTCGATGAGGATCCGGGCTGAGCGGGCTCAGACCTGGACCTCGTCCACTCGAATCTCGGTGAATCCCTGACGGTGGCCCTGCTTCTTCCGGTAGCCCTTCCGTCGCTTCCGCTTGAAGACGATGATCTTCCGATCCCGTCCGTGGCGGACCACCTCGGCCGTGACCTTGGCGCCCTCGACCGTCGGGGCACCGACCTTCACCTCGTCGTCGGAAGACGCGAGCAGGACCTCGTCGAAGGTCACGGAGTCACCCGGTTCCGCATCGATGCTGGGGATCCGGATCTGGGAACCAGGCTCGGCCCGGAACTGCTTTCCGCCGGACTTGAATACCGCAAACATTGGATTTCGTCCTGTGGGTCTTCGCGTTTCACAGAGCCTGGAAAATTCGTTGTTTCCGGCAGGCGGGTCAACCCCGCCTCTCACCTCGTCGATCAGTGGATGGCGTACCGTGAGGTCACGTCGGTTTCGGCGGGTCCCGACAGCAGGTGGAACTCGTCCTCCCGGAGGAGCGGATCGTCCCGGAGCTTGAGGGTCAGACCCGTCTTCTTCCCCAACCGGGACAGGAAGCGCGGCTCCTCCTCGAGGATCCGGAGCGCCACCTCGGGGTGGACCCGCACGACCACGCTCCGCTCCTCCTTGGCAGCCCCGGCCCGGACCAGCGAGCGCTCGATCCGCCGCACCACGGTGGCCGGTGCGTAGACCCGGCCGCTGCCTCCGCAATGCTCGCAGGAGTCGGTCAGCGCCTGGAAGAGCGACGGACGCACCCGCTGCCGCGTCATCTCCACCAGGCCCAGGTTCGAGACCTCGAAGGCCTTCGTCCGGGCCCGGTCCCGGCCCAGGTGGCTCCGGAGCTCGTGCAGCACCCGGTCCCGGTTCTGCTGGGACTCCATGTCGATGAAGTCCACGACGATGATGCCGCCCACGTCCCGGAGCCGGAGCTGCCGGGCCACCTCACGGGCGGCGTCCAGGTTCGTATTCAGGATGGTCCGCTCCGGGTCCTTCTTGCCCGTGTAGCGGCCCGTGTTCACGTCGATGGAGACCAGCGCCTCGGTGGGCTCGATGATGATGTAGCCCCCGGACGCCAGATCCACCTTGCGCTCGAACGCCTCCTTGATCCCCTCCTCGACGCCGTACCGGTCGAAGAGGGGGAGCTCGTCCTCGTACAGGTGGATCCGGTCGAGGAGCTCCGGTGCCACGCTGGAGACGTACTGGACGATCTCGTTGTGGATCTCCTTCGAGTCCACCGTGAGGGATTCGAACTTGTCGGAGAAGAGGTCCCGGATGACCCCGGAGATCAGCTTGGCCTCGCCGTGCACCAGGGCCGGCGCGCGCTTCACCGAGCGAGACTTCTTCTCGATCTTCTTCCAGTTCTGGTGGAGCCGCTTGTACTCCCGCTCCAGGGTCTCCCGGGTGACCTCCTCCCCGACGGTCCGGACGATGACGCCGGCCTGACCCTCGGGGACGATCTCCCGGGCCATGCCCCGGAGCCGGGACCGTTCCCCGCGGTCGTCGATCTTGCGACTGACCCCCACGTGGGCGCTTGACGGGATGTAGACGAGGAAGCGACCCGGCAGGGAGACCTGCGCCGTGAGCCGGGGGCCCTTCGTGCTGATCGGCTCCTTGGTGACCTGGACCAGGATCTGCTGGCCCTTCTGGAGCTGTCCCTGGATGGGAGGGAACTCCCGACGGCGACGGCGTCCGCCGCCGTTCCCGTTCCCGTTCCCCTCGTCGTCGTCCTCGTCGTCGTCGTAGACGAGGTCCGAGACGTGGAGGAAGCCGGCCTTCTCCGCCCCGATGTCCACGAAGGCCGCCTGGATCCCCGGGATGACCGCGTCCACCCGACCGAGGTAGATGTCCCCGATGAGCCGACCCTGATCGGGTCGATCGAAGAGGACCTCCACCAGCTGCTCGTCCTCGAGGAGCGCCACCCAGGACTCCTGAGGGGAGGCGCTCACAAGAATTTCACGTCGCAACGCCGTGACTCCGTTGACTCGGATGCGGCCCCGATCCGCCACCCCGCCGTCACCCCACCCCCGTCAGGGACCGTCGTCCCGGACCGGAGCGGCGGAGTCGGCGCCGTGCTGGATCCTCGATGGAGCCTGGTTGTCTTGCTTCTAACCCACCGCTTCCAACGCATCGCGCAGGATGTGGCGAGCGATCACGATCTTCTGTACTTCGCTGGTTCCTTCCCCGATCTCACAGATCTTGGCGTCCCGGGCCATGCGCTCCACCGGATACCGGTCGCTGTAGCCGGCGGCACCCATGACCTGGATCGCCTCCAGCGTGGCCTTCATGGCCAGCTCGGAGGCGAACAGCTTGGCCATGGCCGCCTCCATGGAGTAGGGTCGACCCCGGTCCTTCAGCCACGCCGCGTGGTAGGTGAGATGGCGGGCGGCCTGGATCTCCGTGGCCAGCTCCGAGAGCCGGAACTGGACCTGCTGAAAGTCGAAGAGCGTACGCCCGAACTGCTCCCGGCTCGACGTGTAACGCACCGCCTCGTCGAAGGCCCCCTGGGCCAGCCCCAGGGAGAGGCCTGCGATGCCGATCCGGCCCGCGTCGAGGGTCTCCATGAAATTGATGAACCCCCGGCCTTCCTCTCCGAGGAGGTGGTCCGCCGGAATCCAGGCGTCCTCCAGGAGGAGCTCCCGGGTGTCGGACGCCCGCCACCCCATCTTGTCCTCCTTCTTGCCGGCCCGGACTCCCTCCACGTACTCCAGGGATCCGTTCACCCCCAGGCCCAGCGCGTCCATGCGCTCCCGGTCCACCGACGGCTTGGTCACGATGAACGAGGAGATGCCCCGGGCGCCCGCGTCCGGGTCGGTGACGGCGGTGACCGTGAAGATCTCCCCCACTCCGGCGTGGGTGATGAAGATCTTGCTTCCGTTCAGCCGGTATCCGTCCCCGTCCGCGACGGCCCGGGTCCGGGTGCCTCCCGCGTCGGACCCGGCTCCGGGCTCCGTGAGGCCGAAGCCGCCCAGCACCTTGCCCGAGGCGAGGTGGGGGAGGTAGTGCTCCTTCTGTGCGTCCGAGCCGAACGCCAGGATCGGACCGCTGCCCAGGGTCGTATGGGCGGAGACCGTGATGGCGTGGCTCGCGTCGAACCGGGCCAGCTCCTCCACCACGAGGATGTAGCTCGTGTAGTCCAGGCCGAGCCCCCCGTACTCCTTCGGGATGGGGACGCCGAGGAGCCCCATCTCGCCCATGGTCTTCACGTTCTCCCATGGGAATTCCGACCGGTCGTCCAGGTCCCGGGCCACGGGAACGATCGCCTCCCGGGCAAAGTCCCGCACCCGGGCCTGAAGGGCCCGGTGGTCGTCGTTGAGATAAGGTTCCATGTATCATCACGGGTCGGAAGGACCCGGTGGGGGATCGGCACCGTCCAGAACGTTTAAGATAGAACGGGGCGTCAGGGGCACAACGGCCACCGGCTCCGGGGCGCCGGCCTCGGCGCCCCCAGGCCACCGGCCCACGGGCCTCCCGCGAGACCGCGGGAAGCGACGATCCAGCGGGTTCGACGGGATGGGCACGATCCAGCCGGATCAAGGGGCAGGCCCGGTCCTGCAGTGGGGACAGTCGCAGGCCCCTCGGTCGAGGTCCTCGCCGAAGTAGGCCACCAGCCGGCGCCGCCGACAACCGGGACGCTGCAGGTACCCCTGCACCGCCCGGAGCCGCCGGAGTCCGGCCCGGCGGGCGCTCCAGGCCCGGAGCCACCCCTGCGGAGGCGGCCATTCGAAGGAACCGGGCGGCTGGTCGTCCCACAGGCGGGCCACCACCCTGCGGAGCGCCTCTCCGGCGTCCCGGCCGGCGCCCGCTCCCGTGGTCCAGGCGAGGCGATCCCACGCCTCGGAGTCCCGCGGCCACCCCGCCCGGGCGAGCGTCGCGACGACCCGGGCGAGGCGGGCCGGACCCGGATGGGACTGGTCCAGCCGCGCCCGGAGAAGACGGCGATCGTCCGGATGCCAGAGGACCCTGGCCTCGGCGGGCCCGCCGTCGCGCCCACCCCGCCCCGCCTCCTGGTAGTACGCTTCCAGCGAGCCCGGGGGGGCCCAGTGCACCACGGAGCGGATGTCGGCCTTGTCCACCCCCATCCCGAACGCGTTCGTGGCCACGAGCACGTCGACGCGCCCCTCCAGGAAGGCATCCTGGGCGGTGGCCCGGACGTCCTGCGGCAACCCTGCGTGATAGGCGGCCGAACGACGACCCCGGCCGCGGAGGGCCCGGGTGAGCCGCTCCACCATGCCCCGGGCTCCGGCGTACACGACCTGCGCCCCGCGGGTGGTCCGGATCGACTGCCACAACCGACGCCAGCGGTCCGCCTCGTCCCGGACGCGCACCGCCTCCCAGGTCAGGTTGGGCCGGTCGAAGCTGCGCTGGACCACCACCGGGTGGCGAAGGCCGAGGACCCGGATCAGGGCCTCCTTCACCACGGGCGTCGCGGTGGCGGTGAGGGCGAGCACGGGGAGGCCCCGGGCGGGTCCCAGCCCCTCCAGGATCCGGTAGTCCGGCCGGAAATCGTAGCCCCACTGGATCAGGCAGTGGGCCTCGTCCACGACCAGGGCCCCGGGGCCGGTGTCCAGGATGTCCGAGCCCCGGGGCCCCGCCAGACGTTCGGGCGCGACCAGGACCAGATCCAGCGTCCCGGAGGCCATCCGGGCCAGCACGTCATCGACCCGCCGCCGCTCCACGGGGCCGGCCAGCGCCTCCGCGACGAGCCCGACCTCCCGGGCCCGGCGAAGCTGATCCGCCATGAGGGCGACCAGGGGGCTCACCACGAGGACCGGGCGGGACAGGAGGAAGGCGGGGAGGAGGTAGGTCAGGCTCTTCCCGCCGCCCGTCGGCAGAAGCCCCAGCGCGTCACGCCCGGCAACCAGCGCCCGGACCAGCTCCTCCTGTCCGGGGCGGAACGCGGAGTGTCCGAAACGGGCCAGGGCACGAAGGACGGGATCCATGCCTCCCAGCTTCGCCCGGAGCGGTGGGCGAGCCCATGGCCGGCCGGGACCGGCCCCCCGGCTACCAGGTGAAGACGAAGTTCACCAGGGGGACGAGGACGTTCTCGTCGTCGGTGAGCACCCAGCCGAGCCCCACGTCCGCCGAGAGGCGCGATCCCATGAAGCGGGGCCCCAGGGAGAGAAGGCCCACGTCGCCGGGCAGATACCAGTTCTCGCTCACCAGCTTGATGCGTCGGGACACCCGGGTCTCGAACCCCGCCACCAGGGCGGGATTGTCGGCGACCCGGCTCCCCTCGAACCCGTATCCGAGCCCGACAGTCACGGCGTTGTCGGGACTCCCCCAGGTGGCGATCCCGAAGAGAAGGGAGAGGAGATCCACTTCGTCGTCCCCCGTGGCGATGATCCAGGCCCCGGTGGCCAGCTGGAACCGCTCCCGGCGGATCAACTGGAACTTGGGCGCAACATAGAAGGGCCGGTCGTCGAGGCCGCCGACGATGGGTGTCCCGCCGGCGATCATGAACCGGTCCGTGAGGGAGAAGGACAGGAAGGGGACGACGAGCTCGTACACCGCGAAGTAGCCCGATCCGGCGGGCATGGTCCGGGCCGTCGGGGCGAAGAACAGGCGGCTGGGGTTCGCGTCCGCCTCCCAGACCTCGCCGTTCACCACCCGCCCGTCGAGGGCCTCGACGTCCCGGATGCTCGCGGGCTCGAGGCGAAGGACCTGACCGTCCCGCAGCCGCAGGACGACGGGCGGTCCCGTATCCAGCACACGACCGTAGAGGGTCGAGCCGTCCCGGAGACGGACGACCTGCACCGCCGAGGTGTCGGAGAGGACCTCCAGTCCCGGCACGGTGGGGGCCTGGACGGCCGCGGCGGATCCGGGGAACGCCCCGGTGGTGAAGACGGCGAGGAGGAGAAGCGGGAGTCTACGCATGGTTCGTCGGAGAAGAGGGCGTACCCACTCCAGCATACCCCACGCGTCTTACGTAGACCCACGCTCCCGACTACGGAGGCGTCACTCCGGCTCGTCGGGCGGCCTGGCCGCCCCATCCTCCTGGTCCTCGCTGTCCCGTCCGATGAAGCGAAGCATGAACCCCACCAGCAGGAACGCGATCGCCACGTTCACCAGCCACTCGGTCTCCGACCAGATCCCGGCCAGGGCGAGGATGGCGCCTGCGCCGAGGAGTCGCACCCGCCATTCCAGATACGGGCCGGGGCCCGAGGTGTCACGCCGGATCCTCACGACGAGCGGGCGCCCTCGAGGAAGCGTCGCACGCCCTCCCGGCAGGCGCGCGTGAGGCGCGCCACCGCGTTCATCTCGGCGCCCCGGGCGATCCCCTCCTCGAAGGACATCCCGTCGAGCCCGTACAGGAGGCGCTTCGTCAGGGCCAGGGCCGATGCCGGGGGCTCGGTGAGCTCCCGCAGGTAGGTGGCCACCGACTCCTCGAAGCCCTCCGCCGGAAGCACACGGTTCACGAGCCCCAGCTCCCGGGCCTCGGCGGCGTCGATGCGGCGCCCCCGGGCCACCAGCTCGAAGGCCCGTCCCTCCCCGACCTTCCGCCGGAGGATCGCCATGACCATGGCCGGCACGAAGCCCAGGTGGACCTCGGGATAGCCGAAGCGGGCGTCGTCCCGGGCCAGGACCAGATCGCAGGCGGTGGCCAGCCCCGCGCCCCCCGCCAGGGCGCGACCCTGCACCACCGCCACCACCGGTCGGTCGAGGGTCCGGAGCGCGACGAAGAGGTCGCCCATGCGCTGGGCGTCGGCGAGGCTCTCGTCGGACCCCATCCCGGCGATCTTCTCGAGCTCGGCCAGGTCCGCCCCGGCGCAGAAGTCCGTTCCCGCACCCCGGATCGCCAGCACCCGCACCGACTCGTCGGCGGCCAGCTCCGCCACGGCGTGGTGGAGGGCGTCCACCAGCTCCCCGTTCAGGGCGTTGCGCTTGTCGGGGCGGTTGAGCGTCAGGGTGGCGATCCCGTCCGCCACCGCGACCGTGAGCACGTCGTCAGCCATCGCTCCCCCTCCCGTAGTCGTCCACGGTCCAGCCTTCCGGGATCCGGCCCCGGCCGGCCACCGCCGCGGCCACGGCCTCGGGCACCTCGAGCTCCATCCTCAGGATGGCCGTGCTGAAGACCTTCCCCTGGGCGTCGTTCATCAGCGAGACGGTGCCGCCGCCGTCGAGGGCGCCGTGGAGGAGGAAGTTGAGGGCGTGCAGGTTGGGCAGCTCGAAGCGCTCCACGTCGCCCCGCACCATGTCCCCGAAGTGGGCCTTCACGGCCTCGGGCGTGAGCTGCTCCCGGAGCAGGTCGAAGTGGGCGGGCTCGTAGGCGATCACCCCCACGTTGGCGGTGTCGCCCTTGTCGCCGGAACGGGCGTGGGCGAGACGGACCAGCTGGACGCGAGCCATGATCAGACCTCCTCCACGTGGACGCGCAGATGCGGCTCCACCGCCTCCCGGCGGATCAGCGCCGGCCAGTACGCCATGATCTGCTGCACCCGGGGCCGCCCTCCCGCGAAGCCGGTCACCGACGGGGGGCCGGTGAGCACGAGGGGCGCGATCTCCCGTGTGAACCGCTCCACCGCCTCCCGGTCGGAGCCCCGCACGCCGACCCGGAGCTGGACCTCGGGCAGGTCCGCCGGGGGCTCGCCGGCCAGAGCGCCGTGGGTGGAGTCCCAGCCGACGAGCTCGATGCGGACGGCGTCGAACACGAGGCCGAGCCGGTCGAGCCGCTCCCGGAGGATGCGGCCTGCGGCCCGGGCCTTGGCCGCCGCGTCGGGCCAGGCGTAGGTCAGCGTCCCGGTGGCCTTCCAGCCGTCGGCGTAGGCGATGCTCACCTTCAGGAAGTCGGTCCGGGGTCGGCCTCGGATGCCCCGGACGCCCACGCGGTCCTCGCCCTCGTCCGTGAGCTCGATGGACGTGAAATCGGCGATCACGTCCGGGGTGATATACGTGGTGGGATCTCCCATCTCGTAGAGGATCTGCTCGGCCACCGTCCCCCGGTCGACCCGTCCGCCCGTGCCCGGATGCTTGGTCACCGTGAAGGTGCCGTCGGGGCGGGCCTCCACGATGGGGAAACCGACCCGGGCCATGTCGGGGGTCGTCCACCAGTCGATGAGGCAGTTCCCGCCCGTGCTCTGCGCCCCGCATTCGTTGATGTGGCCCGCGACGACCCCCGCGGCGATACGATCGAGGTCGTCGGTGGCCCATCCGAACTCGTGCATCATGGGCGCGTACGTGAGCGCCGTGTCCGTGGAACGTCCGGTCACGATCACGTCGGCGCCCTGGCCCAGTGCCTCCACGATGGGCTCGGCACCGATGTAGACGTTGGCGCTCTCCACCCGGTCCAGGATCGACTCGAGGGGGGCGTCGGTCTCCATGTTGCGGAGCTCGTGGCCCGCGGCGATGAGCTCCCGGAGCCGGTCCAGGATGTCGTCGCCCTCGACCCGGCCCACCCGGGCCCGGCCGGCCACGCCGGCCCGACGGCCCGCCTCCAACAGGGCGGCGGCGCAACCCTCCGGGTTCACGCCTCCCGCGTTCGTCACCACCCGTACCTCACCCTCCACGCAGGCCGGGAAGATCCGCTCCATGAGGGGGATGAAGTCCCGGGCGTACCCGGCCGAGGGATCCCGGGAGCGCTGCTTCTGCATGATGGACATGGTCACCTCGGCGAGGTAGTCCATGACCAGGTAGTCGATGGGTCCGCCCTCGACCTGGCGCACGGGAGCGTCCAGGTCGTCGCCCCAGAACCCCTGTCCCGAGGCGATGCGGATCATGTCTCGTTCGGGCATTCGATGGTCCCGGCGCTCAGGTGACGTTGGACTCGGGCAGGTGGAAGGCCCCGATGTGGGGCCCCGGGTTGTGGAGGGCGGCCCGGAGCAGGAGCTCCAGGGCAGGCCTCAGCTCCTCGGGCAGGACCACCTCGTCCACGAAGCCCCGGGCCCCGGCGAACCGGGCGTCGAGCTGGCGCTCGTACTCGGAGCGGACCTCGTCCATGCGGGTGGTCAGGTCCTCGTCCGGGACCTTCCCCTCGGCCTTGAGGCGATCGATCTGCCCCGAGAAGAGGGCCATGACGGCGCTGTCCCCCTCCATCACCCCCATCCGCCCCGTGGGCAGGCTGAGGATGAAGTCGGGATCGAAGCCCTGTCCCGCCATGGCGTAGTATCCGGCGCCCGAGGCGTGGTTCAGTGTCAGGACGACCTTGGGCACGGTGGCGGTGGCCATGGCCTCCACGAACTCCGCGCCGGCCCGGATGATCCCGGAGTGCTCGGCGTCGGGTCCCACCATGAAGCCGCTCACGTCCTGCACGAAGAGGATCGGCGTCCGGTGCCGATTCATCGTCTCGATGAAGTACGCCATCTTCCGGGCGCTTTCCGTGTAGACGATCCCGCCGAAACGAGGCGGGCCCGGGCGGTCGTCCTTCACCATACTCCGGTGATTCGCGATCACACCGACGGGGATGCCGCGGACGAAGCCCGTTCCGCAGATCATCTCCCCCGCGTGCCCGGCCTGGAACTCGTCCAGACCCTCGCCGTCGAGGATCGTGTCCAGGACCGCCCGGACGTCGTACGGTTGGCGGTGATCGTCGGGGAGGAGGGTGTAGAGGTCCTCGGCAGGCCGCCCGGGCTCGGCGGGCGCCTCGGTCTCCAGCGCCGGGATCTCCCGGGGGAGCTCCCGGACCAGCTCCCGGAGCCGGGCCAGACAGGCTTCGTCGTCCGGGACAGCGTAGTGGGCCACCCCGCTCTTCTCCACGTGGACCCGGGCGCCGCCCAACTCCTCGGCGTCCACCACCTGGCCCGTGGCACCCTTCACCAGGTTCGGCCCCCCGAGGCCCATGAACGACGTCCCCTCGACCATCAGGATCACGTCGCTGAGCGCCGGAAGGTACGCGCCGCCGGCGATGCAGGGGCCCATGACCGCGGCCAGCTGCGGGATCCGCAGGTAGCGGCGCATCACCGAGTTGTAGTAGAAGATCCGGGCGGCGCCGTACTGTCCCGGGAACACACCGCCCTGATACGGGAGGTTCACGCCGGCGGAGTCCACCAGATACACGATGGGGATCCGACATCGCATCGCGATCTCCTGGGCCCGGAGGATCTTGGTGATCGTCTCGGGCCACCAGGATCCCGCCTTCACGGTGGCGTCGTTGGCCACGACGACGACCTCCCGCCCGTGGATGCGGCCGACGCCCGTCACGACCCCGGCCGCCGGCGCCTGCCCGTCGTAGAGGTCGTGGGCCACCAGCATCCCGATCTCCACGAACGGCTCGTCCGTGTCCAGGAGGAGGTCGATGCGCTCCCGGGCCGTCAGCTTGCCCTGGTCGTGCTGCCGCTGGATGCGGCGCTCACCTCCGCCCTGGCGGAGCTCCTCTCGAAGGGTCCGCAGCTCGTCGGACAGGCGACCGAGTCGGGTCTCCCCGTCGGCCATCAGACCCGCTCGCCCCGGGTCTCGAACCACTCCTTGATGTAGGCCACCGCCTCGGTGGTGGGGGTACCGGGCCCGAAGAGCTTACCGATCCCCTGCTCTTCCAGGGCCACGGCGTCGTCCTCGGGGATGATCCCCCCGCCGGTGAGCAGGATGTGGTCCGCTCCCTCCTCCGCCAGCAGGTCCCGCACCCGAGGGAAGAGGGTCATGTGCGCGCCGGAGAGGATGGACATGGCGACGACGTCCACGTCCTCCTGGACCGCCGCCGCGACGATCATCTCCGGCGTCTGGTGCAGCCCCGTGTAGATGACCTCGAAGCCCGCGTCCCGGAAGGTCGAGGCGATCACCTTGGCCCCGCGGTCGTGGCCATCGAGGCCCGGCTTGGCGACCAGGACTCGAATCTTGCGTTCACCCGTCATTGGCGCGTCGTCCGATTGGAGGCTCCACAGCACGAAAAGCCCTCAATTCTAAAACGATTCCGGGATCACGGGGAGGCGCCGCAGGGCCACTCGGCGCCTGACTCCCGTAACCTCCGGAGTGGCCGCCGGTGCTCCGGGCCCCCTCTACGAGGACCATCCCGCCTTGAGGCCCACAGGCGGCCGGTCTCGCGGCCCTCGTCCTCTCCACCCACCCGGAGCTGTCGGCGTGGGAGGTCAGGGCGATCCTCGAGGAGACGGCCCGGAACCCGGGAGGACCGGGGCACTCCCGCGCGATGTCCGGGCCCGCGTCGGCACGGGCCGACAGGGCCGCGTGGGCGGAACGCCGGCGCGTGTGGCGGCCAGCGCGACGGGGGTCGCCGAGACTCGACACTCGCGCGCACCTCGGCGAGGTTCAGGCATGCCTTCCACGTCAGCCCCCGACGAGCCTGCCTCGGCGACGCCCGTCCCCCGGTTTCTCGTGGAGACGGCCACCGAGGTCGCGAAGGCACACCGCCAGGCCCTCTCGGACTCGACTCCGTTCCGCAGACCGAGCGAACGGCTCGCGGGCTCCGGACGGGAACTCTCGGACACCTACGACACGCTGGCGCGCGCCGCCGCCTCCGGACAACCGCTCACGCCGGGCGGAAGCTGGTTCCTGGACAACTTCTACATCGTCCCGGAGGCCCGCGCCGAAGTCCTCGAGGAGACCCGCGGCCGCTTCTACCGCGCGCTCCCTCGCCTCGGCAGCGGACCCCTCGAGGGCTACCCGAGGGTCACGGCGGTCGCGGAGGTTCTCGTCGACCTGGTGGACGGTGCGGTGGACCGGGGATCGGTGGTGGCCTTCCTCGAGGCCTACCAAGCCGAATCTCCCCTTACCATCGCCGAGCTGTGGGCGCTGCCCACGATGATCCGGATGGCGCTGATCCGAAGCCTCCAGCGACTGGCCGCCCAGGTGCGGCGCGCCCACCGGGAACGTGCCGAGGCCGCCCGCTGGGCCAGGGAGATCGCGGAGGCGGCGGCCTCCGACGAGGCCGACGCCCTGCTCCTGGCCCGGGGACTCACCGAGGAGCACGACAGGCTGCCCGAGGAGTTGCTCCTCCACGTGATCGAGAGTCTGCCGACGCCACGGGCCGGCACGGCCCTCGCCGGGGAATGGCTCGAGCGGGTCCTGGAGCGGGCCGGTCGGTCCATGCGCGACGTGGTGCGCCAGGACACCCAGCGCCAGATCGGCGTCGCCAACGCCTTCACGGGGCTGCGCTGGTCCATCGACGCCCGCTGGGGGCGGATCGTCGAGAGCGTATCCCTCCTCGATCGGACCCTCCGGCGGGACCCTGCCGGCGTCTACGGACGCATGGACTTCCAGACGCGCGACCGGTACCGGCATGCCGTCGAGGAGTTGGCGCGCCACTCCCCGCACGCGGAGGTGGAGGTCGCCGAGCGCCTCCTGCACGTCGTCGCTCGAGCCGGCGAAGGATCGGACGGACGCGGGATGGGCCACCACCTCCTGGGCCCGGGGGCCCCGGCGTTCGAAGGGGAGGTGGGATACTCGCCCCCCTGGAGCATCCGGCTGCGGCGCCTGGTGTGGAAGATGCGTGGCCCCCTCTACTTCGGGACGATCGCCGCGATCACGGTGGCCGCCTCGTGGGGTCTGCTCGCCTACGCGTCCGGGCGGGACGCCTCCGGGGTCGTCCTGTTCCTCATCGGCGTCGTATCGCTCCTGCCCCTCCTCGATCTCGCCATCGCCTTCGCGAATCGAGCCGTCGCCCTGGTGGTCGCCCCCCGTCCCCTGCCGAAGATGGACGCCGAACGGGGTCTGGACGACACCCACCGCACCCTGGTGGTGGTCCCGACCCTCCTCTCCGATCCCGACGACGCCCTCGCCCAGATCGAACGCCTCGAGATCCACTCCCGCGCCAATCCGTCGCCCCTGCTGCGTTACGCGCTGCTGACCGACTTCGCCGACGCCGACGAGGAGTCGCGTGCCGGGGAAGCCGAGACCCTGGCGGCGGCCAGGTCGGCCATCGAGTCCCTGAACGAGCGGGAACGGGATGCCTGGGGGGACCGGTTCTATCTCCTGCACCGGGGCCGCCGCTGGAATCCCGCCGAGGGCGTGTGGATGGGATGGGAGCGCAAGCGAGGGAAGCTCGAGGAGCTGAACGCGCTGCTGAGGGATCCCGACGCCCCCACCAGCTACGAGGTCATGGTGGGGAATTTCCGGGGGACGACGGCAGGCCATGCGATCCGCTATGTCCTCACCCTCGATGCGGACACAAAGCTCCCTCCCGGGGCCGCCCTGGACCTCGTACGCACCGCCGCGCATCCCCTCAACCGCCCCTTCTTCGACCCGGAGCGGAGACGGATCACCCGAGGGTACGGGATCCTCCAGCCCCGTGTCGCCGTCTCGCCCCGGAGCTCGCTCCGGTCGCCCTTCGCCCGGATCTTCTCGGGCATCGTCGGGCTCGACCCGTACACGACCGCCGTGTCGGACGTGTACCAGGACCTCTTCGAAGAGGGGATCTTCACGGGGAAGGGACTCTACGACGTCGATGCCTTCCGGGCGGCGCTCTCCGAGGCGATTCCCGCCAATACCGTCCTCTCCCACGACCTGCTGGAAGGAAGCCACGCGAGAGCGGCCCTCGTCACCGACGTCGAGGTTTTCGACGACTATCCCTCCACGTATCCGGCCTTCGCGAAGCGGCTGCACCGATGGACGAGGGGAGACTGGCAGATCCTGCCGTGGCTCACCAGCCGCGTCAGGAGGCAGGACGGCGCCCGGGCGAGGAACCCGCTCTCGCCCCTCTCCCGCTGGCGCATCGCAGACAACCTCCGCCGGGCGCTCACGCCGGCGATGGTGGTCGCCTTCCTCCTGGTGGGATGGGTCATCCCGCTGCTGAATCCCTTCCTGTGGACGGTGGTCGCCCTCACGGTGCTCGCCTTCCCGGTGTACGTCCAGCTGACGGCGGCCATGTTCACCCGCCCCCGCTACGCACGTTGGCTGAGCTACTTCGACGGTGTGGCCGAGGACATGACCTCCACCCTCGTCCAGACGGCCCTCACCCTGGTCTTCCTTCCCCACCTGGCCAGCACGGGCATCGACGCCACCGCCCGGGCACTCTGGCGCATGGGGGCCACCCGCCGCGGTCTCCTCGAATGGACGACGGCGAAGGAAGCGGAGCGCCGCACCCTCGACACGCCGGGATCCTACGTCGGGTTCATGTGGTTCACCGAGGCGTGGGCCGCCGTCGCCGCGGGGCTCACGACCTGGCTCGCGCCTTCGGCGTGGCCCGTCGCCGCACCCTTCGTCGCCGGGTGGGCCGTGGCGCCCTGGGTCGCGTGGAAGCTCAGCCATCCCGCGGCGCGTCCACCGCAGGTGCTCACACCGGAGGACGCCGCGTGGCTTCGCGGCGTCGCCCACCTCACCTGGACCTTCTTCGACCGGTTCATCGGGCCGGAGACCGGGTGGCTCCCCCCGGACAACGTGCAGGCCAAGCCCTTCCGGGGCGTCGCCGCACGGACCTCTCCGACGAACGTGGGACTGGGGCTCCTGGCCCTGCAGTCGGCCCGTGACTTCGGCTGGCTGGGCCGCCGGGAGGTGCTGGCCCGGCTGGAGCGGGCCCGGGCGACCATCGACGGGCTCGAGCACTTCCGCGGACACCTGCTCAACTGGTACTCGACCTCCGACGGCCGAACGCTCTGGCCTCGCTACGTCTCCACGGTGGATTCGGGGAATTTCGTCGCGTCTCTCGTCGCCCTGGGGCGCGCCATGGCGGAGTTCCCCGACGCGGAACTCTGGCGGGACGAGGATGTCCGGGGGATGCGCGACCACGTGGCCGCGCTCGGCGATCTCGCGACGGCGCCTCCCTCCTCCGACTCCACGTCTTCGAGGCTCCCCGCCGACGCCTTCTCGACCCTGGCGAGGCTGGAGGCGACGGCGGCCGAGGGGCGCTCGGGGGATCCGGTGGTGTGGGGCAGCTTCCTCGATCGCCTCCAGGCCGACGCCGAGGCGGTGCGGGAGGCCCTCGACCTTCCCCGGGAGGACCCGCGGGTCACGGCCGACCCGCTGTCCGAGACGCTGGCCCGTCTCCTCGTGCGGATCGAGGAGGCCCGGGACGAGGTGCGCCGGTTCGTCCCCTGGATCGCCCGCGGCGAGTCGCCCCCCCCGGAGGTCGTCTCGGCCCGGTCGCCGGGGGAGCTGGCCACCGCCCTCACCGGCCGGCCCGACGACCCTCTCGCTCGTGCCGCCCTGGCCGAGGTCCGGGGATGTCTCGCCCGGGCCGAGGACCTTGGACGATGGATGCGGACGACCGTCGAGGCCACCGACTTCCGGACCCTGTACGACCCCGAAGCGGACCTGTTCTTCATCGGGATGAACGTGGACACGCTGGAGCCCGACGCCGGACGCTACGACCTCCTGGCGAGCGAGGCGCGACTGGCCTCCTTCCTGGCCGTCGCCAAGGGGGACGTGCCGCTGGAACACTGGTTCCGGCTGGGTCGACCCACGGGGGTCACCGACGAGGGGAGCGTCCTCCTCTCCTGGTCCGGCACCATGTTCGAATATCTCATGCCCCTGCTCCTGACGGGCTCCTGGCCCGGCACGCTCCTGGCCGAGACCTGTGAGGCTGCGGTCGACGCCCAGGTGCGATACGCCGATCGAGCGGGGCTTCCGTGGGGGATCTCGGAATCGGCCTACAACGTCCTGAATCTCGACCTCGACTATCAGTACCGGGCCTTCGGGGTGCCCGGGCTGGCCCTCAAGCGGGGGATGTCGGAGGACTTCGTGGTCGCGCCCTACGCGAGCGCCCTCGGGGCGATGATCCGCCCAGCGAGCGCGGTGGACAACCTGCGGCGGCTGGGGGCGGAGGGCGCCATGGGTCACTACGGTTTCTACGATGCCATCGACTACACGCCCGAGCGGGTCCCGGTGGGTCAGAAGAGCGCCATCGTGTCCACCTGGATGGCCCATCACCAGGCGATGACCCTCCTCGCGGCCTCGAACGTCCTCGACGACGACCGTCTCCAGCGCCGCTTCCAGCGCGCGGCCCTCCCCCGATCCGCGGAGCTGCTGCTCCAGGAGCGCATCCCCAGGCAGATCGAGACCACCGACCCGCATCCCATGGAGACCTCGGTCGATCCGGGAGAACGGGAGACCCCGGAGTCGGCGGTCATCCACCTGCCCGCGGACCGGCTCGACGACCCGACCCCCCCGGGGCAGCTCCTCTCGAACGGCCGCTACGACACCTTCATCACCCAGGCCGGCACCGGCTACTCCCGGTACCGCGACTGGGAGCTCACGCGCTGGGAGCCGGGCCGGAGCCCCGACCCCCACGGCGTCTTCTTCTACCTCCGGGACCTGGACTCCGGACGGCGGTGGTCGGTCACCCCCCTTCCGGCCCCGTCGAGCCCGGACCGCTTCGACACCTGGCATCATCTCAGCAAGGTCGAGAGCGCGTTGGTGTACGACTGGATCGAGAGCTACGTGGAGGTGGGGGTGTCGCCGGAGGACAACGTGGAGGTCCGACGCCTCACGCTCACCAACTACGGCGAGGAGCCTCGGCGCCTCGACGTGACCAGCTACCTCGAGGTCGTGCTGAACCGAGTCGGTGCCGATCGAGCCCATCCCGCGTTCTCGAAGCTCTTCGTGGAGACGGAGGCCCTGCCGGAGCGAGGCACCCTCCTGGCGTCACGACGCCCCCGTCGGCAGGGCGAGGCGGCGCCCTGGATGTTCCACGCACTCGCCCCCGCGGCATCGCCTCCGGAGAAGGCCCCGATGGAGTTCGAGACGGACCGGGCGGCCTTCATCGGACGCGGTCGCACGCTGGCGAGCCCCGCGGCCCTTCGTACCGGGGCGGTCCTGGGGGGAGCGAGCGGACCCGTCCTGGACCCGATCTTCTCCCTGCGACAGGGCGTCGTGCTCGGCCCGCGCCAGAAGGTCGTGCTGAGCTTCACCCTGGGCGTGGGGGCGGACCGGGGGGAGGCGCTCCAGTTGGCGGAGCGCTACCAGGACCCGGCGGCCGTCCAGCGCGCCCTGGAGCTCGCCGCCGCCTACGGGCCGGCCGAGCTCCAGTACCTCAACGTGCGGGAGGCCGAGGCGCTGCGGTACCAGCCCTTCGCGGCCGCCGTGCTCCAGGCCGATCCCCGTCTGAGGGCCCCCGCCGCGGTCCTCGAGACGAACACCCGCCAGCAGTCGGGGCTCTGGGCCTACGGGATCTCGGGCGACCTCCCCCTGGTGGTGGTGAGGGTCGACTCCATGGACGAGGTGGACCGCGTCCAGAACGTGGTGCGGGCGGCTCACTTCTGGCGGTTGAGAGGGCTCAGCGTGGACATCCTCTTCCTGAACGAGCACCCGCCCTCGTACGCCGAGGGGCTCCAGGACCGCATCACGGCGGCGATCGCCGCGGGCACCCATCGGCCGGGGGAAGGACCCGCGAGGGGCGCCGACTACGTATTGCGGGCCGACCAGTTGCCCCCCGAAGACCGGGCCCTCCTCCTCACGGTGGCGCACGCCGTCTTCGAGGGGGGGCTCCCGGCCCACCTGCCCCCGGCGGCAGGATCCGGCCGAGGGACCACCCCGGCTCCGCCTCATCAGCTCCTGTCGACGCCCGGCCCCCGGCTACCCGCTCGGCCGTATCCGAGAGAGGCACGCCCGGCCGCCGAAGTGGAGACGGCGCCACCGGGGGTCCCGGTGGAGATGCGGGACCCTGGCCCCGGCGCCGACGCCCCGGAGGCCGAATCCGCCGGACCCACGCTGGACAACGGGTACGGGCGCTTCCTGGAGGACGGTCGCTACGAGATCCGCGTTCCGGTCACCGACGCGGGCCTCCACCCCCCTCCCCTACCGTGGATCAACGTCGTGGCCAACGAGGGGTTCGGATTCACGGCCACGTCGGAGGGCGGGGGCTACACCTGGAGCGTGAACAGCCGGGAGAACCGGCTGACCCCGTGGACCAACGATCCCGTCACCGACCGACCGGGGGAAGCGACGTGGCTTCGGGACGACGGTGCGGGCCGGTATGCCTCCCTCACGCCCAATCCCACCCCGGGTCCTCCGGGCGAATACCGGATCGTCCACGGCTTCGGCCGAACGGACTACCATGCGGACTTCGCCGGTCTCGAGAGCCACCTCACCCTCTTCGTCGCCGTCGAGGACCCGGTGAAGCTGATCCGGGTGCGGGTGCGGAACACGTCGGCCGAGCCGCGGGCGCTGTCCCTCTTCCGCTTCCAGGAATGGGTCATGGGCGTCCACCGCAGCGATTCGACGCGCTTCGTGATCACCGAGCGGGATCCCGTCACCGGCGCCCTGACGGCGCGGAACAGCTACAACCAGGAATTCGCGGGCCGGGTGGCGTTCACCCACGTGGTCACCGAGAGCCCGACGGGGGAGGCGACGGCCGATCGCGCCGCCTTCCTGGGCCGTCGAGGGGACGTATTCGCGCCGTTCGCCGTCGAGCACCAGGCCACCCTCGAGGAACGGACGGGCGCCGGACTCGACCCCTGCGCCGCCTACCGCGTGCCGCTCCACCTGGCGCCGGGCGAGGAAGGTACAGTCACCTTCCTTCTGGGAGAGGCGCCGACGACCGGCGACGCGATGGCGCTCGTGGCGAAATTCGCGGATCAGACCGCCGTGGACGCCGAGCTCGAGGCCGTGACGCGCCGGTGGGAAGAGCGGCTCGGACGGGTCCGCGTCCGCACCCCCGACCCGCACCTGAACCGGGTGATGGACGGGTGGCTGCTGTATCAGGCGCTCTCCTGCCGGATCTGGGCGAGATCTGCGTTCTACCAGTCGGGGGGCGCCTTCGGCTTCCGCGACCAGCTCCAGGACGCCATGGCGATGGTCTACGTCGATCCGGCCCTCACCCGGCGCCAGATCCTCCTCCACGCCGCGCACCAGTTCGTGGAGGGTGACGTGCTGCACTGGTGGCATCCGCCCACGGGACGGGGGATCCGGAGCCGCTTCACCGACGACCTGCTCTGGCTCCCGTACGTCACCACCTTCTATGTGGAGGCCACGGGCGACGGGCAGGTCCTGGACGCGCGGGCGGGCTACCTCACGGCCCGGCTCCTGGAGCCGGGGGAGGACGAGGCCTATCTCGTCCCGACCCGGGCGCCAGCCGACGGCGACCTCTACGATCATTGCTGCCGCGCCCTGGATCGATCCCTCACCCGCGGACGTCACGGCCTCCCGTTGATGGGCTCGGGCGACTGGAACGACGGCATGAACCGGGTGGGAGCGGGAGGCGAGGGCGAGAGCGTGTGGCTCGGCTTCTTCCTGCACGCCGTGCTGGAGGGATTCCTGCCCTTCTGCGAGACCCGGGGCGATCACGCCCGTGTGATGAGGTACAGGGCCTACATGGAGGGGTTGGCCGAGGCCCTCGACGACGGGGGTTGGGACGGCGCCTGGTACCGCCGCGCCTTCTACGACGACGGAACGCCCCTCGGCTCCGCCTCGAACGTGGAATGCCGCATCGACGCCATCGCCCAGGCCTGGGCGGTGCTCTCGAAGGTGGCCCCCCCGGAGCGCGTGGAGCTCGCCCTCGACGCGGCGGACGCCCACCTCGTCGATCGCGAGGGGGACGTTCTACGCCTGCTCACCCCCCCCTTCGACGAGACGCCGCGGGATCCGGGCTACATCAAGGGCTACCTGCCGGGGGTGCGGGAGAATGGTGGGCAGTACACCCACGGGGTCCTCTGGCTCGTGTCGGCCATGGCCCGGGCCGGGCGGACCGAGCGGGCCGCCGAGCTGTTCCGCCTGCTCAATCCCGTGAGCCGCTCCACCGGGCCCCTCTCCGCGGAGCGGTACGGGGTCGAACCGTACGTCGCCGTCGCGGACGTCTACAGTGTGGCGCCCCACGTCGGCCGCGGAGGGTGGTCGTGGTACACGGGCTCCGGTGCCTGGATGTACCGGGTGGCCCTGGAGTCGATCCTGGGCTTCGAGCTCGCGCCCGGACGGATCCGGCTCACCCCCGCCCCTCCTCCCGGGTGGGACCACTACGAGATCGACTACACGGCCGACGACGGCGTGGTCTACGAGATCCGCGTGCGGCGAAGGGGTCCGGGGCGGCGCATCGTGGACGCGCGGATCGCCGGCCGCCCTCTCGAGCCCGACCCGGACGGTTCGGTGTCGATCCCCCTCCTGGGCGGGGAAGCTGGAGCCCGTCTTCGCGCGGAGGTCGTGATCGGGGACGGCTCCCCGCCCGTTCCAGGAGGGGACCAGGTAGGGTCCTGACGCGCCTCCGGGTTCGAAGTCCGCCGCCGAGCGTCACGGCCTTGCGGCACACCGACGGCTGGGCGAGGCTCCATCTGGTGCAGGCGCTTCCCTCCCTCGCGATCCCGCAGGCCCTGGTCCCGCCCTGGCTGGAGCTGTGCCGTGCCGGCGTTGCCGCGGAGGCACCGTTCCTCCGGGCCTGGTCGGTGAACGCCCTGGTCCACCTGGCCTCGACCGACCCGGCACGAGCGGAGGGAGGGTAGCCAGCGCCCGGGTCGCAGTGTCAGCTCACCCTCACCTGACTCCACCAGGTCGGCGAGACCAGTGGGGCTCCGGTATCGGGACGCCGAGCCCGACTCCGACGACTGTTGCACGAGGGGATGCCCAGGGCGGCAAACGTTCCCCCCTTGCGGACCGGAAGGGGCTGCACCACAAAGGCCGAACGGGGGGAAGGGGGCTCGCCTCGGCCACCGACACATCCGCCTCGCCCTTCGCCGCGGAAGGGCGCGGGGGGATCGGGACGGCCGAGAACTCCGTCGCGGCATTCGCGCTCCCGGACGGCCCTTCCTTGGGGCTGAGACGGGGGCCGCGGTCTACCCCGCCCGCTCCCTGCGCACAGCGCCTAAGTCCCTGGATCACGGGGGTTTGCCAAGGTGCAGTCCCGCGCGTACCCTACTCGCTCCTTGATCGATGGGGCCGAACCCCCGACGCGACCCCGATCCCGTATACCCAGGAGGCAGCAAATGAAGCGACTGGTCCTGTTGGCTGGCGGGTTGTCCGTTGCGTTGGTCGGGTGCGAGAACAGCGACCCGGTCGGTGCGCCCCCCACCTCCGCGCCGGAGGCCGAATACGCCGCGATGATCGACGCGGCACTCAGTAGCCCGGCCCCGATCACCACCCCGAGCGCGATGGAGCTCCCCCCGACGGCCTCGGCCCACACGGACGGGAGCTCGTTGTGGAACGGCAGCTTCGAGACCGGTGACTTCTCGGGTTGGACACCGGCCGTGACCGATGCACCCTTCATCCCTTGGCTCGTCAGCCCCGCCGGCGACGGTAGCGGGTTCTTCGCCCCCACCGACCCCCAGGACGGCGACTTCGTCGCGTGGAACGGATTCGACGGAATCGGGCCCATGGAGTTCACCCTGCAGCGGGACATCAAGGTCGGGGGCGGTCCGCTCCAGGCCCTCACCTGGTCGGACCGGGCCCAGTGGGACTTCACCCTCGGTGATCCCGCCACTCAACCCCGGGTCGTGGAGCTTCAGATCCTCGACCCCGAGTCCGGGGACGTCCTGGCGACGCCCTACAGCTTGTCTACGGGCCTGGATCTCACCGGGGACACGGGGTGGCAGGACAGGATGGCCGACCTCTACGCCTTCCGCGGCCGGACGGTCCGGATCTCCTTCCGGCAGGTGATTCCCGAAGCCTTCACCGGTCCCGGTCAGTACGAGCTCGACGCCGTGGACGTGGTCGGCGCGGGCTCGGGCTCGGCGAAGCTGCTGCAGTCCGCTGAGGTCCTGAACCCCGGCGAGTCCACCGACGCCGGCTTCTGTACGTTCGCCGGGCGGGTGGCGGACCGAGCGACCTTCGTCCGCAACCCACGTGGGGGCGGAACGCTCTCCTGCCAATGGGACGATTTCGAGTTCGCCGGCGAACTCGAGGATGCTCTGGTGATCAGGGGCGTGGGTTGTTTCCTGAATCACGGAGGAATTCTGACCGAGACCGACGACGGCCATTTCGTCCTCACGCCCGCCCGGACGGCGACATTCACGTGGAGGTTTGCGAATCTGATCTGACATCGGGGGAGCGCCCCCAAGGAGGGGGCGGAAGCACGGGGCGCCGGGGTACATCCCGGCGCCCCGTTGCTCGTCCGTCCTCCGGGCGGCCGGGTTCCCGCCAGGGTCGGAGAGGCACGCACGCCCGCCCGCCCAAGCCGATGCGAGCCCCGCGAGCGAGGTCCCGCCGGGAGGGTCTTCCCGCCCAGGCCCCCCAAGAACCCGCCTGCCCTGGGAACGCGTCGGCGGGATGCAGGAGTAGGCGGGCGAGCACCGGGACCGAG
>DATHRY010000257.1:0-3285 GCA_035464715.1 Longimicrobiales bacterium
AGCGTCCCTTCGCCGCCGACCCCATGGACGTGGTTCGCGTCGGCTTCGTCGGCGTCGGCCTCCAGGGAGGCGCCCACGTCCGCAACTTCCTCCGCATCGACGGCGTGGAGATCTTGGCCATCGGCGACATCCGGGAGGACCGGGCACGGGAGGTAGCGAGCTGGGTGGAGGCCGACGGGCGGAGGTCGCCCACGCTCTTCACCCGCGGCGAGTGGGACTTCGTGCGCATGTGCGAGGAGGAGGAGCTGGATCTGGTCTTCACGGCGACGCCCTGGCGCTGGCACGTCCCGGTGTGCCTGGCCGCCATGGAGAACGGGAAGCACGCGGCCACGGAGGTGCCGGCAGCGTACACCGTGGAGGACTGCTGGAAGCTGGTGGAGCATGCGGAGCGGTACGAGAAGCACTGCGTGATGATGGAGAACTGCAACTACGACCGTCCGGAGATGATGGTCTTCAACCTGGCCCGGCAGGGGCTTCTGGGAGAGATCCTCCACGCCGAGTGCGGCTACCTGCACGACCTCAGGGCGATCAAATTCTCCGAGACGGGCGAGGGGCTCTGGCGCCGGGACCACTCCATGGAGCGGAACGGCAATCTGTACCCCACCCACGGCCTCGGCCCCGTGGCCAACGTCATGGACATCAACCGCGGGGACCGCTTCAGCTACCTCGTCTCCATGAGCTCCCCCTCACGGGGGCTCCAGGAATGGGCCCGGGAGCGCTACCCCGCCGGGGATCCGAAGCGGGACGAGACCTACGTTCTGGGTGACGTGAACACGGCGCTCATCAAGACGGCCAACGGGCGGACGATCTACCTGAGCCACGACACCAACCTCCCCCGGCCCTACTCCCGGATCCACATGGTCCAGGGGACCAACGGCATCTTCCAGGGCTACCCCCACCGGGTCTACATCGAGGGAGAGAGCCCGCCGCATCAATGGCAGGAGTGGACCGAGCTGCTGGACGAGTACGACCACCCGCTCTGGAAGGACCTCGAGGCCCTGAGCGAGGGCGCCGGCCACGGGGGCATGGACTACATCGAGGACTACCGGCTGGTGAAGTGCCTGCGGGAGGGGCTTCCCACCGACATGAACGTCTACGATGCCGCCGCCCTGTCGGCGGTCACGCCTCTGACCGAGTGGTCGGTGGCGAACGGCAGCCGGCCGGCGGCCTTCCCCGACTTCACCCGGGGCCGCTGGGAGAGCTGGCCCCGCCTGGGCATCTTCCGGGGCTGAGGGGGGTTCCACACGGAGTGAGGCACCTCGGGCGGTTGGCGACGAGGGTGTCCTTTCGCGCCTCCTGATGTGAGGACGCGGAGGTCCCGGAGTCCTTCGGCGCCTCCGTGGCGTGGCGACCAGACTTCCGCGTCACCACGCCGAGGGTACACATTGCACCAGAACCTTCATCAGGATCGTCTCATGCATCGACGCGCGTTCCTTCGGGCGCTCCCGGTCGCCGGGGTCGCGGCGCTCCTCCTCCCGCGGGAGGTCATCGCCCTGCGGCGGCGCTTCGACCATCCCGAGCCCCGGCCGGGGATCGACGGGAGCGGGGTGATCAGCGAGGAGCAGCTCCGGGCGGAGGGCAATCCCGACGCCGTGATCGAGCTGTACAACGGGATCCGGGAGATGCCCGAGATCGCCGACGGCCTCGCCTGCTACTGCGGCTGCATGCTTCTTGGGAACCGCTCCCTCCTGACCTGCTACCACGAGCGGGGGATGGCCCGGGGCTGCAACATCTGTCAGGGTGAGGCCCGCCTGGCCATCGGCCGGTACCGGGAGGGGCAGAGCCTCGACCAGATCCGCCGCGCCATCGACGCCCGGTACGGATGACCGGGGAAGGTCCGTTCCTCTCCTTCGCGCCGGGGCGGGTCAACCTCATTGGCGAGCACATCGACTACCACGCGCTCCCGGTCCTGCCCATGGCGCTGGAGCGGGGCGTGCGCATCCGGTTCACCCCCCGGGAGGACGAACGGATCCTCCTGGAGAACGCGGACACCTCGTTTCCCGCCCGTGACTTCCGCATGGTGCCGGGGCTCGAGCCGGGCCCCCTGGGGGACTGGGGGAACTACGCCCGGGCCGCCGCCGTCACCGCCCTGGAGACCTTCCACTGCCGACGGGGGATCGAGGGGCAGGTCACCTCGGACCTCCCGCCCGCCGCGGGTCTCTCGTCGTCGTCGGCCCTGATGGTGGCCATGTGCCAGGCCCTCCTCCACGCCGACCGCCGCGAGGTGCCGCCCCTGGTCCTGGCCGAGGCCGCCGCCGAGGGCGAGCGCTTCGTGGGGACGGCGGGAGGGGGGATGGATCAAGCGGCGAGCCTGCTGGGCCGGGCGGGACACGCGCTCCGGATCGAGTTCGCGCCGCTGGCTGCGGAGCCGGTGCCCATACCCGGGGACTGGCGGGTGGTTGTGGCCCACACCGGTGTCCGGGCGGAGAAGTCCGGGGGCGCCCAGGAGGCCTACAACGCCCGCCGCTCCGAAACCACCACCGGCCTGGCCCGTATCGCCGCCGACGTGGGTCGGCCGGGGGCCTCCCCACGCGAGCTCCTGGCCCGGGTGGCCACCGACGAGCTTCTGGCCGCCGCCGCGGGCCTCGAGGAACCGGTGGCCTCGTGGGTGCGGCACATCCTGAACGAGGCGGTCCGGGTGGAGCAGGCCACCGAGGCGCTGCGGGGCGGCGAGCTGCTGGCGTTCGGTCGCCTGCTGAACGCGTCGCACGATTCCCTCCGCGACCTCTACGAGGTCAGCCATCCGCGCCTGGACGCCCTGGTCGAGGCGGCCCTGGCCGCCGGGGCCGCCGGGGCGCGCCTTACGGGGGCCGGATTCGGGGGCTGCATGCTGGCGGTGTGCGACGCCGCCGCCGTCGACGAGGTGCGCTCCCGGCTTGCGGCGCGGCAGGCCGCCTTCGACCCGGCGCCGGAGCTCGCGCCCTTCGTGGCCGTTCCGGGACCGGGAGCCTCGGTGCGCCCCGCCTGAGGCCCCTGCGTACCGCACGGGACGTTTGCGTCCGGCCCGACCGTGTCACATCCTGTGGCGGGGACGTGGTGAGGGAAGCCTCTCTCAGGCCGGAACGAACCGATGAAGCTGTACACGCGCTGTGCCCAGGGCGCCGAAGCAGGTGTGATCGCGGGAGCCGGCTTGGCCCTCCTCTTCCTCTTCCTGGACGTCGTGCACCTGACCCCTCGCGCCACTCCGGAGGCCCTGGCCTCCGGCCTCTTCTCCCCCTCGGGCTACGCCTACGACACCGGGCTCATGGCCCGCGCCGCGAGCTTCGTGGGGACCGCCTTCCACCT
>DATHRY010000258.1:0-2668 GCA_035464715.1 Longimicrobiales bacterium
GTGGGAGAGCAGGTTCGTGACGAACTCCGCCCGCTGTTCCGCGTTCAGGGCCAGGGATCGGAACCCCGGGTCCTGCCGGTTCGCCGTGACGCCGGTGGAGAGCCCCACGAACCGGTACGGCAGCCCGTCCCGGGGATAGTAGACCGGGTCGTGACGCCCGATCAGCGAGGTCACGGGATAGGCCAGCAGCCGGGTGACGAAGTCCAGGGGAGGGAGGTTGAGGAGAAGAGGGGCCGTCAGGTTCAGGAAGCCCCAGCTGTTCTGGAAGTTGTCCTGGACCTGGGTCGGAAAGACCGAGGGGAGGGAGTGAGGCTCGTAGAGGTGGAAGCCCGACGACGACCCCGTCGTGTTCCATCCTGCGTTGAACGAGGGGCCCTGGGGCGCCACGTTGCCGGTGTTGTAGTGTCGGAGCACGCCTGCGAAGGGGGAGCGGGTCGCGGGGTAACCCCAGCGGATCGGGAGGAGGAGCCAGGCCCAGTCCCGCCGCACCTCCGGCCGCTCCCGGGCCAGCTCCGCCACACGCTCCCAGTCGGGCACGATCCGGATCCGGTCCGGGTCCGCCAGGCCGATGATGGCGTGGTCCCGGAAGGTGGGGCCTTCGGGAGCCCGGCCCGCGGCCACGTCCCGGAGGTGGTCCCGGAGATCGACGTAGCGGGCCACGTGATCCGTGGTGCCTCCGGGGCCGACGTTGTTGTAGCGGCCCGGGAACGGGTAGGTCCCGTGGGGCTCCTGGTTCGACCCGCCCGGTGCCCGGAGGGCCTGGTTCAGCCCTTTGTTGTCGGCCCCGATGTAGCCCAGCGGGTGGGTGTTGAGGACGGTCTCGGCGTCGTCCACGTAGACCATGTGGCGGAGATTCGCCCAGATCTCGTCTTCCCGGAAGCGGCTCCGGGGCAGGGTGTCGACCTGGGCCTGCCACTCGTCCCGGGGCAGGTAGACGTTGGGCCGGGAGAAGTCCAGGGGCCACACGAACTCGTGGAAGTAGTAGTCCACGCGGCGGATGACGAGGGGATCCGGGGCGTCGTCCTCCAGCGACCACCGACCGTCGAGGATGTCCGCCACGACGTCGGCGTCGAGACCCCCGGCCACCAGGCTCCGGGGCGCCACCACGACGTTCATGTGCTCCCAGTCCCCCTCGTGGTCCATCCCGCTGTCGTTCGAGGGATAGAAGAACCAGTACTGGAGGATGAGTTCGTACCCGCCCTCCTCCAGCTCCGTCAGGAAGGGGTGCACGTACGCGTGCATGAAGCCCGCCCGCCGCTCCGCCGGTGTCCGCTCCCATTCGTCCCTGTAGGCCTGACTCCAGGTCTTCTCGCCGTCGCCGGGGAAGTTGAAGTAGAGGACCTCGAAGCGATCGGTGGAGGCCCGGACCAGGGCGGCGTCCCGGGGGTCCAAGAGCCCCGCACCCGGGGTGTATCGGTCCATGAGGACCAGCAGCTTGCAGTCCTCCACGGCCGGGTCCATCCCGGGGGCGGGGAAGCGATCGAACACCTCGTCCCGAAGACCCGGATCGCACGCGGCGTCACCCAGGGCCGAGACGTTGATCCCGGCGCTGTCCACCAGCTCCACCTCCTCCTCGCTCGTCCTCCACCGGTCGATGGTGAGGGGGAACGTGTCCCGGTTCCGGATGAACACCTCGAAGCTCATCGGCACGTCGGTGGTGTTCTGGACGAGGTATGGGGCGAAGCGGACGGCCAGCGCTTCGAAAAGCTCTCCCCGCCGGTCGTCGATGCCGTCGACGGGGTCCGTGTCCCGGTAGCCCGGGGCCTCCGGGTCCCCGAAGAGGTGGAGCGAACGGGAGGCCTCGGTCTCGAGGCCCAGCCTCGGGACCGACAGGGGCAGCATGGCCAGGTACTCGTCGCGGGGGATCTCCTGGGAGGCCGCCGGAGCCGGCGCCACAATGGCGACCAGGCCGGCGAGAACCGCTCTTCTGATCGGGTCCGTCCGCATCCTCGGCTCCACCAGCGGGGGAGAGGTCGAGACATGCTCAGCCTATCACGAACCGTCGGAGCTTCCTAGCGGGAAAATCCCCACGCCGCGTCAGCGATTCCGGGTCACCACCTCCAGCACCCGGTCGTGCCGGGCGAAGATCACCACGTCGTCGCCGGCCCGTACCGTGGCGTCGGGGTCCGGGTCGACCGCGACCGTCTCGCCCGAGCTCACCAGGACGATCTCGAGGTCCTCCCGGGTCTCCAGGGCGCCCACCTCGGCACCGTCCAGGAACGATCCCGGGGCCACTCTGAGCCGCACGGTGGAATACTCCACGCCCCTCACCTGCAGCGTCTGGGTGATCTCGATCCCCAGCGCCGCCCCGGCGAAGGCGGGCGCCGACAGGTCGGCGGCGGAGAGGACCGAGTCCACCATCCCGAACTGCTCCATGCGACGGCCCACGCCCGGGTCCCAGATCCGAGCCACGATGCGGATGTCGCTCCGGATCTCCCGCACCTTCATGGCGACCTCGAGGTTCACCCGGTCGTTCCCGGTGCAGACCACGAAGACGTCGGCGTGCTCGATCCCCGCGTGGGACAGAGTGGCGGAGGAGCGGGCGTCCCCGAGGATCGTGGGGACCGACAGGCGCTCCAGGGTCTCCCGGGCCGCCTCGTCGGGGGAGCTGTCGATGACCGCCACGTCGAGGCCCATGTCGTGGAGGTCCCGGACCACCCGGAGGCCC
>DATHRY010000259.1:0-15367 GCA_035464715.1 Longimicrobiales bacterium
GATGGTTGTCGGGGCTGGGCACGTGGACCCCGGGATTCTCCTCGGTCCACCGGGTCACCAGGTCGGTGAGCTCCGACGACGCCTGCTCCAGGGTGACGCCCGACGCGAGACGCCCGACGAGGTTCAAGTAGTGACTCCCCCGGTTCTGACGGTTCGAGCGGTCCAGCCCCAGCGGCGTCCACACCTCGATGCCGTGGTCGTCCACGTCGAAGCCGGCCGGCATGATGCCCACGACCGTCCGGGTCGCCCCGTTGACCTCGATCCCGGTTCCCAGGAGGGTGCGCTCGCCCCCGAACTCCCGGGTCCACAGCTCGTGCGAGAGGACCACGACGTCCGATCCCGGGATGTCCTCTTCGGCGGTGTACCAGCGTCCCAGGGCCGGCGCCACGTCCAGGGCCTGGAACAGCTCGGCCGACGCGATCGCCGCGGGAACCCGGGTGGGCTGCTCCCCGCCCCCGACGCTGGCCTCGCCCTCCCGGAAGGCCCCGATCACGTCGAAAGAACGGGACCGCTCCTGGAGCTCCATGTACTCCGGCGGCGAGATCCAGAACTCGTCGAACCCCATGGTGGGGAACGCCGAGGTGACGTACACCAACTCCCCGGGCTCCTCGTAGGGGAGCGGCTGGAGGAGGACGCCGTTCAGGACGCTGAAGATCGCCGTGTTGGCGCCGATCCCCAGGGCCAGCGTCAGGATGGTGACCACCGCGAAGCCGGGCGATCGGAAGAGCCCCCGCGCCGCGTGCCGAACCTCTCGTGCCCAACCGCCCATGCTCATCTCCTCGAATCCGAAAGTCCACGCGGCCCTCGTCACGCCCAGGGCCCATCCGATCAACGCGACCCCCGAGGCCCCGGCCCGCCGGGCCGCCTCGAAGTCGCCCCGCCATTCCTCCCGCCAACGGGCCCGCTCGGCCCCGGGCACCAGCAGCCCCGCGAGCCAGACCCACGTTCGCACCGCCCCACCCACCAGGACGTCCATGGATCAGGCCTCGCCCGCCCCCCGGGCCCCGCCCAGGACCGGGTCGTTGCTCAACAGCCGGGCCGCCTCACCCAGCCGTTCCCCCGCCTCGGCCGACAGGGCCCGTCCCGTCTCGGTGAGGGTGTAGAGCCGACGTCGGGGCCGGCCTTCGTCCCGGGCCCGCTCCTCCTCCTCCCACTCGGACGTCACGTGCGCCCAGGCCTCCATGCGGCGCAGGGCCGGGTAGACCGTCCCGCTGGGAAGGCCCGACGCCTCCATGATCTCGAAGCCGTGCCGGTGCCCCGCCGCCATGGCCCTCAGGATCAGGCTCGTGGCGTGGGTGAGTCGCATGGGCGTCATCGTGTCTCGCAGGCTTAGGCGCGTCGCGGGTCCGACTCTTCGGACGGCGACACCCGCCGATAGGTTGTAGACCTCTACATAGGTACAGTAGAAGTCTACATAGGTGTGTACGAGGGCACCACCGGTCCGGGTTTCAGGACGACCGCATCGGAGGGAAAGGCGGACGCCGCTCCTCGTCGTCGGCGTCCCCCCACCCGACCCGCCCGGACGAGGTCGGAGGGCGGCCGACCACGGCCGTTGAAGAGCCGACGCGCCCCCGATTAGCTTCCGCCATGCGCATCGTCTCCCTCGCCTGCTCGAACACCGAGATCGTCCACGCCCTCGGGTGCGGGCACCTGCTGGTGGGCGTCGACGACCACTCGGACTGGCCGGTGGACCTCGTCACCCCCCTGCCGAAGCTGGGCCCCGACCTCGACATCGACGTGGACCGGGTGGCCGCCCTGGAGCCGGACCTTGTCCTGGCCACGCTGACGGTGCCCGGCCACGAGAAGGTGGTGGCGAAGCTCGAAGAGGCGGGGCTCCCGTTCATCGCCCCGGAGCCCGTGTCCATCCCCGACGTCTACCGGGACATCCACCGGATCGGCGACCTCCTGGGCGTCCCGGACCGGGCCGAGGCCCTGGTGGCCGGGATGCGGACCGAGCTGGGCGAGGGGTCCGCGGGGCACGAGTCCCTGGAGACCGACCGGCCCTCCATCCTGATCCAGTGGTGGCCGAAGCCGGTGATCACCCCGGGGCGCCTGAGCTGGGCCCACGAGGCGGTGCTGCGGGCCGGCGGCCGGACACCGCTGGGTCACGAGGAGGTGAAGAGCCGCCCGATGACCGACGAGGAGGTCGCCGAGCTGGCGCCCGACGCCATCGTGCTGTCGTGGTGCGGCGTGCATCCGGACAAGTACCGGCCGGACGTGGTGCTCGGGAATCCGGCGTTCGCGGACGTGCCCGCGATCCGCAACGGCCAGGTCCATTGCATCGGGGAGCCCTTCCTGGGTCGACCCGGTCCTCGCCTCGTGGAAGGCGTCCGTGCGCTCCGCGGTGTGGTGGAAAGCGTCGCGTCCGGGCGGGCGGCGCCCTAGGTTCCGGCGTTCCCGCCCCTCCCCGACCGGAGAGACCGTGTCCGCTTCGCTTCGCCTCCTCGCCGCTGGCCTCCTGGTCCTCGCCCCGTTGGCGGGCTGCGACCGGCTGGGCTTCGGTGACGACGGCACCGAGGACGCCGCCCCGGCTCCCGTGGCGACCGACACGGCCCCCGCCCCACCCGCCGCCGGCCCGCCCGTGGGTGCGCCCGGGATCTCCCAGGAGAGCCCCCTGGAGGTTCCTGCCGAGCTCCTGGACTCCCTGACGGACACGGCGGCCGTCGCGGCGCGTCCCAGCCCGCCGTCCTCCGGGGGAGCGGTGGGGGCGACCGCAACCGCTCCCCAGGGCTCCGGCCCGTCGACGGCCGGGACGGGACAGGACACCACGGGCCTCCAGGCCCGGGTCGCCCGCCTGGAGGCGGTGAACGACAGCCTCCGGAGCACCATCCTGGGCCTTGTGGCGCTCCAGGGGCGGCCGCGCCCCGACAGCGCCCGGCGGGACTCGAGCAACGTGGCGGCGTCCTCTTCCGAGATCCTGGAGCAGGGCGCCGACACCGTCCGGAACTGGGGCCTCCGGATCTTCTTCGCCTTCATCTTCCTGGCCCTTGTGGCCAGCGCGGTCCGCCTCCTGGTCTGGATCCTGGGGCGGCTGGCGGAGCGCAACGCCTCCCGCCGCCTCTTCTACAAGCGCCTGGGGCCCGTCCTCCGCATCGCGATCTGGTTCCTGGCGGCCCTCTTCACCGGGCTGGTGATCCTGGACCTGGACGCCGGAGGGCTGATCGCCGCCGGGGCCGCGGGGGGCGTCGCGCTGGGCATCGCGGCGCAGGACATCCTGAAGAACGTCTTCGGCGGGCTCATCGTCCTCTTCGACCAGCCGTTCCAGGTCGGGGACAAGATCCGGGTCGGGGAGACCTACGGCGAGGTGGTCTCCATCGGCATCCGGTCCACACGGGTGGTGACGCCGGACGACAATCTCGTGACGGTGCCCAATGCCCAGATCGTGGAAGACCAGGTGGCGAACGCCAACGCGGGGGAGCTGAACTGCCAGGTGGTCACCGACCTCTGGCTCCCGGGCTGGGTGGACGAGGCCCGGGCCAAGGAGATCGCCTTCGAGGCGGCCACGTCGTCCAAGTACGTGTTCATGAACAAGCCCATCGTGGTGCTGGTCAAGGACGAGTTCGACCACCTGTTCCTGACCCACCTCAAGGTCAAGGCGTACGTCCTGGACCCGCGCTACGAGTTCCTCTTCATGAGCGACGTGACCGAGCGGGCCCGGGCCGGGTTCCGGGAGGCGGGGCTCCTGCCTCCGCACCAGGTCTTCGACCGCCGGGTGCCCGACCCGTACGATCCCATCATGGCGGCCCGGTGGGCGTGGCAGGGGGCGGGGTCCCGTGTGGAAGGGGACGAGGCCGGGGCGTCCGAGGCCCTGAACGGCGACGGCGACGCGGCGGAGGACGACGGATGAGCCCGTCGGCCGCCGGGACGAGGCGGGAGGAGGAACCACCGGTCGGGGACGTCGCGATCCCCGGGGCGGACGATCCCGTCGCCGACCTGCAGGCGGCCCTGGACCGGCACTTCGAGGAATGGTGCGAGAAGCTGGACCGGCAGGTGACGCAGCGGATCCGGTCGGCCCTGGCGGGGGCGCGGGACGCCCACGCGGCCCTGATGGAGACGGCGGGTTTGCGGAGGGAGGACCCGGAGGCCGAGCTCGACTGGGACGCCTTGCGCGTCTACAGACAGGGCGTGCGCGCGGAGGTGTTCCGTCCGCTGGTGAGCCTGTTCGACGAGGTCGACCCCGGTCGCCGGATCGGGCAGCTGTTCGAGGCCTTCCTGAGCGGGTTCGAGGACGTGGTGGCCGGCGCGCCGGAGACCCTCCGTCGGCCTGCGCCGCCGGACCGGTACCGGAGGTCCGAAGACGACGGGCCGGGACGGGCCGCCCTCAAGGGCGTCCTGCGGGCCGGCCAGAGCCTGGCGGACACCGTCCGGCGCACGCCCCCGGTGCAGACGGTCCCGCTGCGACGGGTGGTCACCGCCGCCCTGGAGGTGGAGGGACTCTCGGGGCTCCCGGGGATCCTGGACGACCTGTACCAGATCCATGCACGTCCCCTGCTCGTCGCGGAGCTGGCCCTGGGGCGGTGGGTCCGGGACTGGTTCCCCCTGGAAGCGGCCGACCACACGGTCGAGGACCACCTGGATCCCGACGAGTACGCGCGACTGGCGACGCTCCGCGAGCGCCTCCGGTCCGCGTCCATCGAGGCGACCCGCCAGGCGGCCTCGGCGGACGGACCCGCCGAGGAGCCGGTGGCCGACGACCCCAGCGAGGCCCCGCCGGCGGCGGAAGCCCAGCATGCGGAGGAGGACCCGGACGCCGGGGAGGACGCCGAAAGCGATCCCCGGATCGTGGCCGCCGGGCTCCATGAGGCCCTCGCGGAGGCGGCGGAGGCCGTCCCCACGGCCCAGGCCCTCGATGCCGTGGCCGAACGCGTCACCTTGCTCAAGAAGCGCCTTGCGGACCGGATCCGGGAGGCGGGGACCCGACTCACCCTCCACCCCCGGCCGCGGGACAACCGGCGCCGGGCTTCGCAGCGGAAGCGACTGGACGCCCGGAGGAAGTTGTGGGCCGCCTGGTTCGAGAGCTCGGCGGGCCGATTCCGACTGGGGGACGACTTCCTGGCGCTGCGGCAGGACGTGGAGGAGCTCCTGGACGGCCTCCTCGGGTCCACGCTCCGGGACTCGGTGTTCTTCCTCGCGGAGCGGGTGGAGGCGGCACAGGAGGGGCTGCAGGAGCTTCTGGCGCGAACCCTCGAGATGGCCGGAGAAGACGGCGCGGACGCCCGCGCGCTGGCCACCGCCACCGAGTCCATCGAAACGGATACCCGGGCCGTCCTGGACGAGACGCTCCTCGAGCCGGTCGTCGAACGGGACCCTCGGAGCCGGGTCGAGCAGGCGGGGTCCGAGACGGCCCAGCGACTGCGGGAGCGCATGCTGCAGCTCCCCGAGTCCTTGGAGGTGCACCCCGTCCGCCCCACCCCCGAGTCGGTGGACCCGACTCAGGCGACCCGTTCGATCCCCCTTCGGGACGTGGCCCTCCAGTCTCTGGATCTTCTCCACATGGAGGCCCTGCGGGCGTCGACGAAGCCGCTTCTCGAGTACCTCGGACAGGTCGAGGCGGAGTGCCGGGAGCTGGCCGACATGGTGGCATTCAACCTCAACTCGGCCCTCGAGGCCCTGGAGGACGAGGCCGAGTCGGAGGAGGAGGACCCCGACGCCCCGCTCACCCCGGAGGACAGCGAGGAGGAGGCGGCGCCCGAACCCCGGGAGACCGCCGTCGAGGCCGCCCACGCCCTGTCCAGGGAGGGGCTCGAACGAGCGGCGACGGGGCTCGAAGTGATCCTGGCCCCGGCGGTCACGGCCTGGGACGCCTTCTCCATCGACGCCCACGAGCTCCTGCTCGAGGGCCGCCGCCAGATCCACGAGCGGCTCGTGGTCGAAGGGACCATGCAGGAGCAGATCCGGGACGTCCGCACCCTGGTCCGCATGTGGTGGCGGAAGACCCTGGACCGGGCCCGGTCGTGGTGGAGGGCCACCTGGCCGCGCATCCGGCGGTTCTGGATGCGTCTGTACATCAAGGTGCTCCGGCTGGTCCGTCGGGGCCGGTCGGCCATGGAGGGGGTGGACACCCGCAAGCACGAGCTGGCGGCGGACGTCCTCAGGGGTATCCCGGCGCTCCTGGAGCCGCTCCCCCTGATCTACCGCCGGCTCTATTCCTTCCAGCCCCTCACCGATCCGACCCTCCTCGTGGGCCGGGGGGACGATCTGGCGTGGGTGGGGCATCTCTACGGCACCTGGTTGGAGGGGGCCTCTCCACCGGCCGTGCTGGCGGGGACGGTCACCGTGGGGCACACCAGCGTCCTGAACGCCCTCGAGGAGGATCTCTTCGCGGACGAGGAGGTCGTCCGGATCGCCTTCGCCACGCGCTACGAGACGGAGGACGCGCTGGCCGCACGCCTGGCGCGCGCCCTCTGGGAGGACGAGGCCGGACCGGACGAGCGCCCCCGTCGCCGCGCCGGGTCGAAGCCGGAGGCCGACGACGACGGGGAGGAAGACGGGGAGCCGTGGAGCTTCGCGCGCCTGGAGGAGCGCCTGCGGGAGGGGGAGGAGCGGCACATCGTGCTCCTGGAGCGGCTGGAGCACACGCTGCTCCGGGTACCGGGCGGCCTGGACCTGGCGGAGCGGTTCCTGGCCTTCCAGTCCCGGACGGCGGGCTCCGTCTTCTGGGTGAACACGATCTCGCACCCCGCGTGGAAGCTGCTGGCCACCACCCGGCCCCGGGCCGCCGCCCTGGCCAGCGTCCGTACCCTCGCGCCGCTGGACCGGAAGGCGGTCGAGGAGCTGCTCATCGCCCGGCATCGGCGCAGCGGCGTCCCCCTGGAGTTCATGGACCCCGACGACCCGAATCCCCTCCTGAAGCGGAAGCTCCAGCGCAGCCGGTCCGAGAAGGATCGCCAGGCCGCCCTGCGGGCGGACTTCTTCGACCGCCTCTTCAAGGCGAGTCAGGGCAGCATCCCCATGGCCATCCTCCTCTGGCTGAAGGCCGCCGACTTCACGAGCCGCCCGGGATGGCTGCGGCTCCAGGAGCCCAAAGGCATCCGCTTCGAGTTCCTGGAGCAGATCGATCTCACCCTGAGCTTCACCCTGATGGCCCTCCTCGAGCACGAGAGCCTCACCCTGGACGAGTTCGCCCGGGTGTTCGCGGTGCCCGCCGACGAGGCTTTCCAGACGTTTGAGGCGTTGCGACGCAAGGTCCTCATCGAGCGCCTGGACAGCCCGGGGGGTGGCCTCCCGGCCCCGGTCAAGCGACTGGAGCCCGGGGTGCGGTACCGCGTCCCTCCCATCATCACCCAGGTGGTCGCCCAGGGCCTACGGGACCAGAACATCCTCCACTGACGGCGGGCCCCGCCCCGATCGCCCCGAAGCTCCACCGGTCCCCTCGCCGACGCGTCCGCCCGATCCAGCGGAGAGGAGTGTGGAACAGGGCCCGCCGGGTGGCTAGTTTCCGCGCTTCCTCATCCCTTCGCCTCTTCCCCCGAGACACGGTGACCCAGACGAAGAAGGTCGTCCTGGCCTACAGTGGCGGACTCGACACCGCCTGCATCCTCAAGGACCTGCTCACCCGGGGCTACGACGTGATCGCCTACGTGGCCGACGTCGGACAGCAGGAGGACTTCGAAGACGTGGCCCGCCGTGCCCTGGACACCGGAGCCAGCAAGGTCTTCGTCGAGGACCTGAAGCGGGACTTCGTCACCGAGTTCATCTTCCCCGCCATCGCGGGGAACGCCGTGTACGAGAACCGATACCTCCTGGGCACCGCCCTGGCCCGACCGGTCATCGCCCGCCGCCAGGTGGAGATCGCGCTGCGGGAGGGGGCCACCGCCCTCGCGCACGGAGCCACGGGCAAGGGGAACGACCAGGTCCGGTTCGAGATGGCCTTCGCCGCCCTGGCCCCCCGTCTCGAGGTGATCTCGCCCTGGAAGGAGCGGGACTTCCTGAACCGCTTCCAGGGGCGCCGGGATCTCCTCGCCTACGCCGAGGAGCACGGGCTCCCCGTGGAGGCGACGGCCGAGAAGCCCTACTCCAGCGACGAGAACCTCATGCACCGCTCCTACGAGGCCGGGATGCTCGAGGATCCGGAGGCGCCCCCGCCCGAGGACATGTTCAAGCTCACCCGCGCCCTCGAGGACACCCCGGACACCCCGACGGACCTGACGCTGCACTTCGAGGACGCCATGCCCGTCCGGGTGGTGTGCGCCGCCGAAGGAGTGGACCTGACGGACCCGGTGGAGCTCTTCGACTTCCTGAACGACAAGGGCGGCATCCACGGGATCGGCCGCATCGACATCGTCGAGAACCGCTTCGTGGGCATCAAGTCCCGGGGCGTGTACGAGACCCCCGGCGGCACCGTGCTCCACCATGCGCTCCGGGACCTGGAGGGCATCGCCATGGACCGGGAGGTCCTGCGGCTCCGGGACACCCTGTCGCCCCATTTCTCGGAGATCATCTACAACGGCTTCTGGTTCTCCCCGGAGATGGATTTCGTGCAGGCGGCGTTCCGCCAGTCCGAGAAGCTCATCGACGGGCAGGTGCACCTGCGGCTGTTCAAGGGCAACACCATCGTCCGGGGCCGGAGCTCGAACAGCTCCCTCTACGACCAGGAGCTCTCGTCCATGGACGTGGCCGGGGGCTACGACCAGGAGGACGCCCGGGGCTTCATCCGCATCAACGCCCTGCGCCTCCGGGCCCACAAGCTCATCCTGCGGAAGACGGGGGCTTCAGCGGAGCCGGGTCGGTAGGAGGCGGACCGCCCCGGAGTGGGCCTGCGGCGCCATCCCCATGCCGGGGACCACCGCCGGAGACGGGGTCGCGGGCGTCGCCGGCGCCGTTCGGTCGGTCCCGCCTCAGCGCTCCCAGGCGAACCGCATGACGGTGGTCTGGTCGTTCTCCATGCTCTGGACCATCCCCATCACGTCCATCTCCATGGCAGTCCCCACCCGGGTGTCCAGCCGGAACGGACGGAGGGTGGCGGCATCCACGACGAGGCTCGACGTCAGCTCCAGCGTCATGGCGGTGATGCCCATCTCCATGCCCGTTCCGCCGGCCTGCTCCGCGATGTCCGCCATGAAGACGTCCATGAGGTTCCGCATCTCCTCCGGGTCGGGGGCCGCGGTGGAGGCCAGCTCCAGGCAGCGTTCCGCCCCGGAGGCTTCGGGACAGGGCACCGGCCCAACCAGGCGGAGCTCCGTCTCCAGCGCCACGGGGGTGTCGGTCATCACCGGGAAGGGCATCTCGCTGGGGACGACGACGGTCTCGCCCACCGTGAGGGTCCGGCCGGCCCAGTACCCCGCGATCTGGTTCCACTGGAGCTCGGCACCGGAGGCCATGCTCTCCTCCGACAGCGATGCCTCGACGAGATCGTCGAACATGTCCGCCATCCCCCCGGCCGCCAGCTCCGCCCGCTGGGCCGCCAGCATCTCCTCCATGGATGCCCGCAGCGCGGCGTAGTCCGCGAGCCGCAGGAACCGGCCGTCGGAAGAGACCAGGATGTCCGGCTGGGCGTTGGAGACCATGCGGGTCAGCTCTTCCGGCGATCCGGATTCCGCCAGGACGTCCATGGACGTTCCGTCCAGGGTGTAGTCCGAGTAGGTGACCCGGAAGCCCTCGCCCTCCCGGCGGACGTCCATGCGGTAGCTCATGAGCATGTCCAGGTTCTGGGACTGCCCCATCACCTGGGCCGAGATGTCCGACTCCACCGTCACCTGTGCAGCGCCTTCCGGCCAGTCGAAGTCCAGTGCGTGGGAGTCCTGGCCTGCGGCATGGACCGGGAGGACCAGGAGCACGAGGGCTGGGCGGAGCAGGCGGAAGGACATGGCAGGAGGCTGGACCGACGGAAGGAGGGGGGCCGCGGACCCCTCGGATCTACCGGGTCGGGGCGCCCCCGTCCACCGGGCCAGCCTACCCGGCGGGTCGGAGAGGGCGCGGACTCGTTCGGAGGACCGCGTGCTCTCCCCGCTCGTCGCCGATCTCGCCCCGGAGGAGAGCCTCGTAGAACTTCCGGAGGGTCCGGTGCCGCGGCTTCTGCACGCAGATGGCGGACAGGAGGACGAACCGTTCGATGCCCGCCCCCTCCGCCGCCGCGAGCACGTGCCGGGGCGCCCGGTGATCCACGGCCCAGGCGTCCCGGGGCGCGCCGGACCTCGACGCCATGCACGAGACCACCGCGTCGAACTCCTCCCCCCGGAGCGCGCGCGCCACGGACCCGGGGCTGGAGAAGTCCGTCTCGCGGATCGACACGGCCTCGCCGTGTTCAGTGAGACCTTCCCGGCCGGGGCGAACCGTACCCTGGCGTCCGGGCCGGACCGCACACACCACCCGGTGGCCTCGGGCCCGAAGTGCCTGCAGGGCCTCCCTCCCGATGGTCCCGGTGGCCCCGAGGAGCAGGACCGCCCCTCGCCCGGCGGGCATCGTCGGCATCTCCGTTGGCACGAGGACGGCTCCTGGGAGGGCTCTTCCGGGGCGGGACCGCGGGATCATGTGCCCCCCGCTCCACGAGAGGCAAGCGAAGCGCCCCGCCGGACAGCTTGCGCGCCGCCGGGTCCTCCGGGCATCGTCCGGTTCGCCCCCTGCCCCGGGCACCCCCTCACGCCTCCCCCCACCGGTGACCGCAATGGACTCCAGGCCGTCTCGCCCGACCCCCGCCCGGACGCCGGCCCTGCGCGCAGCGCCGAAGCGGATCCTCGCGCGCGCCACGATCCTCCTCATCGTTCTCGGGCCGGGTGCGTGTGCCGGTGCGGGACCGTCGACCGACGAGGGGGATTGGGACGTCCTGGGCCAGGCCGCCGACACCGCGGACGTGCAGCGGATCGACGGCACCGTCCGGTTCCTCGAGGTGGAGGGCGGAGTCTACGTCATCCGCACGGACGACACCGACTACGACCCCACCAACCTCCCCGAGAGCTACCGCGTGGACGGCCTGGCCGTGGAGGCCGACGTGCTCGTCCGGGGCGACGTCGCGTCCATCCGCATGGTGGGGCCCGTGGTGGAGGTCGTGCGGATCCGGCGCAGCACCGGCGGGGGTGCGGACGGGGTGGAGGGCCGGGGGTGATCCACCACCTCGACGTCCCCACCCGGGGGAAGGGCCTCCACGAGATCACCCGGGAGGTCCAGGACGCGGTGTCCGCGGCCGGCCTCGTGGAGGGTCTGTGCACGATCCTGGTCCGGCACACCTCCGCCAGCCTCACCATCCAGGAGAACGCCGACCCCTCGGCCCGGCGGGACCTGGAGGACTGGTTCGAGCGTCACGTCCCGGAGGGGGACCCCCATTTCACCCACACTGCCGAAGGCCCCGACGACATGCCCTCCCACATCCGGGCCGTGCTCACGGCCACCACCCTGTCGATCCCGGTCGAGGGCGGGCGGCTCCTCCTCGGGACGTGGCAGGGGATCTACCTGTGGGAGCATCGGCGACGGGGCTCGATCCGGCGGTGTGTCGTGCACCTCGGGCCGTGAGCCGAGGTCCGGGGCGCGAGGTGCACGGGAGGGCGCGCATGAAGCTTCGCATCGTGGTCCCCGTGGTCCTGGTCGGTTCCCTGGGCCTGGGAGGCGCCCCCGGGCAGTCCGGCGATGTGCCCCTCCCCCACCCCGCGCCACCCCGGATTCCGCAGGCCGCACCCCTCCGCCCGCTGCCCGAGGGCTTCATCGTCCGGGATCGTCAGCGCTACGACGCCTTCGAGGACGGCCTGCGGAACGGTCAGCTCGACTGGGCCGACCGCCACGGTGAGGATCCTCCGCCCCTGATGGACCGGCTCGTCCAGGGGCTCCGGCAGGCCCTGGACGGGCGGACCCGGGGGGCCCGGGCCACCTTCGAGCCCCTGTCCTGGGACGCCCGGGACGCCGGAGACGACGGCCTCGCGGGTCTGGCGGCCTCGGCGGGCGTCAACCTCCGCTTCGAGGCCGGGGACTACGCGGGGGTGGTGGCCGCGGCTGGAGCCGATGCCAACGACGGACTGATCGCGGCGCTGGCCACCCTCCGGCCGCAGACGCTCTCCGAGGTGGAGCCGGTCTCCGACCGGTTGGAGGTCGGCCCCCGGGGCCAGGCGGGCCTGGCGGTGGAGGTGAACGGATCCCCCGCGGTGTGGTGGTTCGACACCGGGGCCTCCCTGAGCGTCGTGTCGGCGAGCGCCGCCGCCCGGTGGGGCGTCCGGATCCTGGAGGGCGCGGGGCCGTTCAGGGTCAGCACCGCCACTTCGCTGGAGGCCCGGGCCCGTCTGGGCGAGGTGGATCGCCTGCGGGTCGGCGCGGTGGTGGTCGGCAACCACCCCGTCCTCGTTCTCGACGACCGGGACCTCACGTTCCGTCTGGACGACGGGACGACGGTCGCGCTGGAGGGCATCCTGGGCTGGACCGTCATCCGCTCCATGCGGACCGAGATCGACTTCCCCGGGGGCCGCTACGATGCCCGCCTGTCCCGGTCCGCACCGGGCGAGGCCCGGAACCTGGGGTGGATGGGGTATCCCCTGGTCCGGCTCGCCGACGGCACCGGCCAACCCCTCCTCTTCGGCGTCGACACCGGCTCCCGCAACACCTCGATCACGCCCAACGTCCTGCGGAAGTCGGAGCTGGGAGCCCTGCGCCTCGACACGGTCCGGATCGGGGGCGTGGGGGGCACCGTGGCGGAGGAGACCCGGGTCGCCGAGTCCCTCACGCTGGCGTTCCCCGAGGTCCTGGTCACCCTCTCCGACGTCCCCACCGAGCGGACGTCGGGGGCCGACGACGTCCTCTTCTTCCAGGTGGACGGCGTGCTGGGGATCGACGTGGCCCAGAGTGGGGTCCTGGTGGTGGATCCTCCACGGGGACGGCTCGAGCTCCGGGCGCCGGGCCGCTAGTCCCGGACCCAGATCAGGAAGGATTTCGCCGGGACCTGGATCTGGTGGGTCCCACCGCCCATGTGCTGCTGGGGGCCTTCGACCCCGGTGAGGACCACCCGCTCCCGGTCCGCCACCTGCCGCCACGCTCCCTCGGGGAGGTCCACGGTCATGGTGGCGTCGTTCGGGCCGTTGTTGGCCAGGACCAGGACCCGGTCCCCCACCACGTAGCCCAGCTGGTGCCCGTCGTCGGGGGTGATCCAGCGGTAGTGGCCTTCGGTAACCTCCGCCACCCGGAAGACGCTCCCGTAGTCCGACATGCGGAGCGCAATCAGCCCCGCCCAGTGGTCCCGGAGCGATGCGGCGTCGGAGCCCGGCTCCAGGGACTCCCATACGAAACGGTTCGGCGCCCGGAGGTTGTAGGTGTCGTCCCGCCCCTTGAAGGCGACGGGCCCCCCGGCCACCTCCACCTCGAACTCGTCGTGCGGGGCGAGCCCCTTGGACCGGAGCATCTCCGTGCCCCCGTTGATCACCACCGGGCCCACCGAGGTGAACAGGAGCCCGCCGGCGATCCGCATGGCGTCCATGTCGACGCCATCCTCCAGGCCGTTGTTGTCGTCCCCCAGGGCGAATCGGTCCGCCAGGGCCCAGTTGTCGTGGATGTCCAGGTAGGAGATGCCCCGGGTGGAGAGGGGCTCCTCGTCGTAGCGGTTCGCCAGGGCCCGCATCGCCGCGTCCCGGGCGTTGGGATCGCCCCCGGCCCAGCCCGGCTCGTCCACGTCGAAGGGGCTGCCCTTGAACGCGTTCCGGGCGTCGTCCTGGAAGAAGGTGATGGGTGCGTCGGCCTTGTACCACGCCCAGTCCGGGTTGGCCCGGACGTCCGCATCGGAGGGGGCGATCCAGGGCTCGCCGTACACGATGGCGTCGCCGGGGAGCTCCCGCATGACCCGGACGAGGGTCTGTTTGTCGATCTGCCCCGCCAGGTCGATGCGGAAGCCGTCCACCCCGAGCTCCTCGACCCAGTGGACGAGCTGGTCCACGATCCAGCGCTGCACCATGGGCCGGTCCTCGGACTTCACCTCGTTGCCGAAGGGCCCGATATGCTCGAGCTCGTCGCTGGTGCGGTAGTGATAGGGCAGGTCCAGGACGTTGAAGTTCAGGAGCAGGTGCCGGCCGTCCATGTTCTCACCGGTGTGGTTGGGCACCACGTCGATGATCACGGCGATGCCCCGCTGGTGGAACGCCTCCACCAGGGCCTTGAACTGGGCCCTCTCCTCCCCGGGTTCGGCGTCCCGGGAGCGGAAGCGGCTCTCCACGGCGAAGGCGTGGGTGGTGCGGTAGCCCCACTGGTAGTTCTCCCGGTCGATCCCCATCCGCTGGGCGAAGGGATCCTCGGCGAACACCGCCTGCCACGCCTCGTCCGGATAGTGCAGGAACTCCTGCACCGGCATCAGGTGGACCACGTTCACGCCCAGCTCCACCAGGTGGTCGAAGCCGATGGGCTCCCCGTGAGCGTTGGTCAGGCCGGTCCGGGCCATGGCCGGGAGGGTGCCGACCTCGTCGGACCCGACCGGCAGCAGGTCGGTGAAGTCCTGTACGTGGACCTCGTAGGCGACCACGTCCTCCATGGGCGGCCGGCCGCCGGCCACCGGCGCGGGGGGCGGCCCGTCGCGCCACACCCGGGACTTCCCGAAGGCGTCGTCGTTGACCCGGGCGTAGGGATCGGAGACGTGGACGGGATGGGTCTCGTAGAACCAGTTGCCCGGATCCGCGGGCCCGTGGACGGTGAAATCGTACCAGGTGCCGTGGAGGTCGCCGGGCAAAGCGGCCTCCCACACGCCGTCGGCGTCCCGGGTCAGGTCCACGGTCCGGGTCGCCGCCTCGGGCAGGTCGGTGCGGCCGTCGTAGAGGTACAGCCGCACGGCGGTGGCACGGGGCGCGAAGATCCGGAAGGTCGTCTCGCGTCCGTCGCCGGCGACGTCGGCCCCCAGCGGCTTCGCGGAGTAGAGATTCCGGAACAAGGGGTCGCGTCGGACCAGGGCCCGGAGCCCCCGCTCCGGGACCTCCAGGTAGTGCACCCGCCACGGGTCGACCTCCCCGACGGGCACCACGAGCCCCTCGCTGGCGGTGTTCGGCACCACCTGGGCGATGGCGATCTCCCGTCCCTGCCCGTCGGTGAGCCGGTAGGCGTCCACCTCCAGCGGCCGATCGGCCCCCGTGAGCGTGAAGCGGACGGCGCGAGGGCCGTGGATCTCGGCCCGGAGACGTGGAACCACCTCGGACTCCTGTGCGGGAACACCCGGGGCCGCGCCCAGCACGAGGGCGGCCACGAGACGCGGGAGTCGGAGACGGTCTGGCGCGGTCATGATCGGCGTGGAAGAGCGGCACACGGCGCGTCGGGCGGGATGGGCGCCGACCCGGCGGGTGAGCGGCCGCCCCCCGAGGGATCGGGCCCGGGTGGGACCGCCGGGCCGTCGTTGACACTACCGGCTCCCGCGTCGATTGTGCCCACGCCTCGCGGCCTTCCCGCACACCGTCTCGATCCCGCTCCGGTTCATGACCCTCCG
>DATHRY010000260.1:0-1732 GCA_035464715.1 Longimicrobiales bacterium
ATCGGCCCCGATCAGCCGGGCGAAGGCGCTCCGGGCCGCCTCCACCTCGGCGATCCACGCGTCCCAGTCCATGCCGTCGGTATCCCAGGAGTCGAGATACCGCATCGCCGCCGCCCGGGTCGCCTCGGTCTGTGGCGCCTGCGAGCAGTGGTTCATCGGGATCGTGTGCTCCAGGAGCGGGACGCGGCTCCGGAGCCCCTCCAGGTCGTACGAGGGTCGCTCGAGGGTCACCCCGTCATCCCTCGACCAGGGCGAGCACCCGGAGCGGACTCCCGCTCCCGTCCACGATCTTCAGCGGCGCGGCGATCACCACCGCGCCCGTGGCCGGCAACTGGTCGAGGTTGGTCAGGCTGGCGAGGCCGAACTTCCCCGCCCCGTGCATGATCGTGTGATTCGGAAACGGTGGCTCGAAGCCCCCCGCCTGCCCCGCGTCGGTGCCCACGGTCTCCACGCCGACGCCCAGGACGTCCCGCTCCACGAGCAGCTCCGTCGCGTCCTTCCGGAACCCCGGGCTGTGGGGCCCGTCCTCCCCGACGTTCAGGAACGCCTTGGGGTCCGTGCGCTTGCTCCAGTCGGTGCGCAGGAGCACCCAGGATCCCGCCGGGATGCGCCGGTGCTCCGCCTCCCAGCGCTGGATCCGTTCGGGAGTCAGCAGGAAGTCGGGGTCCCCGGCGACGTCGGCCGACACGTCGATCACGCACGCCGGCCCCACGAAGCGGCCCGGGGGAATCGTGTCGCACCGGTTGTCGGGGAGGTCCTTGCCCGTCACCCAGTGCACCGGGGCGTCGAAGTGGGTCCCGGTGTGCTCTCCCAGGGTGAGGGTGTTCCAGTACCAGGCCGGCCCGCCCTCGTCGTACCGGCTGAGCTCCTGCATCGTAACCCCCGGCGAGGGCGTGAACATCGCGGGCAGTCCGATGACGGGCGTGTCGGGCCCGAGGGGCTGGGTGAGGTCCACGACGCGGACCCGGCCCGCGGCGAGGTCGGCGACGAGTTGGGCGAGGGATGACACGGGGGGCCTCCGGGGAATCGGGTCGGGGTGGTCAGGGTCGGGGATCAGGTCGCACGCAGGGGCGCCTGTCAGGGTCGGACATCGCGGGCCGCCGCCCGCTCCGCGATGCATCGGCGGAACCGGAACGCGTTCTCCGGCAACGCCAGGTCCATGCCGTAGTGGTCCGGCCCGGTGGCGCGGACCCGGGCGATGACGACCGTCAACCCGTCCCGCTCCAGCGCTTCCAGGAAGGCCTCGCCGAACTGGATCTCGTTCGTGGCTTCGGCCACGTGCTCGATCCCCGCGCCCCGGGCGATGGCCGCGAGGTCGGTCACGCCGTCGACGGTCTGGGAGTCGTACCCGCCCGTCGAGAGCAGGCTGCCGTTGTCGAAGACCACGTGGATGAGGTTGCGAGGACGATAGCGGGCCAGGGTCGCGAAAGTCCCGAGGTTCATCAGGACCGAGCCGTCGCCGTCGAGCACGATCACGTCCTCGTCGGGCAGATGGGTAGCGAGCCCGAAGCCGATGGACGACGCCAGTCCCATGGCATGCTGGAGATAGAAGAAGTTGTCCCGATGTCCCAGGTCGTAGAGCTCCTGGGCGCAGGCCCCCATGATGGTGACCACGAGGCGGTCCTCGAGCTCCGGATAGATCATCTCCAGACAACGGGCCCGCTCCATCAGTCCTCCATCTCCGTCCGGTCTCCCATCTCGATCAGTCCTCCATCAGGTCGCGCGTCAGGAG
>DATHRY010000261.1:0-1573 GCA_035464715.1 Longimicrobiales bacterium
GGGACGGTGAGGGATCGTTCGGGCCCGACCGCATCGACGTGGCCGCCTCGGGCGACCTGGCCATCGAGCGCGGCACGTGGCGCTCCCCGGGGGCCGAGGGCCGCTACATGACCCTCTACCTCAAGGAAGGGAACCAGTGGCGGGTCCATGCCGACGTCTCGCTGGACGCGACGCCGGACGGGGGCGCCCCGGTCTGGGCCACCACGCAGCTCGCCACCTGGTACGACCTGTACAACGCCCGGGACGCCCAGGGCCTGGCCGGACTGTACGCCGCCGACGCGGTGGTGGGCGGCCTGGACTGAGCCCGGGGACGGACCGCCATCGCCCAGCGTTTCCGGAACCAGTGGTCTGAGACGGACGACACCTGCACGGGCGCGTTCGACGACTTCGAGATCGTCGATGACCTGGCCGTCGGCATGGGACGCGACGTGTGCACCGCCGCCGACGGGACGGGCACTGCGACCTACCGCTGGATGTCCGTTGCCGAGCGACAGGCCGACGGCAGTTGGCTCATCACCCGGGATCGGGGAGAAGAGATGGGGTCGTAGGCCGCCGAGGGGGCGGAGCGCGGTCTGGGGGCGGGGTGGGCAAGAGTCCCACCTCGAAATGTCCCCTTCCCTCTGCCCCTCCTACCTTCCGAGTCCAGCTGCCCCTCCACTCGATCCCCGATGACGCCTTCCGAGTACCAGGAATCGAAGTAGTCCTCACCTTCCCTCTTCGTCACCGATTCAACTTGTTCCTACTTCTCCACCCGGACGACGTCGTACTCGGTGTCCGGGGTGGGCGGCGTGCCGAAGCGGGCGTTCACCGCGTAGAGCGCCGGGCCGAACGCGGCGACGGTGGTGGGGATCTGGAACGCGCCGCTCGTGAGGATCCCGACCACGGCTCCCGAGGAGAGGTCGGGGCTCAGGCGCACCTCGGCGATCTGGTTCAGGAAGTTCTGCACCACGTAGAGGGTGTGCGCGCCGTCGAGGAGGATCCCGTCCCCGCTGGGCACCGAGACGCCCTGGATCACGGTGGCCTCCCCGGTCTCCGGGTCCACGGCGTACAGGCGCCCCGTGGTGCTGTTCACGACGAGCAGCGGGGGCATCGTGCCGGGCACGGCCTCGATCCCGTTCGCGTTGAAGGCGGCAGGAACGAACTGGAAGTCGCCGCCGAGGGGCACGGCCACGAACCCGCCCTCCGGGGTCCCGTCCGCCAGCAGGGGGACCCGGAACAGGGTCGGGCTGAACGAATCCGTGAACCAGGCGGCGTCCCGCGTGACGATCACGTCGTTGACGAAGCCCCCGCCGAAGCTGAAGCCGGCGAGCTCGGCTCCCGTGTCCCCGTCGTAGACCCGCCCTCCCCCGCCGATTCCGTCCGCGACCCAGAGGAGGTTGCTGCGCTCGTCCAGGTCCATCCCCACGGCGAGCCGGCCCAGGGTCGGACCGACCAGGATCGAGCCCTCACCGGTCAGGTAGCTGCCCTTGTAGATCCGCCCGTCGAGCAGGGATCCGGCGTAGAAGGTGCCGGCACGCCCCGACGCGATCCCTTCCGGCTGGAAGCCGTCCGGCAGCGGGATGAGGTCCGGAAG
>DATHRY010000262.1:0-11479 GCA_035464715.1 Longimicrobiales bacterium
TCCTCCTGGTCCCCGAAGTCCGCCACCAACCGCTGGTAGGCCGCCCGGGCCTCGGCATTCCCCAGGATCTCGTGCGCCATACCCAGGCGCAGGAGGGCCCGGGCGGCCAGGGCCCGCTGGGAGGCGAAGTCACGCACGATCCGCTCGTAGAGGTGGATCGCTTCGCGCACCTCCCCGTTGGACCGCTCCAGAACGAGGGCCTGCTGGAAGAGCTCCTCACCCGTCTGTGCCTCTACGGGCGGCGCGATGAACGCCAAGGCGAGGATGATCAGGCCGGTCAGGCCGGGACGTGGGATCTTCATGACGAACCTCCGTGCCGTGCGACGTGGACGACTGCCCCCACGCTACCGGAGATGCAGGCCCTCGTTGTCACGTCTCGATCCCGGGAATGCAAAATCTTCGTACGGTCTCTCATCCTCCGCTCCCGCCTCACCAGACGAGCTTGTATCCCACCCCGTGCACCGTGATCAGGTGCGCCGGCTCCGACGGATCGTCCTCGATCTTGGCCCTCAACGAGGCCACGTGGTTGTCCACGGTCCGCGTCGTGGGCAGCCGCTTGTAGTGCCACACCTCCTTGAGGAGCTCGTCCCTGCGCACCGCCTCGCCGCGACGGGCCGCCAGGTACCGCAACGTCCCGAACTCCTTCCGCGTGAGCCGGATGGGGGCGCCGGCGCGGGTCGCCTCGAAGCTTCGGAAGTCCACGGTCACGCCTCCGAGGGTCAGCTCCTCCGGGACGGCGGTCGACGTACGCCCCCGTCGCAGGAGCGCCCGGACCCGCGCCAGGAGTTCCCGCACGGAGAAGGGCTTGGTCACGTAGTCGTCGGCACCCATGTCCAGCCCCAGCACCCGGTCCGACTCGGTGCCTCGCGCCGTGAGCATGAGGATGGGGACATCGATCCCTTCGGCGCGGGCGCGCTGACAGATCTCGTATCCGCTCAGCTTGGGCAGCATGAGGTCGAGGATCACCAGGTCGAACTCCTCCTTCCTCAGCGCTGCGTAGGCCGCCTCGCCGTCCGCCGCCGTGGTGACGTCGTACGACTCCGCCGCCAGGTTGTCGCGCAGTCCCCTGAGGATCGCCGCGTCGTCCTCCACCACGAGTACTCGCGTCATGCCGACTCCTCCAGCGGAAGGTGGATCGAAAAGGTGCTTCCCCGGCCCGGTTCGCTCTCCACAGTCAGATGCCCTCCGTGGGCCCGGGCCGCGTGCTCCACGATGGTCAGCCCGAGCCCCGTCCCCGGCACCCGCCCGTTCTCCGGAGAGGGCACCCGGTAGAACTTCTTCGTGAGGCGCTCCGCTTCCTCCCGTGGGATCCCGATCCCGAAGTCCGTGACCGAGATCACCGCCTGCCCGTTCCGGCGATGGACACCCAGGACGATGTCCCGGGAGCTTTCCGAATACTTCATGGCGTTGGTCAACAGGTTGAGCACGGCTTGTTCCACCGAGTCCGCGTCGACGTTCACCGGCGGGAGATCGGCGTCGATGTCGACCGAGAGTTGGAAGCCCTCTAGTTCCAGGGGGTACTCCACCGCCCGGGTGGCCCGTCCGACGATCTCCTCCAGTGAAGCCGGAGCGCGGACGTACGCCTTCTGGCCCTGCTCGATCTTCGACAGGTCCAGGACGTTGGCGATGAGCCGCGTGAGGCGCTCGCTCTCCCCCACGATGGTGTCCAGGTACTCGGTGCGGGTCGCCGGATCGACCGAGTCCCGCTCCCGGAGGGTCTCGGCGAACATGCGGATTGCGGTGAGGGGCGTCTTGAGCTCGTGCGACACGCTCGACACGAAGTCGGAGCGAAGCCGGGCGGTATGGGTTTCCCGTCGGGTGTCCCGGAGGAGGAGGTATCCGCCGAGAAGGGTCGTGCCGATGACGAGGAGGAGGGCGGTTCCGTAGAAGGCGGACCGGAGCCCGATCACGCTTCCCCCGGCCGCTCCCGGAGCATCCTCGAGTACCGCGAGAAGATCGGGGCGTGCCACGCCGAGTGGGACGCCCCTCTGGTCCTCTGCGGTGGCGACGCGAATCGACCCGACGGCGTCCCTCGCCGGCAATCCGATCCGGTTGAGGTGGTCCGCCAAGGCGGACGCACTCACCGCCACCACCCCCTCGGGGGCGTCGCCGGCGCTTCCCACGGGCGTGGCCAGCCAATCGCCGGACCCGACCCCCACCCAGTCCGTGGCCCCGTCCCCCGGGTCGAGGCCCGCGGCCAGGACCACCGGAGATTGTTCGAGGAGGGATAGCACGGAGGCCACTTCGGAGCGCGTGGCATCCACCGTGGTGTCTCCGGGGAGGAGGTCCTCAAGGAGATAGAGCGCACCGGGCGTACGCCACCTCTTCGCCGTCGCCACGTTCGCCAGCGCCGCCGACACGCGATTCTCCGCCGCTCCCCACTCCCGCAACCGCACTGCAGCGTAAAGCGCGAAGGGCACACCGTTCTCGTCCACCGCCTCTTCAGGGAGAGCCAGGACCCGTAGGTATTCCTCCTCGGCACTGGGACGGTCGAAGGAAGCCAGCGCCCGCGCGAGCAACAGCCTCGCGAAGGCGGACTGCGCCTCCCCTTCGGCCACGGCGAGCGCCCCGCGGTATCGGCGCGCAGCGCCACGGGAATCGCCCTGCCCGAATTCGGCACGCTCCCCGTCGCGGACGATCGCGGTAAAGGGGGAATCCGTCAGCTCACGTCGTGCCGCCGCGAGTGCGGGGTCGTCCTCCCATGGAGGGACTACGGTCCCGTCCTCGACGCGGGCCACCAATCGAACGGCCGGATGCCCGTACCCCCGCGAAGCGAGGGCCTCTCCCGCGCGGAGGCGCTCGAGAGCCCTCGTCTCCACTTCGCGTAACGCCTCCCGGACGATCCCTGCCGTCTCCATCACCGCCGCACGGCGATCCTCGGCGAGGCGGCTCCGCTGCAGTTTCCGCTCCTGGGAGATCAACTGCAGTCCGACCACGACCAGGACGGCGGAGGGCAGCACGACGGCGCTCAGGAAGAGGACGACCTGACGCCGATGTGGCCGTGCACCTGCCATGACTTCGGCTCCGGGAGTGGTGATCCCCCAAACTATTGTGCGTCGACCCTGCGGATGTCACGAAAATGCAAAGGATGCGGAGGTGGGATCGAGGGGGAGTCGGCACCCTCGTCGCAACGGATCGTATCGCTCCACCGGAACGGACCGTTACGTTCGGGGACGACGCCCAACGCGTCCGTGACTCCCGGTTTCCCTTGGCGCCTCGATCGTCCAGCGCCGCCGTTGGTGGTACGGGTCTCGCAAAGGGGATTCCGTGACTGGACTCGTCCATCCACCGAGGAGGAGATGAGACCGAAGATCCTGGTCGTGGACGACGATCCCGCGATCCGACTCTCCTTGGGAGAGGCACTCGGTCGGGACGGCATGGAGGTGGCCCTGGCTGAGAGCGCGGAGCGCGCGCTGGCGATACTCGGCGACGTCTCCCCCGAGGTGGTGTTGTCCGACGTGAAGATGCCCGGGCTGGACGGCATCGAGTTGCTCGGAATCCTCAGGGAGCGACTCCCCCACACGGACGTGGTGCTGATGACCGCGTTCGACGAGATGCCTGTGGTGGTGGCGGCCATGAGAGAGGGCGCCGCCGACTTCCTCTCCAAGCCCCTCGACCTGATCGAGCTTCGATCCGTGCTCCAGCGGGTGTTCGCGGATCGCAAGGCGCGGGAGCGAATGCGACGCGAGGCCGAAGACGCCGCCGCTCCCTATCGGATGGACCAACTCGTGGGGCGGGACCCGCGGATGATCGCCGCCTACAAGCTCGTGGGGCAGCTCGCGGCGAATCGGGCCACGGTCCTGATCCGGGGAGAGACCGGCACGGGGAAGGAGTTGATCGCCCGCGCCATCCATTACAACTCCCCGGACGCGGAGCAGCCGTTCCTCCCCATCAATTGCACGGCCATCCCCCAGACCCTTCTGGAGGCCGAGCTCTTCGGCCACGTGCGCGGGGCCTTCACCGGGGCCGTGAGTGACCGGCGGGGACGCTTTGCCTTGGCGGGTCACGGAACGATCTTCCTCGACGAGATCGGGGATACCTCGCCCGAGTTCCAGGCGAAGCTGCTCCGTGTCCTCGAGGACCACGAGTTCTATCCCGTGGGAGCGGAGCAGGCGGAACGCTCGGAGGCCCGCGTAATCGCCGCCACGCACCGCGACCTCGAAAGACTCGTCGCGGAGGAGAGCTTCCGGGAGGATCTCTACTATCGTCTTCGCGTCGTCGAGGTCGTCATCCCTCCGTTGAGGGAGAGGATTTCCGACCTGCCGGCGCTGGCGGAGCACCTGGTCCGGAGGGGGGCGGACGACCTCCACCGTACTCCACCGCTGCTGACGCCTGAGGCGATCAATGCGCTACTCCGGCACGACTGGCCCGGGAACGTTCGCGAGCTGGAGAACACCCTGACCCGGGCCGTCGTGCTGGCCACGGGCGGTGTGCTCCGTCCCGAGCACGTGCGGCCCGGTGAGATCCGCTCGGGGAAGCAGGACGGAATCGAGTCACTCGCCGAGGTCGAGCGGCGACAGGTACGGCGGGCCCTGGCCTCTACCGGGGGTAACAAGACCCGAGCCGCGGAGATCCTGGGGATATCGCGCCCAAGGCTGAATCGCCTCCTCGCCCGATACAAGCTGGAGTAGGGCGATGCTCCGTCGTGCCGAGCTCTCTCTCCGCTGGTCGTTCGTCCTGGTGCTCCTGGGCGGGGCGCTGCTCCCGATGGGAGTCCTGGGGTACTGGCTCGCCCGGTCTGCGGCGCGGTCCGGAGAGGACCTCCTCCGGGCGCGCCTCGAGGAGAGCCTGCTGCAGGCGACACGGGACGTCGGCGCACGTTGGATCGAGATCCGCTCCCTGCTCCTCGACGTGAGCGAGCACCCCTCGGTCCTCGGCGTCATGACCGGGAGCGACCCGCCGCGATCCTCCGAACTCCCCGACGGTCTCGCAACCCCTGTCGCCGCGGCCAGCCCGCTGCTCGAGCGCCTGTCCCTCCACGCGCCCGACGGGAGCGAGCTGTGGAGGCTTCACCCCCGACCGAGCGGGGAGGGCTATCCGGAACCGTGGGTCGGCGTCTCGGTCCCGGTCTTCCGGGGAGTCACCGGAGATCCGATCGCGTCGGTGCGTGCCCGCGTACGCTGGAGCGCACTCACTCGGGGGCAGAATCCGGAGGCGGCGGCGAACGCCCTCCTGGCGGTACGGTCCACCGACAGCGGGCGGGTGGTCGTGGCCGGTAGCCTCGACCCGGAGCTCATGGCTCAGCCCCGGTTCAGCGTGGGCGCGGAGACCTGGGTCGGGGCGCGACGGACGGTCGGTGACCCGCCCCTGGAGCTCCTCATGGCCGCTCCCCTCGATCCGTTCCAGAGACCCTTCCTCGCGGCGGCCAGGAACGGAACGATCGCACTGGCGCTGGTCGGTACCGGCTCGCTCCTCCTCGTCGTCCTCCTCACCGGCCGGCTCACGGCCTCGCTGAGGCGGCTGACGGAGGCGTCGGATGCCGTGGCGGGAGGGGATCTCGAGCGACGCGTCCCCGAGGACGGCGGCCGGGAGATCTCCCACCTCGCCGCCTCCTTCAATGCAATGACCGACCGACTTCGGACCACACTGAGCCGGCTCGCCTCCCGGGAATCCCTGGCGGCGGTGGGCGAGTTCGCCGCGGCGCTCTCCCACGAGGTGCGTAATCCGCTCTCCTCGGTGCGTCTGGACCTCCAGATGGCCCGGGAGGAGATCGGAGAGGCCGAGGGAGGCGTCTTCGTCGACCGCGCCCTCCGGTCCGTCGAGCGCCTCGACCGGACGGTTACCGGTGCGCTGCGGATCGCCCGAAGCGGGCGGGTGGAACGCCGGGACATCGATCTCGTGCCGGTCCTGGAGGGCGCGCTGCACGGAGCTGAAGGCGCGCTGGAGGCGCGGGGGATCCGGGTGGTCCGGGACCCGACCGTTCCGGAGAGCCTCCTCCTGCGAGGCGACGCCGCAGCCCTCGAGCAGGTCTTCCTGAACCTGCTTCTCAACTCCGCCCAGGCGGCGGGGGGCGTGGTGCGTTTGTCGATGGAGACCGTGGGCGACGACGTCGTCGTCACCGTACGCGATGACGGCCCGGGAATCCCCGGCGAGATCGGCAATCGGGTCTTCGAGCCGTTCTTCACCACGCGGGAGGACGGAACCGGGCTGGGTCTGGCCATGGCCCGCACCATCGTCGAGGCTCACGGGGGCCGGATCGAAGTCGTGGACGTCCCCGCGGGGGCGGCGTTCCGCCTTCGTCTTCCGCGGAACGGGGCGTGATCCAGGGGCTCCTCGTAACAGCCCGTGCCGGGGTCTTCGGTACGGATGGTTACACACCGACCCGCGCGCCGCGGAGCATGACGCACCACAAAGCCAGGCGGGAGGCGGAGATTCGGTCGAGCAGGCGGCGTGGCACGCCCCTGGCTTTGGATGCCGGGCGAGAGATCCACGGTCCCGGGCATGCCGGGGCCCTCGGCATCAGGAGGAAATCATGAGGATCATCGGTTTTGCCGTCGTCGCGCTTCTCCTCGCGCAGGTGCCCCCGGTCACCGCACAGAAGATCGAGACGCGACGCATCTCGATCTCGGGCGTGTGGGCCAACGGCGTCTCCTACGACGGCCGGTACGTCTCCACGACGTGGGCACCGGAGGCACCCTGGGCGGTCTCCCTCCTGGATCTGGCCACGGGAGAGCTGGAACAACTCACCCCCGTGCTTGAGGAAGGCGATGTGGCCTATCCGTCGTGGGCACAGGTGTCGCGCGACGGCTCCCGGGTTGCCTACACGTACTTCAACGGATCGACTCGGGATCTCTACGTGGTGGACCGGAAGGGAGATCGCCGCGTCCTTCTCGAGGGCCTCGATGCAGACCTTTATCCCTCGGACTGGACGCCCGATGGACGGCACGTCGTCATGGCAGCCTACGGTGTCGACAGGTCGAACGGCGTCATGCTCGTGTCCGTCGAGGACGGATCGAGCCGCATGTTGGCGAGCTACGACATTCGTTGGCCCGGCCTCCCGCGCATCTCGCCCGACGGGCGGTACGTCGCATACGACTTCCCGGAGGACGTCGACGCCTTGGACCGGGACGTCTGGGTCGTACCGATCGTGGGCGGCGACCCGGTGAAGGTCGTGGAGTCCGGCGCCACCGACATCCTGCTGGGATGGCTCCCCGACGGATCGGGACTTCTCTTCCAGAGCGACCGGGACGGGACCGACGGGTGGTGGACCTTGGCCATGGACGGAGGGCGTCCCTCGGGCCGCCCGCACCTCGTGAACGCCGACGTCTGGGGTAAGCCGACGCCGATCGGGATGACGGAGGAACTCGGCCTCGTGTACACGGTCACGGTGGGCCGCCAGGAACTCTTCGTGGCGGGCTTCGACGAGGATGCCGTGGAGGTGAACGGTACGCTCCGACGGATCAGCGGCAACTACCCGGTGTGGGGGCAGAGACGGATGGCCTGGTCCCCCGACGGCGATCGGATCGTCTTCATTTCCCGCACCGGGAACCCGGGTTGGGGCACCGGACGGGACAAGCTGGTCGTGTGGTCGGCCGGGACGGGAGAACTCCGTGAAGTCGTGCCCGGCGCCTCGGCTGTGCCACAGGTGACTTGGGATCCGGGCGGTCACTCCTTCATCGCCACCGCGGTGAGTCAGAGCGACCAGGGGCTCTACCGGATCGACGCGCGTTCTGGATCGCTCACGCCGATCCTCACTGGTGAGTGGCCCAACTACTTCCACCTCAGCAGCGACGGCCGCACCGGATACTTCCAGAGGGTGAGCGGAAGGCAGGGAGTCGTGGCCATCGACCTCGCCTCGGGCGAGGTCCGCGATCTCTACGTAGAGCCCGAAGGGGCCTCCACCGAGCTGGACGCGGCCTACGCCTACAGCGGCCTGGCACTGTCCCACGACGAGCGCACGCTCCTCCTCGGCTCCTTCGGTCGGGATCAGGTCCTGGCGCTCCCGACCAGCGGCGGCACACCCCGTGTGGTTGTGAGCCTGGGCGAGGGAGAGACGTTGGCCGCTCTCCGCTGGGCCACGAGCGACGGGAGCGCGTTCGTCACGACCCGGACCCAAGGAAGCGATCGCCTGGACCTGTGGCGGTTCTCACTGACCGGTGGGGACCGGCAGCACGTCGCCACGTGCAGCGAGCCGACGGAGCCTGCCCCCTGCCTCGGGGAGGTCAGCCCGGACGGCCGTCGCATCGCCTTCGGGGTGGGGAAGTCCTCGGCCGAGACCTGGGTGGCCCGGGCATTCCCCTCCGCCGTGGCCGGGGGTGGCGGACTCTTCCGACGCTGAGCCGGGCGGGGTCGCCGCACCTTCCGGACCTCTCCGGTCCGGGCGCGGCGACCCTGGTGCCGGTCCGGCGCCGACGCTCGGAAGGTGGAGGTGCCGTGGCGTGTCGGGGATGATGTTGCCGCGATTGCCTCCCTCGGTCTGGCCGATGGTCACGCTTTCTCGTGGTGCGCCGGCGTGACCGCGTCCAGCCCACGGTGATCGACGTGATTCTGAACTGGGTGTCGGTCCTGGGCCCGCCGGACACGGTCGTAGAACGGTAGCGAAGGCCGCGCGCCCGCCCGGCCCCGATCAGGGGGTCCGCGACGTGCTCGACGACCTCTCCTCCACCGTGACCGTCAGGATCCGGTCCAGCTCAGGGTATTCCCGGTCGATGTAGGCGTTGCCGCCCTCCACGAGGGGGGTCTGGTTCCCGCGCCGGACGCCGCCGCCGGACCCTTCGCCGTAGCCGCCGTAGATGGAGTCCACGGTCTCCCGCATCCCGGAGATCACGCGCCCGATGGGGGCGAAGCCGGTGGAGTCGAGGCGCACGTTGTCCACCATGTTGACGTAGAGCTGGGTGGCGCGGGTGCCGGGCTCGGTGAAGGCGTAGGCGACCGATCCCCGCACGTTGCTCGCCACCACCGGGTCGTCGGGCATGCCGCGATCGTACCAGACGGCGTCGACCTCGGGGTCCCCGGAGATCCCGAACTGGGTGATGAAGCCCGGCACGACACGGTGGAAGCGGGCATCGTCGTAGAAGCCGTGCCGGGCGAGGTTCCAGAACCGGTCGGCGCCGATCGGGGCCCACGCCCGATACACACGAAGGGTGAAGGGGCCCGCCGTGGTCTCGAACCGGGCGTCGAAGGTGTCGGGCGCGGCCTCGGACCAGCGGGGATGATCGGCATCCAGGAGGATGCCGCGGGCGCCGACCGCTCCCTCCGGCACAGGGTTCGAGCCGGCCTCGATCCGCGAGGTGTCAGCGGCGTCGGCCCCCTGCTCCGGCGGCGCGTTACACCCGGCGTGGATCGAGACGGCGAACGGGATCACGAGGGCGATCGTCGTCGCCTCGCCCCGCTGGGACCTGAACCAGCCGCGCTCACCAGCCATCGCCTCTCCCTGAATCCGCGGGGTCGTGGCCGGGGGTGGGGACGCCTACGGCCGGGTCAGGGGCGAATGTGTCCCTTGGAGGCTCCCGGTGCCACCGCGACGGGGCGGTCGCCAGGATCCGGCTCCGGCGATGACCCCGATCATCGATCAGAGGCTGGGGCAGCCGTGCCGGGTCACCGACCCGGCTCCCTCATCCACTCCAGGACGCTCCGTGCGAAGTCCCGTCGCTCCCGGCTCCACATGCGGGGCTCCGGGCCCCTGAGCATGTGGGCCAGCACGTCGGCCACCGCGGGCTGCCGGCGTCCGGGCTCCGGGTCCTGGACGGCGGCCACCCCGTCGAGGACACGACGGACCCGATGGAGCAGCCTCGCCGCCTCCGGGAGGCGCGCCTCGGCGGCCCTGTTCGTGCCGTCCCTCCACGTCGCCCCGATGAACGGGGTGTGATCCCCGTCTGCCTCCCCATGCTCCGCTGCGGCCTGGACGCACCCCACGGCCGCGGTGAGGACGGCGTTCCGGCGACGCCTGTCGTGGGGCGACCCGGGCCGTCGGCGCTCCTCCACCTCGCCGGCGAGAAGCTCGCCGACCAGCAGACCCCTCGCCTTCTCGAGGGATTCCCTGGAGCAGGAGTCGAGGGTCTCGAAGACGTCGAGGATCCGCCCGAGGACGTCGGCAGCCCACAGTTGGGCGTCGAGGGGTCGCGGCGGCGCCGCGATCCGCGGTTCAGGGGCGAGGGGGCGGGGAAGGGGGAGGGTGCGAGCGGGGGTGCGGACGAGCTGGAGATGGGTCATCGGACGGTCATCGGTGGGGCCGGGACGGCGCGGGTGTCGAAGGGAGGGGAGATCGGCCGACAGCATCCTGCCACCGGCAGCCTGCTTCCTGGTCGGACAGGAAATGCCGGGGAGCGGGCCTTCTGTTCGGGGCTTCTGCCGACGGCTCATGCGGGTTCATTGCGTTGAGGTACGGGGCCGCCCCGTCTTCGAAGGTCTGCGACGTCCGGGCGCGGGTCGGCGGTTGGCGCCTATACTTTGCACGGCCCGTGCCAGGGTTGCCGGTCCCGTTCAGGGCCGGCGCCCTCGGGCGCGACCTTGCCTCCCTCCAGGATCCGGCCTACCTACCGACGGGCGGCGATCGCCTCCGCCTCTTCTCCATCCGCGCGAGGCATCCAGTGGCGCGTCATCCCTTGGCCGGACAGACCCCTCCCGACTCGATGCTCGTCGATCCCGATGCGTTGATCGACGCCTACCACGACCGCTCCCCCGATCCCGCCGAGCCCGGGCAGCGCGTCTCGTTCGGCACCTCGGGACATCGGGGGAGCGCCCTGGACACGACCTTCAACGAGGACCACATCGTCGCCGTGGTCGAGGCTGTGCGTCGGTACCGCGTCGCCGAAGGGATCGACGGGCCGCTCTTTCTCGGGATCGACACCCATGCGCTGTCGGCTCCGTCGCAGCGGACCGCCCTGGAGGTGCTGGGGGCGGCAGGGGTCGACGTGATGGTGGCTCCGGAGGACGGGCCGGACGGTGGGTTCACGCCAACGCCCGCCGTGTCCCGGGCCATCCTGATCCACAACCGGGGGCGACGCACCGGCCTGGCCGACGGGATCGTGATCACGCCCTCCCACAACCCCCCACGGGACGGGGGCATCAAGTACAATCCACCTCACGGGGGCCCGGCAGGCACCGAGGCGACCCGCTGGATCGAGCGGGAGGCCAACGCCCTGCTCGAAGCCGGGCTGGCGGAGATCCGCCGTATCCCCGTGTCCCGGGCCCTCGCCCTCGATACGACCCATCCCCACGACTACCTGACCGGATACGTCGACGACCTGGGTGCGGTCCTGGACCTCGACGCCGTGCGATCGGCGGGAGTGAAGCTCGGAGTCGATCCCCTGGGGGGCGCAGGCGTCCACTACTGGCACCGGATCGCCGAGCGGTACGGACTCGACCTGACCGTGGTGGATACCACCGTCGATCCGACCTTCCGCTTCATGAGCGTCGACAAGGACGGGGTCATCCGCATGGACCCCTCCTCCCCCGACGCCATGCAGCGGCTCCTGGAGCTGCGCGACGACTTCGACGTCGCCTTCGCCTGCGATACGGACTACGATCGCCACGGGAT
>DATHRY010000263.1:0-6333 GCA_035464715.1 Longimicrobiales bacterium
GCCCCTCCCGGGCCCGGACCGGGAACCGGCGACGGAACCGCTCCAGATCGTCCAGGAAGGCCTGCACCGACGGATACCTGTCCGCCGGCTCCTTCCGCAACGCCTTCAGCACGATGGCGTCCAGGTCACCCGACAGACGCCACCGAAGCTCCTCCACGGAGCGGCCCCGAGCCTCCGCCGCCTCGGCATCCCGCACGGAGAGAGACGGCGCTACCGGGATCTCCTCGCAGATGGCCCGCTCCACTTCGAACCCGGAACGGTCGTCACGTGCGAAGGGATGGGAGCCGGTCAGGAGCTCGTACAGCAACACCCCCAGCCCGTGGACGTCCGTGGCGGTGGTCACCGGGCGCCCGAGGATCTGCTCCGGCGCGGCGTATCGAGGGGTCATCCAGCGGGTCACGCCGCGGGTGGCGTCGTCCGCGGGATCGGCCTGGAGGATCTTCGCGATGCCGAAGTCCAGGAGCTTCACCCCTTCGTCCTCGTGCCGAACCAGCACGTTGCTGGGCTTCAGGTCTCGATGCACCACAAGGTGCTGGTGGGCATGGCGTACGGCCTCGGCCACCTGTTCGAACAACCGGATGCGGCCGTCGATGTCCATCCGGTGTCGGTCGGCCCATCGCGTGACGGGCTCCCCGTGGACCAGCTCCATGACGAGGAAGGGCTGTCCGGTGGGGGTCGTGCCGCCGTCGAGCAGGCCGGCGATGTGGGGGTGGTCCAGCGAGGACAGGATCTGTCGCTCCGCGTGGAAGCGGGCGGCGACATCGTGGTTCCGCACGCCCTCCAGGATCTTGACGGCCACGCTCCGGTCGAAGGCGCCGTCGGAACGCTCGGCCTCGTACACGGAGGCCATGCCACCCCGGGCGATCAGGCGCACCAGGCGGTACGATCCGAGCTCCGTCCCCAGGGCCTCTTCGACGGCCAGGCGGTCGGACGAGTCTCCGAGGGCCGCGGACAGGAGCGCGTCCCCGGGGGCCTCCGGAAGGGTGGACGCCTCCGCGGATGCGAGAAGCGTCCGGACCGTGGCCAGGAGCTCGGGGTCGCCCTGCGTACGGGCCTCGAGCAGCTCCGGGCGCTGTCCCGGCGCGGACTCGAGAACCTCGGCCAGGAGGGCATCCACCTCCGTCCACCGCCGGGACAGGACCTCGGCCACCGACCTCATGGCACGCTCGCTCCCCGCCGGGCGGGAGCCGACGTCACGGGTGCGCTCCTCCGACCGTCCCGTCGGGAGAGGGAGGTGCCGAAAGGAGTTGCTGTAGATAGATGCGCGCCCGTGACCAGATCCGCTCCACCGTCCGGGGGGAGGTATCGATGACTTCCGCAGTCTCTCCAACGGAGAGTCCGCCGAAGAACCGACACTCGGCCACGCGGGCCATGCGCGGGTCCCGCTCCTCGAGCGTGGTCAGGGCCTGGTTCAGCGCCAGGATCTCCTCCACCTCGCGGTCCAGCGTCGCGAGGTTGGCCGGGAGGGGTACGCGAACCAGGTCGCCCCCTCTCTTCTCGGCCGAACGGGACCGGGCGTAGTCGATGAGGATTCGACGCATGGCCCGGGAACAGAAGGCGAAGAAGTGCGCGCGGCTCGGCCATTCGCCCCGTCCGGCCCCGGCCAGCCTGACGTAGGCCTCGTGGACAAGGGCGGTGGTGTTCATGGTGCCGTCCGCGCCCCCCCGACGGATGTGGCTACGGGCGATCCGTCGGAGGTCGTCGTACACGATCTCCACCAGGTCGGCGAAGGCCTGATCGTCACCGTCGCTCCAAAGGCGAGCCAGGCGGGTGATGTCCTCTGCAGACGGCATCGGTCTCGATTCAGAGGCGGATGGAATGGCAAGGTACGTCGGGGCGACTGGGGCGTGCCAGACTGATCGGGGCGTGCTCGCAGCGGACTCGGGTGCGGCTCAGGGCGGTGGGCCCAGCTCCCCGTCCAACTCCGCGTAGACCTGCTGGATCGCACGGGGCCCCTGGCTGGACCGGAGGCTCCAGGACTCGAGGGGGCCGAACTCCGCCTCCTCCATCGCGCGCTCCAGGGGGACGCCGGTGCCGTGGAGGCGGCGGCCCTCGGCCACGACCCGTTCCACGGCCTCGCGGTAGGTGGTGAGCTCCCGGGCCAGGGTGGCCGGGTCGTCGACGAAGCCGTGTCCCGGGACGTAGGTCTCCACCTCCATGGCCTCTGCGGCCCGGAGCATGTCGATCCACTCCGACGGATACGCAGTGCGCATGGCCGGAAAGACCCGGTGGAGGAAGGTCTCGCTCATGAACAGGACGCCCTCCTCCGGGAGGTGGACCAGGAGGTCACCGCCGGTGTGGGCCCGGCCCAGGAAGAGGAGCTCGATCGTCCGTCCGCCCAGGATCAGCGTCTCCCGATCGTCCACGAGCCGGGTCGGAAGAGGGATGCCCGGCGCCTCCGACCCGGGATCCCGCGCGTCCGCCGCGGCCCGGAGCGTTTCGGCGGAGGTCGGGTGGGCCCATATCTCCACGCCGTCGGGGAAGGCGGCGTTCCCGGCGGTGTGGTCGCCGTGGTCGGATGAGATCACCACGTGACGGATCGGCTGTTCGGTGATCTCCGCGATGGTGGAGACCAGGCGCGCGGTTTCCTCCACGCTCCCCTGGCCGTCGGCCACCAGCACGCCGTCCCCGGTTACCACGAAGAGGCTGACGGTGGTGAAGCGCTCCTCCCCGGCGGATCGGAGCTGTTCGTAGGTGTAGACGCCGGGCGCCAGTTCCTGCACACGGGGGAACTCGTCTTCGCCGTATCCCCGGGCGTCGGGGTCGGCGGTGGCGACGAGGCCCGAGACCGGCGCGCCGGCGCCCGCCGCCGCGGTCCGGTCGACCTCCGGAGGCGCCTCGCCCGCGGGGCGGCAAGCCGCGAGAAGCACCAGCAGCGGGGTCAGGACGGTGAGAGGGACGCGAGCTCGAGGGACGGTGTTCGCCAAGGGCGGGCTCCAGCGCTAGAGTGGTGCGGCGCAACCTAGCACCGGCACGGAGAGGACCACCAATGACGCGTTTCCCCCGCGGGCCCCTGGCGCTCGCCCTGCTCGTCGCCGCGCCCCTCGCGGCCCAGGAGATGGACGCTCCCCGTCCCATCGCCGGCATCGAATCCGTGTGGCTCGAGGAGCTGACCTGGATGGAGATCCGGGACCGGATCGCCGAGGGGACCACGACGGCCATCATCTCCACGGGGGGGATCGAGCAGAACGGCCCCTACGTCGCCATGGGCAAGCACAACTACGTCCTGGAGTCGGCCTGTGAGATGATCGCCGAACGTCTGGGCAACGCCCTCTGCGCCCCCATCATCAAGCTGGTGCCCGAAGGGGACATCGACGAGCCGTCGGGCCACATGCGCTACCCTGGCACCATCAGCGTCCGCCAGGAGACCTTCGAGATGATGCTCACCGACGTGGCCCGCAGCCTCGCGGCCCACGGCTTCACGGACATCGTCTTCATCGGGGACAGCGGCGGGAACCAGCGGGGCATGGAGAGGGTCGCCGGAGAGTTGAACCAGCGGTGGCGGGGTGGGGACACCCGGGCGCACTTCATCGGCGAGTTCTACGACGGCGACGGGACCATCGCCTTCATGCGGGACGAGCTGGGGATCGAGGAGCCGAGCAACGACGGGTTCCACGACTTCTATTGGATCACGGTCCAGCAGATGGTGACCGACCCGGCCACCGTGCGCTACGACGAACGGGTCGCTGCCGGGCTCGCCCACATCAACGGTCTGAGCATCGCGCCCAAGGAAGAGGCCGTGGAGGTGGGGCGCCGGATCCTGGAGTGGCGCGCCGACACGACCGTGGAGGCCATCCGGGCCGCCGTAGCCGGGAGCTGACGCCGCAGGGAGCGGCCCGGCGGCTCCCCTACGTGACGCGGGGCCCGGCGCGATGCCGGGCCCCGCGTTGCACGTCCGTCTCCGGCGGGCCGTGGCCCGAACGGGTCAACAGCTCATGCAATTGTGGTTGTTCTTGGCCCCGAGGCTCTCGAGGAGGGCGATGGTCTCGGGGAAGGGCTGGACCCGCTGCTGGGGACCGTTGGCCATGTCCACCGTGGTCTGCCCGCGCCGACTGACGAAGGTCACGTCGGCGCCCTGGGACACCAGGTACTCGATCAGCTCGTTGTCCCCACGGGCCGCGGCGTGGTGCACCGCGCTGAAGCCGTCCAGATCCCTCTGGTTCACGTCGGCCCCCAGCTCCTCGACCAGGTAGCGCACCGCCGGCAGCCAGCCTTCGTGGGCGTGGCGATGGGAGTTTCCGGCCCGGGCCACGCCGTAGCCGACACCCGACGCCGCGTGGATGGGGTACACGGCTGGACCGCCCACCGGGACCGGGGGCAGACCCGAGGGATCCTCCTCGTCGTCGTCGTCGGAGCTGCCCCGCCGCCTGCGCTCCGGGGCCTTCTGGGTGGGGATGCCGGGGTCGGCGCCCCACTCCACCAGGAGGCGCATGGCCGGCACGTCCGTGGCGTAGGCCGCCCGCCAGAAGGGGGTGGCTCCCCGGAAGTTCACCCCCAGGAGGTCGAAGTTGTACGAGGTGTACCAGATGTGGGTCTGGACCCGGGCGTTGGGGTCGGCGCCCGCGCGGAGCAGCGCCTCCATCACGTCCAGGTAGTCCGCCGATTGCTGCTTGAAGGCCGTGGGCTGGGGATAGAGCGCCTTCGGGGCCCACCGGTTGTTGAGGGTGGCGTAGAGGGGCGCCACGCCGTCCTCGCTGGCGAGGTTCGGATCGGCACCGGCCTCCAGCAGTTCCAGGGCCAGGTCGTAGTTTCCGTTGATCAGGGCGACCACGAGCGGGGTGGACTGGTCTCCTCCGGTCCGCCCGTCGAGGTCGGCTCCGGCGTCCAGGAGAAGGCGCACCTCTTCAGCGTGGCCGTCCCGGACCGCCAGGTGGAGGGCCGTCATGCCCCCCTGATTCCCCACCAGGTCGTCGTAGCCCAGCGGCTCCTCCTGCTCCTCGTCGGCTTCTTCGTCCTCCTCGGGCGCGTCGTCCTCCTCGTCCTCGGTCGCCTCCTCCGGGGGGGCTTCCCCGTCTTCGGCGACCGTGGTGCTCACCTGGATGTCCGGATCGTCCGGGTCCACCACGAGCTCGGCTTCGTCCTCCTCGGCCTCGGGCTCCTTCCAGATGCCGAGCTCCTTCTCGCGGGCTTCCCGCTCGGCCTTCACCCGCTCGTCCCGTTCCCGCCGTTCCTCCCCGTCGTACTCGGAGCGGGCCACGAAGTCCACGACGCGGGTCTGGAGCGTCACGTCCGCCCCGAGGTCCAGAAGGGCGGCCACGGCATCCACGCGGTTCCGGGCGGTGGCGAACATGAGGGGCGTCCTCTCCGCCACCCGGTCCCGGGCGTCGATGTCCGCACCGTGGGCCACCAGGGCCTCGATCGCCTCGACGCTCCCTGCGACGGCCGCGAAGTGGATCGGGGTCACGCCCGTGCTGGTCATGGCCGACGCGTCGGCGCCCGCGTCCAGCAGTAGCGTCACCACCGGGGCGTGGGCCAGCTCGGCGGCCATGTGGAGAGGCGTGTAGGCCCCCAGCCGCGTGGTGGGTTCCAGGGCGGCATCCGCCGACAGGAGAAGCTCGGTGAGGGGCACGCTGCCGTACCGGGCGGCCCAGTGGAGCGCGGTCATGCCGTCGCCCTGGGCGGCGTCGACGTCCGCTCCGTCCCGGATCAGGGCCTCCACCCGCGCCAGGTCCCGATCGGCCGCGGCATCGGCCACCGGGGCGTCGGGACCGTGGAGCCGGGGTGCCGCCAGGGCCAGGAGGGCCAGAACGATCCCCACCGCGCCGACGTTCAGGCGGCCCGCCGCCCTCGCTCCTGGCCAGATCGTGCCCAAACTCATCGCGTGTCTCCGCCTCACCCGGTGAAGGAGAACTGGCCCGTGCTGTCGCCGAAGCTGTCGATCTCGAGGCCGACCCGGTTCATGAGGGTCAGCATCACGTTGGCCATCGGCGTCCCGTCGTCCGCCCTGAGGTGCACGCCTCCGTCCAGCGCCCCGTTGCCTCCGCCCAGGAAGATCAGGGGGCAGCGCTTGTGGTTGTGGAGGTTCGAGTCCCCCATGGGCGAGCCGTAGATGATGGCCGTCTTGTCCAGCATCGACGACTCCCCTTCCTGGATCTCCTGCAGCTTCTTGAGGAAGTAGGGCAGCATCGACACGTGGTACTCGTTGATCGTGGCGAAGTCCTTCACCGACTCCTCCCGGCCGCCGTGGTGCGAAGCGGGGTGGAACGGCAGATCGACGCCGCTCTCCGGGTAGACGCGGGCAGACCCGTCCCGTCCCAGCTTGAACGAGAAGACCCGGGTGATGTCCGCCGCGAAGGCCAGGGCCTGGAGGTCGAACATCAGCTCGACGTGCTC
>DATHRY010000264.1:0-4589 GCA_035464715.1 Longimicrobiales bacterium
ACCGTCGCCCCGAAGCGGGCCGCCCGGACGTCCCAGGCCACGTTGTTGGTGGGATGGTTCTGCTCCCACAGCACCACTTCGTCGCCGGGCCCCAGGGGGATGCCGGCGTTGATGGTGTTGTTGGCCTCGGAGGTGTTCCGGACCAGGGCCACCTCGTCGGGATCCACGCCGAGCATCTCCGCGACACCCCGCCGGGACGTCTCCAGGAGGTCGGCGTACTTCGCCCGGTTCTGGAAGGAGCAATCCACGTCGATGTCCCGGGTCCACCGGCTGACCTCCTCGGCCACCGCCTGGGGCGACGGGCACAGGTTGGCGGCGTTCATGGGGACCCGCTCCTCGCGGAACTCGAACCGGGCCCGGACGGCCTCCCAGTCCGCCTCGTCCCGGGGGGTGCCGGCGGGGAGGCGGGTGGCGGTCTCGCCGGAGCGGTCGAGGCCCGTGGAGGCGCCGCTCAGTCCCGTGGGGAGGAGGGCCGCGCCGGCGGCCAGCTCACGGAGGAAGGTCCTGCGGGATCGTCCGCGCGCCATGGGAGGCTCCGGGTCGAGGGGTGGCACGGCCGCGCCGGGCCGCACGGCCCGACGGTACGTCGTCCCGATCGGCTCCGGCAAGCGGCGAGGTCCGAGGGAGGGGCTCCGGGTGGCGTCGGGAGCCCTGCGGGGGCATCGGGCGTAGAATCCTTCCCCAAGCGACCCATCGAAGCCGACCGACCCCGGCGGCGACCCTTCGCCCCGGCCCTCACCCTTCCACCGGACGCACCCATGATCGCACGGATCTGGCACGGCTGGACCGCCCCCGAGGACGCCGACACCTACCAGCGGATCCTCCTCGGGTCCGTCATTCCCGGGATCGAGGCCATGGACATCCCGGGACTCCATGGGGTGGAGGTGCTCCGGCGTGCCCTGGACGACGAGGTCGAGTTCCTCACCGTCATGCGCTTCGACTCCCTGGACGACGTCCGTGCCTTCGTCGGCGAGGACCACGAGGTCGCCCACGTCCCGGCGGAGGCCCGGGCGGTCCTGAAGCGCTTCGACGCCCGCTCCAGGCACTACACGACGGTGCGGGCGGGGTAGTCGCCCCGCCCGACGGCGTTCCACGCCCGAGGGGACATCAGCACCCCGACCCGATCGCGGCCTCGGACCACCGGCTTTAATCGGCCCTTAAGCCCCCCCGTCCATCGTTCCATCGTGGCTGCGGCGGATGCGGAGGCATGCGTCGTTCGAAGGGGACACGTGTGACGCGGACGGGAAAGATGAATGCGATGTGGCGGGGGATGCGCGGCATCCTGGCGGTGGTGGTGGCGATGGGGGTGGCGGCGTGTGACGACGATCCCGTCGGTGCGCCGACGGACGTGGCGTCGGTGGTGGTGGATCCCGCGGAGGCGTCGGTGCTGGCGGGCGATTCGGTCCGGCTGACGGCGATCGCGAAGACGTCCGACGGACGCACCCTCTCGGGCTACACGGTGACGTGGTACAGCGAGGGGACGGCGTCGGCGGAGGTGGAGCCGGCGGGGATCCACGGGTGGCTGAAGGCGGAGAGCGCCGGTTCGGTCCTGGTGCGGGCGACGGTGTCGGGGAAGTCCGGGGAGGCCGAGGTGGAGGTGTCGAACCCGATGCCCGCCGTGACCTCGCTCTCGCCCGAGACGGTGGAGGCCGGCAGCGGAGCCTTCACGCTGACGGTCGTGGGGACGGGTTTCGTGGAGGGCTCCACCGTCCTGTGGAACGACGAGGAGCGGCCCACGACGCGGATCGGGCGGACGGAGCTTCGCGCCGCCCTCTCCGCCGCGGACGTGGACGCGGTGGGAACGGCGGACGTCCGGGTGACGACGCCGGTCCCGGGGGGCGGAACCTCCGGCGCCCGCACCTTCACCGTGAGCGAGCCGGCGCCGCCTCCGGTGGGGCCGGTGGCATCGGTGGAGATCAACGTGACCGCCGTGGCGGTGATGGAGGGGGAGTCGGTGCAGCTGTCCGCCATCGCCCGAGACGCGGCGGGCCAGATCGTGAACGGCCGGTTCGTCGGCTGGTTCACGGACAACGCCGAAGTCGCGCCGGTGGGCGCCGGCGGGCTGGTGATGGGGGTCCGGACCGGCACGGCCACGATCACGGCCCGGGTCGACGGGGTGAACGGGTCGATCCCCGCCCAGGTATCGGCGGACTACCCCTACGAGCTCGTCTTCTCCGGTTGGGACGGCTCGGACGTGCAGACCATGCGGTTCTTCCGGACGGACCTGGGCGATCCGGCCCGCGCCGCCGTCCGCATGGGGCCGGACATGGGTACGGGCGGGGCCGTTCCGTCCCCCGACGGGAGCCGGGTGGCCTTCCTCCGGAACGAATGGCCCTGGCGGGTCGTCATGCTCGCCAACGTCGACGGAACGGGCGCCCGGGAGCTCCACTGGACGCAGGATGCCGGCTGCGGCCGCTTCACCTGGTCGCCCGACGGGGAGCACGTGGCCTTCGACTGTGCGATCGGCGACGCGGACCGGGACATCTGGGTCGTGGACGCCCAGGGCCAGAACCTGGTCAACATCACCGACGCCCACCCGGGACGGCAGGAGTGGCCGAGCTGGTCCCCGGAGCTGCCCGGAGGGTCCCGGATCGCCTACGCCCAGTTCGTGAACGGCGAGCCGCAGATCTGGACCATGAAGCCCGACGGCTCCGACCGGCGGCAGGTGACTGCCGGGATGGATCGCCAGCCCACCTGGTCTCCCGACGGGACCACCATCGCCTTCCAGCGGACGGGCGCGGCGATCTTCGGGGACATCTGGGCCGTGGACGCGAACGGGGGCAACGAGCGCTCCCTGGTCGGCGCGCACCTCGCCGGGCCGCAGGAGGCCCCGGCGTGGTCTCCGGACGGGCGCCTGCTGGCCTTCAGCTCCACCCACGAGGGCTACGGGTCCGGGGGGACGCTGGTGCGGGGGATCTACACGGTGTGGGCCGACGGGTCGCGGCTGGCCCGCCGGACGCTTCCGGTGCTGGACGCCGGACTGCCGGCGTGGAGGGTCCGGTGACGAGGGGCGGGCGGGGCGGGTGGGTCGGGAGGTTGGCGGCAGGCCTCCCGGCCCTCGCCCTGGCGGGGTGTGCCGGCGCCACCCTGGGCAGCGGGGTGGGGGAGGCCCGGTTCGAGCACGCGCCCTACTACGCCGGGTCCGGCGGGACGGGGGGCGGCACGGAGATGCCCTCCGTCGCCTACGCGCCCGTCACCTGGCAGCCCGGCGCCACCCAGGACGAGATCTTCGATCCGTCCTCCGACGAAGGGACACCGGTGGCGCGGCTCCTGGATGCGATGAACGGCCATCTGGAGGACCTCGCCCGGAGCGGGATGGCGGGCCTGGTGGGTCCGGCGGCCGTCCCGGCCGGGACGGCGCCGGACGTGCAGTTCGGATGTGAGACCGAGGGGTGGGACGAGTGTGTGATGACCGAGGCCGAGGACGGCTTCGGACCCGGCCGGCCCAGGATGCGGCTGGCGGTGGCGCGACCCGACGACGAGTGGACGCTGCGGGCCTCGGAGGAAATGGCCCGGACCGGTGCCGGGTCCCTGGTGGTGATCACCCTGGAGATCGGGCAGTACTGGCCCCGGCAGACGAACTGGCGGGGCTCCAAGGCCATCGAGCTGGGCACGGACCACGTGGTGGCGCTGCCCTGGCTCACCGCGCTGGACGCTCCCGTGGCGGTCCTGCAGCTGACCGGTGCGCTCATGGGGCCGGACGGCAAGGCACGGCGGATCGGCGCCGAGGGGCTGCTGGCCCGGCGCACGCCCATCGTGGCCAGCGGGTTCGGGGCCCAGGCGCTCCTCACCGACCAGGAGGTGGAGGCGCTGCTCCGGCCCGGTGACGGGGGCGGCGAGCCCGTCTGGCGGACGGCGCTCCAGACCCTGCTCGTGGAGCTCACGTCGGGGGCGGTGGACGTGTCGGGCGAGGTGGACGCGTCGGGTGAGGCGGATGCGCAGGGCCCCGTGGATGCGGCCGCCCCTCCTCAGGCCGCCCCGCTGCGGATGAGGTCGTAGAGGTCCCGGGTCTCCGCCTCGGGCTCGGCCTCCAGGGCGCGGTCCAGGAGGGCCGTCAGGCGCTCGTAGTGGCGGAGGGCGGCCACCCGATCCCCGGATCGGGCCAGGGCGCTCATCAGGCGCCGGTGGACCTCCTCGTCCAGCTCCTCCCGGGCGGCCAGGGCCCGGTAGTGCTCGGCGGCCTTCGCAGGATCGTCCCGCTCCAGGTGGCGGCCCAGGGCCAGGGCCAGATCCGCGTGGAGCCGCTGCAGCCGCTCCCGGTGCTCCTCCACCCACCGGCCCACGCTGTCGCCCTCCAGGAGGCCGCCCCGGTAGAGGGCGAGAGCCGCGGCGAGGCCGTCGGGGTCGTCGGCGGCGAGGGCCGCCCGGCCCCGGGCCTCGAACTCCTGGGCGTCGAACCGGACGGTGACCCGGGGCTCCACCCGGTAGCGCTCTCCCTCGATGCCGATCCACTCCGGATGCCCCAGGGCCTTCCTGAGGTGGTGGAGGGTGACGTGGAAGCTGTTCTTGGCCCGGGCGTCGGTGGCCTCGGGCCAGAGGGCGTCCCCGACCTGGTCCCGGCTCCGGCCCCCGGGATGGAGCAGCAGGTA
>DATHRY010000265.1:0-4106 GCA_035464715.1 Longimicrobiales bacterium
GGGCGGGCTCTGGTTCGCTCCTCTCAGTCGGGGAACCATCCTCCATCTCACGGTCGCGCGCTCCGCCGAGCGGACGTCCTTCTACGCCGGGATCGGCTTCGCCTTCTGAGGATCGTGGGCGGGTCGGCCAGCGGTGCGGGACCCGCCGCAGAGAGAAGGCCCCTCACGCGGTTCATGCCGTTTCGCCCCGACCGGGAGTCCAGGATCGCCTGGATCGGCTGATCGTCGATCGACACCTCGAAGCGGATGCGGGTCCCCGCGGCCAGCTCGAACGAGGTCGTGATCTCGCCCTCGCAGACCTGGCAGTCGGCCGCATCCTCGGGGCACGCGGCGCTACGCCGCTACTCAGGGTTGCGGTTCCGAGTCGAACTCGAGGATCCGCTCCACTTCCGTCTTCATCTCCCGGCTCAGCCTCAGATGGAGATCCTTCACCTCTTCGAGGTCCCATTCGAACGAGGCGATCCGATCGGTGGTGTCCAACAACCCCCTCGAGAGTCGATTGCGAGTCGCCTCGTATTCGGCGAGGGTCTTCGCACCGCCTCGCACCACGGCTCTCGAGAGCAGCTCGGCGTCGCGAAGGGCATCGGTGATGCCGTGCGCTGTGATGGGATCCTTGAAGTAACCAGCGTCGCCCACGAGCGCCCACCCCGGTCCGGTGGAGCGCCTAAGGAACCCCGGGATCCCCGCAAACGCCCTGAGCTTCCCCGTCCGTTCTCCACGATCGACACGAGACGCCAACCCCGGATCGACGCGCTCGAGCGCTCCCCGATGAACGACCTCGAGCCCCTTCGACCGGTTGGAGTGGAAGTCGGCGCTCGACACCGCCGCGAAGACGCAGGTGGCGCGCTCGTTGGTCGGAATGGTGCCGATGCTCACGCCGGTGTCGTAGTACCAGTGGTTGCCGTCGTTCGGCAGCCCCTTCCAGTAGCCGTAGACCGACGCGGCCGTGTGGGGCGTCTGCGTGGACACCTCGGCGCCCAGCAGGCGAGCCACTTTGGACCGAACACCGTCGGCACCGATGACCAGGTCGGTCGACACATCCGTCACGTCTCGCGCGGAATCCGTCAGCTGCACGCCACGGACCCTCCCCGATCCGTCACGGGTCAACGCCGATACCGACAGCCCGTGCACCACTTCCGCTCCCGCTGCGCACGCCGCGTCTACGAGGATGGCATCGAGGACGGTGCGACGTGGGGCATACAGGGCATCCACACCGTCTCCCGGCTTGATCTCGATGCGGATCGCCTCGTCGCCGTAATGGAAGGTGGTCGTGGCGATCGGTGGTGTGCCCCGGGCGCGGACAGCGTCGAGCAGCCCCCAGCGGCACAGCTGCAGCACCGCGCCTCGCATGAGCGCGTGCGTCGAAAGCGTATCGGTGCCCCTGGGCAGGGGATCGACGAGCAGAACGTTCAGGCCCGCGCGCGCGAGCAGCATGCCGGTGGAGGCTCCGGCACACCGCGCTCCCGCGATGACGACGTCGTAGTGATTGGCCGCGACACGTGATCCACCGGGGTCGCTCGACGCTCTGGTTGCACGGGTGGGTGGGATCATGTCGCGGACCGAGGGCGCACGGTCACGCCCTCGCTTCCCGGTCGAGGTAGCGCGCCAGGTGGGAGCACAGGAATTCGGCGTCTGCTGCCGCGCCGTCGATCAGGCTCGACCTCAATCGCCTCAGGTACGGGAGGCCGATCACGTACAAGCCCGGGGCATCCACGACACCTCCGTCGTGGATGAGCCTGGCCTTGCGGTCGAGGACGGGAACGTCCAGCCACGAATAATCGGGGCGGAATCCGGTGGCCCAGACGACCGTGCGGATCTCCCCGCTGCGGAGGTCCACATCGAGCGGCGGCGAGGCGTCGACCCTCGTCGGCTCGAATCGATGCGGGGGTGGGACAGCGGATTCGAGACCGGTTTCCCTGACCCACTCGTCGATGCGGTCGAGCAACCGATTCATCTTCAGGTCGGAGAGCGCGCACAGGTTCCGAAGGGATCCCGAGAACAGGGCGTGGCCGTCCTGGATTGCCGCAAGCCGACCCACGAGCCTCACGCCGATCCGTGTCAGGGCGTTGAGGTCCAGACTGTGGCCATCGTCGGATCCGGTGAGCTGGAGCGAAGGAAGGGAGCGTACACGCTGGAGGTTGTCCGCTTCGTCGTAGGGGTCGTCGAGCACACCGGCCTCGTCCATCCAGCGTTCGATGTCCCGGCCTCGGTAGACACGGGGCACGCGGATGTGCTCGCCCACCGCTAGGGTCACCGGTCGGCCGGAGCGGTGGATCTCGTCGGCGATCTGCGTTCCGGTCGCCGATGCCCCGACGACAAGTACGCCACCCGGAGCGAGCTGCCCGGGATTGCGGTAGTGGTTCGGAGTAACGACATCGATCCCGCTCGGCACGGCCTCGGCGAAGCAAGGAAGACGCGGGACGTTACACGCCCCGGTCGCGATCACGACCGCACGGGCCTTCAAGGTGCCCTGGTCGGTCTGGAGCCGATAGCCTCCGTTGGCCCGACTCAATGACGTCACCGAAGTCTGCGTCCGTACGGGCGCCGAGATCACCCGTGCGTACCGTTCGATGAAGGCCACCGTCTCGGGCATCGTTCGGAACCCATCCGGGTCCTCACCTTCGTACCGGTATCCCGGGAGTCGACTCTGCCAGTTGGGTGTGAGCAGCCTGAGGGAGTCCCAGCGCTCCTTCTTCCACGAGTTCGCCACCTCGCCCCGCTCCAGGACCACGTGGTCTATGGAACGCTCGGCGAGGCAGCGGCTCATGGCCAATCCGGCGTGACCGGCCCCTACTACGACCGCGTCCGTCACCATCCTCGGACCCTCGCACGGCGGCGAGGCGTCAGACCACTTCGACCGAGACGTTGGTGGGGTTCGTGACGATGTCGAAGACGGCGGAGCGCTTCTGAGACTGTGCGACGATCGCTTCGATCTCGGGCTTCGTGGCGTCCGCGTCGATCTCGTACCTCACCTTGATGCCGTCGAATCCGTTCCGGACATCGCTGTCGATCCCGAGGATCCCCTGGATGTCCATTCCGGCCTCGAGCGTCGCTTTGACAGAGCGGAGCTGGATCTCACGGTTCTGGGCGACCGCCGCGATGCCCGCCGTAAGGCAGCTCGCGAGCCCGGCGAGCACGATCTCGACCGGTGTCGCCGCATGGTCCTCGGAAGCGAAGATCTCGGGATGGTCCGCCTCCACGGTGAAGGGCACTCTGTGCCTCTGCTCCTCGCCGAGGCCGAAGTAGTCTTCGATGACGGAGCGGCTGTGGGTGCCGTTGACCCACTCACAACTCGCGCGCCAGGTGAACCTGGCCGCTTCCGGGGCCGCGGTGAGCGCTTCGCGCGCCTCGAGCAGGGCCTGGACGTTGACTCCGTTGTCGACGGGTCGGGTGGCGGTGGTCATGGCGGGTACCTCCTCACTGGGAATTCGATGCGCAGCTTGCGCGCAGCGCAATCGCCAGAATGGGGCCGCGACCGTGTTGCGGGCAAGCTCGATGCGAGCCATCGAAGCCCTCGACCCGTCCTACCGCGCCGCCGGCGTGTGCCTGGCGACCGCGCTCCAGGCTGCGAAGGTCCCGTTGTCCACCTGGACGCCGCGGCAGCCCGGAACCTCACACCCGTTCTTCAGCGCGCCTGTACGTACGCCGAGGGCTGCTGACGCCCGCTGAGGCCAAGTACATGCTGGGCACCCGCCGCAGGCGGGTCGGCGGGGGACCGGAGGCTCAGCCTCGACGGCTCCGTGTGCGTCTCCGCCCACGATCGGGCGGGACTGTAGCGGCTCCTTCGAGGGCACCGACGCGAAGCGTTGGTCGCGCCCGACCCCCATTCGCACTGCACCGGCTGCGCCCTGCTACGCCGGATCGGCCCCTGAGCTCTTCCGACGCCCGCCTCACCTACCACCTGCCTCGCCCCGCCCGTGACGGCCGCACTTCGCTCCGACTCGCGCCGCTCGAGCTCCCCCCCTGCGAGTGCATCATGCCCCTCATCGGGGGCACCCTCACCCTATCCGTCGGACGGCCTCAAGCTCGCCTATCTGGACAGTGTCCGCGGTGCTCTTGCCTGCGGGGCGGGAGGGTCGCTGACTCCGGATCCCTTGCCAGGGCGG
>DATHRY010000266.1:0-19020 GCA_035464715.1 Longimicrobiales bacterium
GACGCGACGTGCAGCAGCGTGGTGATCACGTCGGTGGACGCCCCCCGGGTGGTGGTCCGGATGGGCGACGGGAGCGGCGTGCATGTCGCCCCGACGGCGCCGGTACGGGCGGAGGCACGCTTCGAGTGCCTCGAGCTGCGCGAGGCCGCCGCCGAGGCACGGGCCATGACCGAGGAGGCCCGGGCCCGGATGGACGAAGCCCGGGCTCGTGCCCGGGAGGCCCGGACGCGGGCGGAGGCCGAGCGCCGCGAGATCCGGGAGCTGATGGAGCGGGTCCGGGAGCAGCGGGAGGCGCTGCGGGAGCTGACCGAGTCCCGGGGCGTCGCCGACGGGTCCCGCTGATGCGGCGTCGCGGAGGACGTGTGCCCGTGTGGCGACGGCGCTTCCGCGACACCACGAGCGTGTGACCGCGCCGGGCCTCACCAGGCATGCATTGCCCCCTGTGCGGCTCCCGACGGGTCCCGCCGTTCGCCACCCAGGGCGTGCGGCGCTTCCTCCGCTGCGGCCGGTGTGATCTGATCTTCCTGGATCCGGCCCAGCGGCTCGGTCCGGGAGAGGAGCGGGCCCGGTACGAGACGCACCGCAACGACCCCCGGGATCCGGACTACCGGACCTTCCTGGATCGACTCTTTGCGCCCCTCCTGGAGCGTTTGGCGCCCGGGGCCCGGGGCCTGGACTACGGCAGCGGCCCCGGCCCGACCCTGTCCCGCATGCTCACGGAGGCGGGCCATCCCACGGTGGACTACGACCCGTTCTTCGCACGCCGGGAGGAGCTTCTCGACCGGACCTGGGACTTCGTGACCTGCTCGGAGACCGCCGAGCACTTCTTCGACCCGGGCCGGGAGTTCCGACGCCTCGACCGCCTCCTCGCCCCGGGGGGCTGGTTGGGCCTGATGACCGGCATCGTGGACGACACCGTCGACTTCGGGGCGTGGTGGTACGCCCGGGACCCGACCCACGTGGCCTTCTACTCCCAGGCCGCCCTGGCCTGGATCGCGGAAGAGCGGGGATGGGAGCTCCACCCCGTGGCCGACACCGTCGTGTTCTTCCGCAAGCCGGCGGCCGCCAGCGGGTGAACGCGAACGCCGCGCCGGCCCCGGAGGACCGACGCGGCGCCGGGTGTGAGGAGGTGCCTGTCCTCAGCCTTGAGGTGCCTGTCCTCAGCCTTGCAGATGTGCCTCGACGAACCAGAGGAGCTTGTCCGCGCCTCGGGTCACCTCGGTGAGGATGTCGGCGGTGACCTCGTCCCTCTCCTCACCGGCGAAGTCGACGCCCGCCCGGGCGTGGCCGGCGAAGGTGGACAGGGCCCGGGCCACGCGCCGGACGTGCTCCTCGCCCGGGACGACCTCCTGGGTGTAGACGTCCAGCCGGGAGCGGGCGGCGACGGTCTGTACGTTGCCCTCGGACAGCCCACCCAGCTGCCCGATCCGCTCGGCGATCAGATCCGTCCAGCCCAGGGCTTCGGCGTGGATCTGATCGAACAGCTGGTGCTGGGGCAGGAAGTGGGCGCCCCGGACGTTCCAGTGGGCGACCTTCGCCTGCAGCTGGAGGTCCAGGGAGTCGGCGAGCAACTGGTTGAGCCGCGTGATGAGGTGCGTGCGATGTTCCGCGTCGAGGTCGTTGCGGGTCTCGAAGACGGGGCGGGTGGTGGTCTCGCTCATGAAAGTCGTCTCCACTTCGGATGACGGGAGGAGAGGGTCGGGTCGATGGTGCTGCGTGTTTCATGTTCTACCCCTCATCCCCGAATCCGCTCCCTCCGCGCCGGCCTTTTCCAGCGGCCCCCCCGCGGGTTACGCTGTCGCGGTTCGATCCCTCCAGGAGGAACCCCATGGCCCGCCCCCTCGACTCCACCGATCCGGACTCGGCCGCCCGCGGGATTCCGCGCTGACGGCGTGCTTCCCGAGCTCCGGGACCGGGTCCGCCTCCCGGAGAAGATGGACGACCCGGGCCTCGATCCCGTGGCCCACCGGGAGGCGCTGGGGGCGCTGTCACGGGTGAACCGGGTGTCGGGGACCACCGGGCGGGCGTGGCGGTTCCTGCGGGATCTGCCGCACGAGGGGACGGTCCGCGTGCTGGACGTCGGCTGCGGGGGTGGGGACGTGGTGCTCGGATTGGCCCGTCGAGCCGCGCGGGAGCGTCGAGCCGTCCACGTCACGGGCCTGGATCGGAGTCGGGTGGCCCTGGATCACGCACGGGCCCGGGTGGCGCCTGCGCCCCACCCGGGCGTCGCGGTCGCGTTCACGGAGGGCGACGTTGCGGACGGCCTCCCGCCGGGGCCCTGGCATCTCGTCCTGATCAACCTCTTCCTCCATCACCTCCCGGATCCGGCGATCGTTCGCCTTCTCCGGGAGGTCCGGGGGGGAGGTGCCTCGCTCCTCGCGCAGGATCTCCATCGCAGTCGGACGGGCTACGTCTTCGCCTGGGCGGGATTGCGCCTCCTGTCCCGTTCCCGGATCGGCCATCACGACGGCCCCGTGTCGGTGCGGGGCGGCTTCCGGCCCGAGGAGCTTCTGGAGCTGGCCCGTGAGGCGGGCCTCGAGGGTGCCCGGGTTCGTCGTGCATGGCCTGAGCGCCTGGTGTTGTCGTGGACCGCCCCGGTGATCGCGGAGGGCCCCCGATGAGCACCCCGCTCAGGGACGTGGTCGTCGTTGGCGCCGGGCCCGCCGGATCCCTGGCGGCGGGCCTCCTGGCCCGAGCCGGGGCGTCGGTCCTGCTGGTCGATCGCGCCACCTTCCCCCGCTGGACGGTGTGCGGGGCCTGCCTGGCACCGGCGGGGGTGGCGGTGCTCCGCCAGGTGGGGTGGGACGGGATCCTCGACGAGGCCGGCGCCCCGCGCCTGGATCGACTCGTGATCCGGGGCTGGGGCACGGAGGTGGAGCTCCCGATGGCGGGCGGCCGTGCGCTGTCCCGGGCCCGGCTGGACGCGGCCCTGGTGGCCTCTGCGGTGGGTGAGGGGGCGGAGCTTCGTCCCGGGACCGGGGCACGTCTGGGGCCGGTCCGGGACGGGGCCAGGGAGGTGCTCCTCAGCCGGGGCGGGGACGAAGAACGGGTCCGGGCCCGCGTCGTGGTCGCGGCCACGGGCCTGCACCCCATCCCCCGGGAGGGGGCGGCGACGGTCCCGCCGTTCCGACGTGCACCGGGCAGCCGGGTCGGGGTCGGCGCGGTGGTGGCCGACTGGGAGGCGGGCCCGCCCCCGGGCACCGTCCGCATGACGGCGGGCCCGGGAGGGTACGTGGGACAGGTCCGCCAGGAGGACGGCCGCTGCGTGGTGGCGGCCGCCCTGGACCCCGACTGGATCCGGCGACACGACGGTCCCGGCTCCGCCGTCCGGGCCGTGCTGGCGGACGCCTCCATCGACAGCGGCTCGTGGACCGTGGAGGAGGGGTGGCGGGGCACCCCGACCCTCACCGGAGGGCCCTCCCGCCCCAGCGCCGAGCGCGTCGTCTACGTGGGGGACGCCGCGGGATACGTCGAGCCCTTCACCGGCGAGGGGATGGGCTGGGCGCTGGCCGGTGCCCGTGCGGCGGTGCCGCTGGTCCTGGAGGCCTGTCGCACGACCGGGCGCACCGAGCCCTGGGACCGCCGGTACCGCACCAGGGTAGCCCGACGTCAGCGGCTCTGTCGGGGTGTGGCCTGGTTGTCCAGGCGACCCCGTCTCGCCCAGGGCGTTCTCGGGCTCCTGGCCCGGGCTCCCTGGCTGGCCCGCCCGGCCCTGTCCCGTGCGGCCTGGGAGCCGGAGTATCTGGACTCACCCTGGGGAGGACACGCGTGACACTTTCGATCGCCGGACTGGGGGTCGCGGTGCCGCCCCGGGTCGCGCATCAGGACGAAGCCGCCGAGCTGAGCCCCCGTTTCTGCGGGGCCGACGACCGCCAGGCCCGCATGCTCCGGATGCTCTACGGGAAGTCGGGTGTGAAGACCCGGCACACCGTGGCGGTTCGGGGGGAGCACGGGCCGCTGGTGGACCGGATTCCCTACTATCCGCTGGCCACCGGCCCCGAGGACCGGGGGCCCACCACCCTGCAGCGCATGGAGTGGTACGAACAGGAGGCCCCGGCCCTCGCCCAGGAAGCCAGTTCCGGGGCACTGTCCCAGGCGGCGCTGGACCCCGGCGACGTCACCCACCTGGTCACCGTCTCCTGTACGGGGTTCTTCGCTCCAGGCGTCGACGCCATCCTCATCGAACGGCTCGGGCTCCCCCGGGCGGTCCACCGGACCCACGTGGGCTTCATGGGCTGCCACGGCGCCCTGAACGGGCTCCGGGCCGCCGGGGCCTACGCCCGGGATCCCGACGCCCGGGTCCTCCTGTGCGCGGTGGAGCTGTGCAGTCTCCACTTCGCCTACGGCTGGGACCCGGAGATGCTGGTCGCCAACACCCTCTTCGCCGACGGGGCCGCGGCCCTGGCGGGGTGGGGGGGTGGGGCGAACGGGGCCTGGCGGGTCGAGGACAGCGGGACCTTCCTCATGCCCGACTCCGACGAGGCGATGAGCTGGCGCATCGGGGACCACGGGTTCCGCATGACCCTGTCGGCGCAGGTCCCGGAGCGGATCCGCCAGCACCTGGCCGGTTGGCTGACCCCCTGGCTGCGGGAGCGGGGGGTCGAGCCGGAGGAGGTCGGGAGCTGGGCGGTCCATCCCGGCGGACCCCGGATCCTCGATGCGGTCGAGGAGGCCATGGAGCTGCCGTCGGACGCCCTGGACGTCTCGCGGGAGACGCTCCGGGACTACGGCAACATGTCATCGCCCACGGTCTTGTTCATCGTCGAGCGCATGCGGAGGGAGGACGCGCCTCGCCCCTGCGTCGCTCTGGCCTTCGGGCCGGGCCTGGTCGTGGAAGCGGCGCTCCTGGTCTGAGCCCGACCGGGGCACCGCGGCCTCGCGGGACGCGTGGCCGCGGTGCCCCCCGGATCAGCTGATGATCCGCCGCCAGTCCGTCAGGATCTTGGGCGCGTCCTCGAGGAGGTCGTTGAGGTCGGCGATGAGGCCGTTCACGATCGCGTCCAGCTCCTCCGCCCGCTGGGCCGCCGCCACCTCCACCTCGTCCAGCACCTCCAGCTGGCCGTCGGTGGGTCGGGCCTGGGGCCCCTCGATGCCCCGGACCACGAAGCGGAGCTGCTCCACCAGCCGAGGCCAGTCCCGGTAGTTCATGCTCCCTTCCGGGCGACGGACCTCCGCCTCCAGGGTGCCCAGAGCCTCCCGGGCCTCCCCGGCGGTCTCCAGGATCCGGTCCTCGTTCGCCAGGCCCTTGCCCGCCACGGAGGTCATGAGTGCGTCCAGCTGCCCGTCCAGGTCCCCCATGGCCCCCACCATGCGGTTGAGACGGGTCTGGAGGTCCCGGGCCCGGATGGCCGCGTCGAAGCGCGCCACGTAGTCCGCCTGCGTTGCGTTCACGTTGGGATCCCCCCGGAGCTCGAAGTCCGTCGAGGCCTCCCGGTCCCCGGCCACTACGGTGGCGGTGTAGGTGCCCGGCACCGCAGGGGGGCCTCCGCCGCCGAAGAAGAAGCCCCCGCCGCCGCCCCCTTCACCGGGCACGGGCTCGGCGCCCTCCCACGTCAGGTCCCAGACCGCCCGGTTCAGGCCCGGTGCGGCGTCCCGGTCGGTGATCTCCCGGACAAGCGTGCCGGCGGCGTCGGTGATGCGGACCCGCACCGGCCCGTCCAGCCCCTCCGCCGCCTCCGGTGAGAGCCAGTACTGCACCCAGGCTCCGGGCTCCGGGTTGTCCCCGGTGAAGACGCTCTGGCCCAGGTTGCTCGTCCGGCCCCAGCTCTCCCAGTCCGTGACGGTGCGCATGTCGAAGACGTGCAGCTCCTCGTCCGCCGCGCCCGCCAGCTCCACCAACGGCTGGATGTCGTCCAGGATCCAGGCGCCCCGGCCGTGGGTGCCGATGACGAGGTCGTTGTACTGCCGCTGGATCCGGATCCCCCGCACCGAGACCGGGGGCAGGTTGTCCCCCCGCAGGCTGGTCCAGGTCGAGCCCCTGTCCAGGGACACGTAGATCCCCCGCTCCATCCCGACGAAGAGGAGATCAGGGTTGGACGGGTGCTGGCGCACCACCTTCACGTAGTCGTCCTGGGGCAGGCCCGCCGCCAGGTCCCGCCAGCTGTTCCCGTAGTCCCGGGTCTCCCACAGGTGGGGCGCGAAGTCGTCGAGCCGGTGGTTGTCCACCGCCAGGAAGGCCGTGCCCGCCTCCGTGGCCGACGCCTCGATGTTGCCGATCCATGCCTCCTGCGGGAGGCCGGGGACCCGGTCTCGGACGTTCGTCCAGTCGCCGCCGTCGTTCCGGGTGATCTGGACGTTGCCGTCGTCGGTTCCCACCCAGATCACCCCCGGCTCCACCTCGGACTCGGCCACGGTCAGGATGGTCGTGTGGAATTCGGCGGCGGTGTTGTCGTTGTAGATCTCCCCGCCCGAGTCGAGCTGCTTGTCCGGGTCGTCGGTGGTGAGGTCCGGCGAGATGACGTCCCACGAGTAGCCGTAGTCCCGGCTGCGGAAGAGCACATTGCCTCCCCAGTAGACCGTTCCCGGGTCGTGGGGCGAGATGACGATCGGGGCGTCCCAGTTGAACCGGTAGCGGGCCTGGAACATGCCCTGGCCCTGGGAGCCGACCATCCAGGGGTGGGGCTCGATGGAGCGGGTCTGGCCCGAGCTCGTGTCCGTGATCCGGAAGTAGCCGCCCTGGGCGTTGGAGTAGACCAGGTTGGGCTGCCCAGGGACCGGCACGGTGTAGAAGCCGTCCCCGCCGCTCACGGTGTACCACTCCCCGGCCAGGATCCCCCGGTTCTCGTTCATCCGAGAGGGACCGCACCAGTTCCCGTTGTCCTGCAGGCCGCCGCAGACGTAGTAGGGATCCCGGTCGTCCACGAAGACGTGGTAGTACTGGGCCAGGCTCACGTTGCGGAAGATGTGGAAGTTCTCGCCGCCGTCGTAGCTGACCTGCATGCCCCCGTCGGACCCCGACAGCACCCGTTCCCCGTCCTCGGGGTCGATCCACAATGACTGGTGGTCGCCGTGGACGTCCTGGGCGATGCGGTCGAAGGTCCGGCCCCCGTCGGTGGACTTGAAGAGCCCGCCCGAAAGGCTGTAGAGCGTGTTCTCGTCCGAGGGGTCGACGAAGACGTCGGAGTAGTAGAACGGGCGGAAGTTGATGTCCTTCTCGTCGTTCACCATGCGCCACGTCTCGCCGTAGTCGTCGCTCCGGAAGAGCGTTCCGGCGGTCGGGTATTCCGTCACCAGGTAGACCACGTTCGGGCTCGACTGGGCTACGCTGATGCCCGGTCGGGCCATGGGCTCGTCCGGCGTGGTGGTGATCTTCCGCCACGTCTCCCCCATGTCCCGGGACACGTAGAGCGCGGTCTCGCGGCCCCCGTCGTCGAAGCGCCAGGGCCGTCGGCGGAAGGTCCACATCCCGGCGTACACGTTCCGGGGATTGGACAGGTCGAGGTCCAGGTCCGCGCAGCCGGTGTCCTCGTCGATGGCGAGCACGTGGCGCCAGGTGGCGCCCCCGTCCGTCGTCTTGAAGACGCCTCGCTCCGGGTTCGGCCCCCACTCCCGACCCATGGCGCACACCAGAGCCACGTCCGGGTCCCGGGGATCCACCGCGATGCGCTTGATGCGCTCGGTCGCCTCGAGGCCCAGGTGGGTCCACGAGGCTCCGCCGTCCGTGGAGCGCCAGACGCCCAGGCCGTACGAGACCGAGTTCCGGGGGTCCGCCTCTCCGGACCCGAGCCACACCACGTTCGCGTCGGAGGGCGCCACGGCCAGGGCGCCCACCGAATAGGCCTCGGCGTCCTGCCACTGCCCCTCGAAGGTCACGCCCGCGTTGGACGTCTTCCACACACCGCCGTCGGCGCCACCCACCCAGAACGTCCGCGGATCACCGGGGACCCCCACCAGCGCCGAGACCCGTCCGCCCATGTTCACCGGGCCGATGTGCCGCCATTCGACGGCGGCCAGGGCGTCGGCGACGGGGTCGGCGGACTGCGCCGCACCGGGGACGGGCAGCAGCAGACCGAAAGCGAGGATCGAGACGAACCGGGCGGGGACGCGAAGCGGCCTCATCGACGTTTCTCCGGGGTGGAGGAGTGGGAGCGGGGAGCTATTCTCGCCCGCGAGCGTCCGCGACGCGAGTGCGGGGGGCGGCCGACAGCGGCCTCCCGGCGGCTCGGCCGGGGCCGACACCACCCCGGGCGATTGACGGGGGAAGCGCTCTCCCCGCATTCTCCGGCCCCCCTCGCCTGAACCCGAGCCCCCCGCCTCCGCACACATGCCCAGTCGCCGCCGCTCCACCCTCGCCGTGGCCCTCACCGTTGCCGCGCTGGCCGTTCCGGCGGGTGCGCCGGCTCAGACCGTCGAGCCGTCGGCCTTCCAGGCCCTGTCCTGGCGGAACATCGGGCCCTTCCGTGGCGGTCGCTCCGTGGCGGCCACCGGCGTGCCCGGGGATCCCATGACGTACTACTTCGGTGGCGTCGGCAGCGGGGTGTTCAAGACCACCGACGCCGGTCGGCGCTGGACGGAGGTGTCCGACGACACCTTCGGCACCTCGTCGGTGGGCGCCCTCGCCGTGGCGCCGTCGGATCCCAACGTGGTCTACGTCGGGATGGGCGAGCATGCCATCCGGGGCGTCATGACCTCCCATGGAGACGGGGTCTACCGTTCCACCGACGCGGGGAAGACGTGGACGCACCTGGGGCTGGACAGGACCCGGCACATCGCCCGGATCCGGGTGCATCCCCGTGATCCCGACCTGGTGTACGTGGCGGCCCAGGGCGCCGCCTACGGGGCCAACGAGGAACGGGGGGTCTATCGGTCCCGGGACGGCGGCACCACCTGGGAGAAGATCCTCTACGTGAGCGAAGTCGCCGGCGCCTCGGAGCTGGCCATGGATCCCACGAACCCGCGGATCCTCTACGCGGCCTTCTGGGATCACGTCCGGCACCCGTGGATCGTCCGGAGCGGGGGGGAGGGGAGCGGGCTGTGGAAGTCCACCGACGGCGGCGACTCGTGGACGCCCATCAACGAAGGGCTCCCGGCGCTCATGGGGAAGACGGCGGTGGATGTCTCGCCGGCGAATCCCGAGCGCCTCTTCGCCATGATCGAGGCCGACCCCGGCGGCGGGCTGTACCGATCCGACGACGCCGGGGCGAGTTGGCAGCTCACCACCGAGCTGTGGACGCTGCGGGCCCGGCCCTGGTACTACACCGAGGTCTACGCCGACCCCGAGGACGAGAACACCGTCTACGTCCTGAACGCCCCCATGATGAAGTCGGTGGATGCGGGGCGGACCTTCACCAACGTCCCCACGCCCCACGGCGACAACCACGATCTGTGGATCCATCCGGACGACAACCGGATCATGATCAACGCCAACGACGGGGGCGCCAACGTCTCCTTCAACAGCGGCGCCACCTGGTCGACCCAGGAGAACCAGCCCACGGTCCAGTTCTACCGGGTCAACACCGACAACCGCTTCCCCTACCACGTCTACGGCGGGCAGCAGGACAACAGCACCGTGGCCATCGCCAGTGCGTCGTCCGGCGGCATCGACTGGAAGGACTGGTACCCGGTAGGCGGGTGCGAGAGCGCGGTCCCGGTCTTCGACAAGGACGATCCCCGCTTCGTCTACTCGGGGTGCTACATGGGCATCCTGAGCGCCTACGACCACCGGACCGAAGCCGCTCGCAATGCGCAGGCCTATCCTGCCATCCCCATTGCACTTCGGGCCGAAGAGATGAAGTATCGCTTCAACTGGAGCGCCCCCATGGCGGTCTCGGTGCACGACCCCGACGTCATCTACCACGGCGCCCAGATGGTGCTCCGGAGCCGCGACCGGGGGAAGAACTGGGAGGAGGCGAGCCCCGACCTCACCCGGGCTCAGCCGGACAAGATGGGCTACGGTGGCGGGCCCATCACCAACGAGGGGGCCGGGGGCGAGATCTACGCCACGCTCGTGTGGATCGCCGAATCCCCGCTGGATCCGGACGTGATCTGGACCGGGAGCGACGACGGCCTGATCCACGTGACCCGGGACGGCGGGGCCACCTGGACGGACGTCACGCCCGACGACCTCCCGGAGGGCCAGGTGAACACCGTCGAGGCCTCTCCCCACGAGCCCGGCGTCGCCTACGCGGCCTTCACCCGGTACAAGTTCAACGACTTCACCCCCCGGGCCTTCAAGACCGACGACTACGGCGCGAGCTGGACGGAGATCAGCGAGGGCTTCGCGGACGAGCACTTCGTGCGGGTCGTCCGGGAGGACCCGGTGCGCCGGGGCCTCCTCTACGCGGGCACCGAGCAGGGCGTCTACGTCTCCTTCGACGACGGGGAGGCCTGGCAGCCCCTCCAGCTGGACATGCCCATCACGTACATCACCGACCTGCAGGTCCAGCGGGACCGGAACGACCTCGTGGCGTCCACCGGAGGCCGGGGGTTCTGGATCCTGGACGATCTCGGCGTCCTACAGCAGGCCGAGGAGGTCCCGGACGACGGTCTCCACCTGTTCCGGAACCGGCCGGCCTACCGGGTCGCCGGCGGCTGGGGCGGCGGCTTCGGGGAGGCCGTGGGCGAGAATCCGCCCAATGGGGCGGTGATCGATTTCCTGTTGGCCGAGGCGCCGGTCGAGGACGAGGTCGTCACCCTGGAGATCCTCGGGCCGTCGGGTGAGCTGGTCCGGCGCTACTCCACCGACCCGGACACCGAGGCGGGAGAGGAGCGCCTCCAGGCCCGGGCCGGCATGAACCGGCACGTGTGGGACCTGCGGCATCCCGACATGTTGGAGATCCCCGGGCTCTACATCTGGGGCTCCACCTCGGGTCGTCGGGTCGCACCGGGGGGCTACACGGTCCGGCTGGCCGCCGGCGACGAGGTCCGGACCCGGCCCCTGGAGGTCCGGGCGGACCCCCGGGTGGAGACCACCGCCGCGGAGTTCCAGGAGCAGGACCGCATGCTGCAGCGGATCGCCGGCGAGATCGAAGCCATGCACCTGGGCGTCAATCAGCTCGACGAGGTCCGCACCCAGGTGGACGCGGTCCTGGAGCGGGCCGACGAGATGGACGGTGCCGCCGTGGAGCGCGTGCGGGAGCTAGGCGAAGCCCTGCGCGACTCCCTCACCATGGTCGAGGACTCCCTGGTGCAGCGGGAGACGTACGACGGTCAGACCGTGCTCAACGCGCCCAGTCGCCTCAACCTCCAGTACATCTATCTCCACGGTGCCGTGGCGGGGGCCGACGACGGTCCGTCCCCCGCGGCCGAGCAGGTGCTCCGGGATCTCAACGCCCGCTGGTATCCGCAGCGGGACCGACTCGAGATCCTGCTGGACGACCGTGTCGACGCGTTCAACGAGGCCGTCGAAGCCGCGGGGATCACCCCGGTGGCGAAGCCGCCGAGAGCCCGGATCGTGAGTTGACGCGCCCCTGGCCTCGCCCCGTTGCCGCCCACCGTCACCGGACCCGCCGAGACGGACCCGCTCCCGCTCACGCGGGTAGCCTGTCTACCGTGTTAGATTCTTCCGGCCGGGACGCTGTTCCCGCCGTAGCGACTGTCCACCCCCGCCGCCCATGATCACCGACACCCCGCTTCGTGGCCTTGCCACGATGTTATGCCTTGCTGTCGTCAGCGCCTCCACGATCGCGTGCGACTCGGCGTCCTCCACTCCCATCACTCCGGACCCCGATCCGGAGCTCCCGGACCCGCCCATCGGCCCCCCGCCGCCGGACTTCCCGACGATCCCGGCGAGCGGAGCGCCGGTCTTCACCGGAGACGGCGTCCAGGTGGTGCCCATCGCCAGTGGCCTCGAACATCCCTGGGGCCTCGCCTTCCTCCCCACCGGGGAGCTTCTGGTCACCGAGCGCGCGGGCCGACTGCGGGTCGTCCGGGACGGGGTCCTCCAGACGGCGCCGGTCACGGGCCTTCCGGACGATGTGCGTGTGGACGGGCAGGCGGGCCTTCTGGACCTGGCGCTGCACCCGGATTTCTGGACCGACTCCCTGGTCTACATGACGTATGCGGCCTTCACCGGGGGGGGCGTCACCACCCGGGTGGCCCGGGCCCGGTGGGACGGCGAGGGACTGGTGGGGATCGAGGAGGTCTGGACCGGGATCGAGGCGGAGATGGGCGGCTCGAACCGTCACTTCGGATCTCGCATCGTGTTCGACGAGGACGGATATCTGTACGTGTCCATGGGGGACCGCGGCACCATGACGGAAGGGCAGGATCGGTCGAACCACCAGGGGTCGGTGAGCCGCATCCACGACGACGGCAGCATTCCCGACGACAACCCGTTCGCCAACGCGTCCGGCAGGCTCCGCTCCATCTACGCCTTCGGCATGCGGAACCCCCAGGGCCTGGCCATCCACCCCGGCACCGGCGCTCTCTTCGAATCCGAGCACGGACCCCGGTACGGCGACGAGGTCAACGTCATCGAGGCCGGGGACAACCTCGGCTGGGCGGCGTTCAGCTACGGCACCAACTACGACGGGTCCGCCATCGGTGGCCAGTCCGAACCACCCGGGACGAAGGCGGCGCTGGTCCACTGGGCGAACGAGACCATCGCACCCTCCGGGATCGACTTCTACACGGGGGATGCGTTCCCGGAATGGGACGGCGACCTCTTCGTCGCGGGGCTCGCCGCCCGGGCGGTGATCCGGGTCGATCTGAACGGTGAACAGCTGAGCGGGACCGAGCATCTCCTGGGGGCCTGGGGCAAGCGGATCCGCCACGTGCGGAACGGACCGGACGGATTCCTCTATATTCTCACCGACGAGAGCGACGGGGGGATCTACCGTCTGGAGCCGGTCACCGACTGACCGGGACGTTCGACGACACGGAGTCACGACAGGTGCGGGGAAAGCTGATCATCGCCGCCGGGATCATCCCGGCGGTCCTTCTGGTGGACCGTTTGACGAAGTGGTGGGCCGAAGCGGTGCTGCCCGGGAACCCCCAGGAGATCCTGGGCGGGCTCCTGCCGCTCACGTTGGCCTACAATACCGGTGCCGCGTTCGGGCTGAGCGTGGGCGAGGATTCCCGTTGGCTCTTCATTCCGGTGACCTTCGTGGCCCTGGTGCTCCTCGTCCTCCTTCTGCGGCAGGCCGAGGACGACGACCGGCTCAGGCACGTGTCCCTCTCGCTGGTGCTCGCGGGTGCCCTGGGCAACCTGTACGACCGGATCTTCTACCCCCGGGGCGTCGTGGACTTCTTCGGGCCGGTGGATCTCGGATTCTGGCACTTCCCGATCTTCAACGTCGCCGACATCTCCATCACCTGCGGCGCCATCCTGCTGGCCGTCTCCTTCTGGCAGGAGGAACGCCGTGAGAAGGCCCGGGAGGCCCTGAAGGCGTCGGCCCCTCCGGGTCCCGAGCCTCTCCCGGATGCCGACCCGACGCTTGGCGAGCCGGCGGACGCCGGGGCCCCGGAGTCCCGGGAGATCCCCGCCGTGGATCCCACGAGCTGAGCCCACCGTGCTCTCCGTCCGCGACGGACGTCGGCACCCCCGCCGCGGGCGGCCCGTCTCCGCGGCCCCTGCCACGAGAGCGCCGGACCGACCGGTCCGGTAGCGCCTACCCCCCGTCGACCCAAGGATCATGGACTGGTCCCGCGAGTTTCTCGGCAACACCCTGACCCAGTGGGCCACCGCCTTCGCCGTGGCGCTGCTCATCACGGCGGCGTTGCGCCTGACCTTCCGCGTGGTGGTGGCCCGGCTCGAGGCGCTGTCACGTCGGACGCAGAACGACCTGGACGACCTGGCGGTGGAGCTCCTGGGGAAGACCCGGACGCTCTTCATCGCCCTGGTGGCCCTCTGGGTGGGGGCTCGGCCGCTTCAGCTCCCGGAGGTGGTGCACACCTGGCTGGAGGTCGTCCTCCACGCGGGGATCATCCTGCAGATCGGGTTCTGGGGGATGGGCATCGTCAACTATGCGGTGAGCCACTACAAGACCCGGGAGCTCGAGGACGATCCCGGATTCGCCACCGCCGTCGGCGCCATGGGCTTCGTGGTCCGCCTGGGGCTGTGGGCGGTCCTGCTCCTCACCTTCCTGAAGTCCGCCCTGGACGTGGACATCACCGCGTTCGTGGCCTCTCTCGGGATCGGTGGGATCGCGGTGGCCCTGGCCCTCCAGAACGTCCTGGGGGACCTCTTCGCCTCGATGTCCATCGTGCTGGACAAGCCGTTCGTCATCGGCGACTTCATCGTGGTCGGCGACTTCTCCGGCACCGTCGAGCACGTGGGCCTCAAGACGACGCGCATCCGCTCCATCTCCGGGGAGCAGCTCGTCTTCTCGAACTCGGATCTGCTGGGGAGCCGGATCCGGAACTACAAGCGCATGCAGGAACGCCGGGTGGTGTTCCAGATCGGCGTGGTCTACGGCACGTCGCCCGAGAAGCTGCGGGCCATCCCCGAGCTCGTGCGGGAGGCGGTGGAGACCCAGGACAACACCCGCTTCGATCGGAGCCACATGAAGGCCTTCGGAGGGTCGTCCCTGGACTTCGAATCGGTCTACTTCATGACGGTGCCGGACTACGCCGCCTACATGGACACCCAGCAGGCGATCAACCTGGCCCTGTACGAGGCCTTCGCCGAGCGCGGCATCGAGTTCGCCTTCCCGACCCAGACCCTGTTCGTGCAGCGGGTGGGGGAGGACGTCGGATCGGGGAACGGCGCCCGGGAGGCCGTGGAAGCCGGCTCTTGACCCGGCCCCGCGGGAGCCTGGTCCCCGGACGGGCGGCCCGGCTCCCGTGTCGCCGTAGCGGTTCTCGGGCGGCGACGATTCAATCCTCGGGGGCTGGTGCCTCGCCCGCCCGGTGGGCCGCGTCGGGGTGGAAGACCGCGTACTCGATCCTCCGCTTACGCATGCGGGTGATGCGGAACACGCCGCCGTCCACGTTCACCCGGTCCCCGACCCGGCCCACCCGGCCGAGCCCGCCGAACAGGAAGCCACCCAGGGTGTCGTGATGGTCCTCGGGAAGATCGAGGTCCAGCTCCTCGTTCACGTCCCGGACGCTCACCCCGCACCACACCCGGACGGCACCGTTGTCCAGCGGGAAGAAGTCCTGGGGCTCGTGCTCCTCGTGCTCGTCCTGGATCTCGCCGATGATCTCCTCGATGAGGTCCTCGAGGGTGACCAGGCCCGCGGTGCCGCCGAACTCGTCGACCACGATGGCCATCTTGTTCCGCTGCTCCCGCATCTCGGGGATCAGATCCTCCACGGCCTTCGACGAGGGGGCGAACTGTGCCGGGCGGATGATGGGCGCGACGCGGTCGATGCCGTCGCGGTCCGCGCGCCACAGGTCCCGGGCCAGGAGGATGCCCACGATCCGATCCAGGCTCTCCTCGTAGACCGGCAGCCGGAGGTGGCCCTGGTCGAGCATGACGTCCTTGGCCTCCTGGACCGAGGCCGCCACCGGTATCGCCACCATGTCGGTCCGGGGCGTCATGACCTCGGCGATGGAGATCTCGTCCAGGCGGATGACGTTGCTCACCACCTTCCACTCGTCCTCGTCCAGCGTCCCTTCCCGCCGCCCGATCTCGGCCAGCACCTCGATCTCCGCCCGGCTCACCGTGGTGTCCCGGCCGGTCCGGGGCTGGATCAGCCGGTTGAACCACGACAGGGGGATGAGGATGGGCTTCATCACCACCACCATCCCCCGGAGGATGAAGGCCGCCGGCCGGGCGAGCTCCTGCCAGTAGGTGGCGCCCAGCGTCTTGGGGATGATCTCCGAGAAGACGAGGATCACGAAGGTGAGGGCCGCGGAGAACAGGGCGATCCACCGGTCGCCGAACACCTCGAGGGCGATGGCGCCACCCATGGCGGCACCCACCGTGTGGGCGATGGTGTTGAGCGTGAGGATCGCCGCGATGGGCTCATCGATCCGATCCTGCATGCGCGCCAGGAGCTCCCCGGCTCGCTCGCCCTCGTCCCGCAGGACCCTCACGTAGGAGTGGGTGATGGACAGGAGCACCGCCTCCAGGATCGAGCACATGAAGGAGGTGGAGAGCGAGATCCCGAGGACCCAGATCAGTTCGTTCATCGTCGCGGAATCTCAGGCCAACCCCTCCCGGCTACAACCCGGGGCCCCCGACGACGAAACCGGCGACGCCCTGGGGGCGCCACCGGTCTCTCGTGTCACGGGGATGCGGACGGCGTCAGGCCGCCAGGCTCTCCCGTGTCAGGGCGTTGTTGCCGGCTCCATGGGGGATCACCGGCCGCAGGAACTGCCGACCCATGATCTCGAGCTTCGCGAGCTCCAGCTCGGACAGCTGCGGATACCGGTCGGCCATGTAGTCCAGGGTTTCGTCCAGCCACTCGAAGCGGTCCTCGCTACGGGCCTCCAGGACCTCGCAGCGGACCACGTGGCTCATCAGTTCGTCTCGGGCGCGCGTCAAAGGGGTTGCGTCGTGCCGACCCACACAGGCTCCTTGTTTGGGGGATGATCGTTGTTTCGCTAGCTAAGTAAATACACGAAAATGCTTTAGGGGTTCCACGCGTGCTTGCCGGGCCCGAGAGGCCCCGGGATCGGGGCCGGAAGCCCCAACCCCCCGAACGCCGAGAGGCCCGCCCCGGGAACGCCCTCGGCGGCGCTCCGGAGCGGGCCTCGATCGGCCCCGAAGAGGGGGGAACCTAAGAGATGGGCCGCTCGCGGGGCTGGATGCGGATGGACCACAGCCCCGAGTTGAAGTCGCTGAAGAAGAGGTGGCCCTTGTGGGGCTGCGGGCCCCAGGCCATGGGGGCGTTGGGGGCGAACCCGTCGGGATCGAAGGCCTTGAAGACCGCCATCTCCCGGCCCTGGTCCGCCAGGTTGCCCAGAAGCTCCCCGCTCACGTCCACCGCCCGCACGCCGCCTTCGTAGTAGGCCACGTAGAGGACGTCGTCCTCCACCCACAGGTTGTGGGTGCCGAACTCCGGCACCTCGTAGCGGGCCACGTCCCTCGGGTTCTCGGGGTCGGTGAAGTCCACGATGTGGATGTAGCCCCGGGTCACCGAGGGCGTCCCGCCCCGCTCGGGGATCCGGCCCAGCCCGGCGCCGCTCCAGGCGGCTCCGCTGCGGTTCATGATCTCGTCGCCCAGGAACAGGTACACCTTGCCCGTCTCCTCCTGGTAGTAGGGGAAGGCCGCGTGGGTCGCCCCGACGGGATAGGGGACGTTGGTCACGAAGACCGGACTCTCCAGGGAGCCGCCCCAGCGGCCGTTCCCCACGTCCACGACCACCACGCCGTTGCCCCACTCCGAGGAGTAGGCGATGCCGTCGTGGACCCAGACGTCGTGGATGCGGGACTCGGGGTGGTTGTACTCGCTGACGTAGGTGGGATTGGCGATATCCGTCATGTCCAGGATGACGTACTTGTCGCCCCCCGAGAGGGCGAAGAGGTAGTCGTTCTGGGCGAACATGTTGTGCACCCCGCCGGTGAGCCCCTCGTCGTAGGTCGAGGCGATCACGGGGTTCCCGGGGTCTGCGAGGTCGATGATGACGACGCCGTTGCGACGGTTCGACGCGCCCTCACGCGAGAGGGCCGCCCACGATCCGTCCGGAGCGACCTTCACGTCGTTCACGGTACGGGCGTCCACCTGGATCTCCCCGATCCGTTGGATGTTGGCCGGGTCGGTCACGTCCCAGAAGTAGGCGAAGCCGTCGCCGCCCCACGTTCCCGTCACGGCGTAGTCCCGGCCGTCGACGCCCTCGTAGACCCAGAGGTCCGACGTGTGCACCTCGTCCACGGATCCCTGACCCATGACCTCGACCTCCCGGACCGCCTCACGGGGTCGGATGTCCACGTTGTACGTGGCCACCAGGTCACCGGCGGTGGCGACCACGGTGTACTGGCCGGGCACCTCGCCCACGAACTGCCCGTCCACCACCAGCCCGGCCGCGCCGGGGGCGTTGATGGTGTCGTCCGGCACGAAGGTGGACGTCCAGAGCACGGGGATGTCCCCGATCCGTCCCTGGTCGCCGGTGGCCACCGCCTCGAAGGAGAGAACGTCACCCTGCCTGGCCTGCTCCCGTCCACCGCGGATGGCGAGGGACGTGGCGGGGAAGGGGGCCACCTGGTAGGCCATCGATCCCCGGGCACCCTCGTAGTCCGCGTAGATGGTCACGGCGCCGGGGGCCCGGGCGGTGACCGTCCCGTAGGCGTCCACCGTGGCCACCGACGGATCGGAGGAGGACCAGGCGAACTCCGGTCGCGGCCGCTCCGACCCGTCGCCGTGGAAGGCGGAGGCGCCGTGACGGATGCGGGTGCCCTCGTAGAGCCGGCCTTCGGATGTCGGGGCCACGTCGATCCGGGCGACCGCGGGCCAGGTCACTTCCACCGGGACCTGGATCGACGGGGGCGTGCCCTCGTAGCCCGCCGGGACGACGAGGGTCGCCACCACCGTGAACTCCCCACCGGCGCTAGCGCTCAAGCCGTCGTCGGAGACCTGGAGTCCCCGCCCGAAGACCCGGAGGTCCACCCCGCTGACCTCGTTCCCGTCGGCGTCGACGGCGTAGATCCGGAAGGGGATCGTCGTGCCGGCGGCCAGCGATGGGGTCGCGGGCTCGGCCCGGAGCGCCGCGACGTTCGTGACGTCCTGGGCCGCGACGGGGGAGGCCAGGACCGGGGCGAGCGAGAGAGCGAGAGCCGCCGCGACGACGGCGCTCCGAGACGAGAGGGATCTCAAGGGAGTACTCCGGCTGGGATCGGTTCCGCAGGGGCTCCGGGCCGGTGTGGCGCATCCGGAGCCAGAAGGGGTAGAGTATACCTCCCGGCGCCTGCGCCGTGCCAGCCACCCCTTTCGACGCCACCCGTCCGGAATCGTCATGAAGCGCCTGTCCGTGCTCCTCAGCGCATCCGTGCTCGCCGCCGCCGTCCTCCCGTCGCCGCCCCCCGACGCCACCTACTACGTGTACGTCGGGGCGGAGTCCGCCGACCTGCTCCACCGGATCGCGTGGGGGCCCGATGGCGCCCGCGTGGACCGCACGATCCCGGTGGGAGAGATGGCCGTGGAGACCGAGGGGCCTCACGGCCTCAACATGTCCGCCGACGGGGAGTACCTCTAC
>DATHRY010000267.1:0-11241 GCA_035464715.1 Longimicrobiales bacterium
GGCGTCGAAGGCCCAGGACCCGGCCGCACGCTGGTCGGCCGTGAGGGTGCCGAGGTAGCTCCGGGCCGCCTCCAGCATGCGGGTCCCGGTGTCGACGACGGGTGCCGGGTGGTGGATGGCCCCCAGCGTCACGCCCAGGAGAACGACGGCGGAGACCTTCACGACGACGGAACGACCGATGGAACGGATCATGGCTCAGCCCCCCCGCACCCGGTTCGGGAACGGGGGTCGGGTCCGCTCCGTCGGCGGATTCGTCCGCAGCTGCTCCAGGATGAACTCGATGGCCCGGTCGAGCTGGGGGTCCTCCCCGGCGGCGACCGCGGCGGGCCACTGCTCGACCTCGATGTCCGGCGGCACGCCGACGTTCTCGATGCCGTAGCCCTCCTCCTCGGTCCAGAAGCCGATGTTGGGGGCCGTCCAGAAGGCGCCGTCCAGAGTCCCCGGCGTCCCCAGGATCCCCACCAGGCCGCCCCAGGTCCGGGTCCCGATGAGGGTGCCCAGCTCCCGCTGCCGGAAGAGCCAGGGCATGTAGTCGCCGCCGGAGCCCGCCCACTCGTTGATCAGCATGACCTTGGGCCCGAAGACGGCGGCCTGGGGGACGTGGAGGTCCGCGCCGTAGCGCATGGTCCAGCTGGAGGCGTACTCCCGGTCCAGTAGGTCGATCACGTAGTCCGCCAGCTGCCCGCCACCGTTGAAGCGCTCGTCGACGATGATGGCCTCGGCGTCGGCCTGGGGGAAGAAATACCGCTTGAAGGACGCCCAGCCCGCGGTGGTGGTGTTGGGCACCCAGACGTAGGCGACCCGCCCGTCCGTGGCCTCCCGCACCTTGCGGGCGTTGGCCTCGAGCCAGCTTCGCAGCCGCAGGTTGTTCTCGCCGCCCAGCGTGGTGGGGACCACCGTGAGGGTGCGTGACCCGGAGCCGTCCGGATTCGGGCCCACGGTGATGGACACCTGCTCGTCGGCCCGCTGCTCGAAGGGCGCGTAGGGGTTGTCGGGCACGGTGAGGGGCCGGCCCTCCACGGCCAGCAGGTACTCGCCCTCCTGGACGTTCATCCCCGGTTCGGCCAGGGGCGCCCGCAGGCCCGGGTTCCAGTTCTCGCCGCGGTAGATCCGGGCGATGCGCCAGCGGCCGTTGGCCGCCTCGAAGTCCGCCCCCAGCAGCCCGGAGGGCACCGACTCGGCGTCCCGGATGAAATCCCCGCCCCCGCCCCGGCTGTGCCCCACGGCCAGCTCGGAGAGCATCCACCCGGTGACGCGGTTCAGGTCCGCCCGGGTGGCCAGGTCGGGGAGGAAGGCGGCGTATTTGTCCCACATGGCGTCCCAGTCGGCGCCGTGCATGCCGGGGTCGTAGAACCAGTCCCGCTGCTGCCGCCAGATCTCCCGGAGCATCTGGGCCCACTCCTCCCGGGGCTCGACCCGGACGCGGATCTCGTCCAGGGCGATCCGGGTGTCGCTTCCCTCGATGGGCGGCCCCGCCGGGGCGATGTGGGCGTTGCCGTTGGCGTTCACCAGGAGCTTGGTGCCGTCGGCCGACACCACGAAGCCGCCGGCCGGCGTCAGAAGGGTGGTCTCCTCCTCTTCCGACAGGTCCCACCGCCTGAGGCTCGGGGGCCCGCCGGCGGCGCCGCTGCTCCCCCGCCGAAGGTAGTAGAGCTGCCCCTCCTCCCCGGTCTGGAGCCCGGTGAACCAGCCGTCGCCCACGCCCAGGGGCACGATCCGCTGGGCCACGTCCTCCCAGACGACGTTGACGTCGTCCTCCTCCTCCTCGTCCTCGTCCTCCTCCGCGGCCTCCTCCTCCTCGCTCTCCACCGGCTCCTCGTCGCTCTCGGGCGCCAGGGGCGAGGCCAGCGACGGGTCAAGGATCGCCATGTACAGCGTGCCCCGCGCCTCGGTGTCGTTGTTCGACATGTCGAACCAGGACTGGACCGGGCCGGCGTCGGTGGAGGCGTAGAAGTAGAGGTACTTCCCGCTGCGGTCGAAGGCCGGAGAGGTGAGGTGCCCCAGAGAGGTCTCGATCTGCCGTGACTCCATCGTCTCGGTGGAGAAGACGTAGAGCCGGCCAATGGCGTTCAGGTCGTCCAGGGTGTAGGCGAGCCAGCGGGAGTCGGGGGACCAGGTGTGCTCCACGTTGTCCACGGGACCGAAGACGGGCTGCGTGCCCACGGTCCGGACGTCGCCGCTCTCCACGTTCAGCACGTGGACGGCCAGGGCGTTGTCGGTGAAGCTGATCCAGGCCCCGTCCGGGGACCACTTCGGGTCGTCGTAGAAGCCGGCGCCGGGGATGGCGTAGCTCCGGGCGGCCGACAGGTCGTCGGCCGGAGCCACCTGGAGCTGGTATTCCCCGGAGGCGTCCGAGAAGAAGGCGATGCGCGCCCCGTCCGGCGACCAGGCCGGGAAGCGCTCGTGCACCCCGGAGGTGCGGGTGAGGACGCGCACGTCGCCGTTGTCGGCCGGGACCGTCACGATCTCGCCCCGGGCCTCGAAGACCGCCCGGGCCCCGGTGGGGGAGATCCCGGCGCTCTGGATGAAGTCCTCGCCCTCGACCCAGCGGGCCCGGGTCTCCACCAGGTCGGTGGTGACGTGGACGTCGACCCGGGACGACTGCCCCGTGGCGGGATCGAAGGTGTGGAGCCACCCCGCCTGCTCGTAGATGATCGTCCCGTCGGCACCGGCGGAGGCGGACAGGACCGGGAAGTCGGCGTGCGCGGTGAGCTGCTCGGGCCCGCCGGCGGCGTTCCGGAAGAGGTTGAACTCGCCGTTCCGGTCCGAGAGGAAGTAGAGATCGCTCCCCACCCACATGGGGGACAGGTCGTTGGAGCGCCCCTCGGGCTGCGGGACCTCCTCCACCTCGAGGTCGTCCCGCTCCGCGATCCAGATGCGCGACGCCCGCCCGCCCCGGTAGTGCTTCCACTGCTGCATGGCCGGCGCCGCGGGCGAGTAGGCGATCCGCTCGCCGTCTGGAGACATCGAGAAGCCGAAGCCGTAGGGGACCTCCAGCTCGTCGATTCGTCCGTCCTCCACCGCGACCGTGAGCAGCTGGGCGCCCTCGCTCGCCTGCAGGTTCTTCCGCATCGAGAAGAAGGCGATCCGCGCCCCGTCGGGGGTCCAGCCCTGCACCACGTCGGCGGCCGGGTGCCAGGTGAGCCGCGTCGGCGCGCCACCCTCCACCGGCACGACGAAGGCGTCCTGGTTGCCGTCGTACTCCCCGGTGAAGGCGATCCGGGTCCCGTCGGGGCTGAAGCGGGGGTTCGACTCCGTCCCCGGATGGGTGGTCAGGCGCCGGGGATCGCTCCCGTCCCGCTCGGCGATCCAGAGATCCCCGTCGTAGACGAAGGCGATGTGCTCGACACTGACGGCGGGGTCGGCCACCAGCCGGGTCGGCGCCTGTGCGGCCAGGGGCTCGGAGGTGAGGAGCAGGGCGGCGACGAAGGGGAAGCCGGAAAGCAGGGTCCGGGCGCGCATCGATCCTCCAGGACGGTATGCGAAGGCGGGACGGCGGAAGCCGACGCCCGAACATGCATCGTCCGGAGATGGATGGACAGAATTCCGGCCGGCACCCCGAACCGGCGCCCCGGGCTGGGCCTACCCCTCCGATACGATCCCGTAGCGGAAGATCAGGATCTCGTCTCCGGTGGGCCACTCGATGCTGTAGCCGTACGGCTGAGGGACCAGGCGGTCCGGGGCGACGCAGGACGCCGTGTCGTTGCACTCGAAGCTCAGGACGAGCTCGCCCTCGAACCGCTCCACCGTGCCGTCGCTGGCCCAGTCCAGCGCCGTCGGCCCCGCCGTCGGCGTGGTGAACTCCAGGATCTGCCGCCGTGTCCAGCGGCCGTCGGCCTCGATGCGGATCGTGTCCGCGATCCAGGTGCGGAGATAGCCCGGTGCCTCCTCCACCGTCGCCGGAGGGGGCGTCCCATCCACCGCGGAGAGCGCGATCACCTGCGGGGTGAACGAGGGCCCCGTCACGTCGTCGTCGCAGGCGGCGGCAAGGATCAACCCGGCCGTGACCAGGATGCATGCGGACATTCGTCGGTTCACTCCGTCCTCCCTCTGGATGGTGGGTCCTACGAGATACACGTGTGAGCGCTCGCGGATGTGACAGGGCGACCCGGGGCGGGGGGCGTGACCCCGGCGGCGGCCATGGTGACGGACGGCGTGATGCGGGACACGGTGCGGGTCTCCCTGATGGACCGGCGCTTCGAGCCCTGACGCGGGCGGGGCGGCGGGGCGGCGAGGCGCCCTACCGCTCCGCCCGGACGATCCTCCGCTGGTGGTCCAACCGGGTGACCGCCACCCACCGCCCGTCGGGCGACACCTGGGGGTGCAGGAGGTTGACCTCGTCCTCGGCCAGGAGCCGGGGCTCACCACCGTCCCGTGAGACCACGTACAGTCGGAAGCGACCGTCGGTGGGCGCGGCGTAGACGATCGCCCGGCCGTCGGCGGTCCAGTCCACCCCGCCGAAGCGACCGCCGTCCCAGGACGCGAGCCGTCTCGCGCCGGACCCGTCGATGCCGTGCACCCAGAGCTCCGTCCGATCGGGACCGCCGTACGTGATCGCGAGCTCGTCCGTGACCGGGGACCAGGCGGCCCAGATCGGCGGGCCGACGGCCTCCTCGGGCTGGGGGACCCGCGTCCGGTCCACGAACGCTCCGGTCCCGGGGTCCAGCCCGATGATCCAGGTCGCGGCGCCGCCGCCCTGGCTCCACGAGTCCATCAGGATGCGACTGCCCTCGGGGGACCAGTCCGGGTTGCCCACCTCCCACCCGAAGTCCGTCAGGCGGATCTCCCGAGCGTCGGCGACGTCCACCCGGCGCAGGTAGATGTCGTCGGTGCTCCCGCCCTCCGAGTATCCGGTGACGGGGGCCGCCGATCGATGGGAGTGGTAGGCGATCCACCGGCCGTCGGGCGACCACACCGGCGAGAAGTCCTCGTGGTAGCCGGTGATGATGGGCGCGACCGGCCCGGCCGGTCGGCCCTCCCCGTCGATCTCGACGACCCCGCCGTCGAGGTTCAGGGCCCAGTCGGCCAGGCGCCAATCGCCCGTGGTCAGGCCCAGGGCGCGGCCGTCGGGCCGCCAGGTGCCGAGCTGCACCCCGGTGGCCACGACCTGCGGGGGGCCCGCCATGCCCTGCGCGCTCGCGTCCGAGGCGTCGTCCGGCATCCGGAGGACCGCCACCTCGCTCCGGCTCTGCACGGACACCCAGTAGAGGTCGTCTCCCGCGACGGTGGGCACGACCTGCTCGCCCGGGGCCTCCACGACGAGTCGCCGGGCACCGGTCTCCAGGTCGACCGCCCAGATGTCCATGTCCCGATCGGCGGCCGGGCGGTGCCGGACCTCGGGGTCCGGAGCCGCCGGGCCCGCCAGCTCCAGGTAGGCGACTCGGCCGTCCCCGGATACGGCGAGGTGGGGACCGGACGAGGACCCGTCGAGGCCCTCGGCGACCACGGTGGAGGTCCCGGTGGTCAGGTCGATCCGGTGAAGGGTGCCGATCCCGAGATCGTCCGACGAATAGGCGACGAGGCCGTCCCCGTCGGGCATCCAGGCCAGGCCGCCGACCGGGGCGGGGAGCGCGATCCCGCTGGGGGTCGGTGTGGGCTCTCCCGGCCGGGCCCGGGCCACCGTCAGCACGGTGGCGGGGTCGTCGTCCATCCAGTACGCGAACCTCTCGCCATCGGGCGATGGAGCGAGGACGAAGCGGCCGGGGAGCGTCCCGTCCCGGGGGGCGGAGTCCGGCCGCGCCCCCGGGGCCTCGGGCCGGTACCACCCCTGCTCACCTCCCCGTCGACCCGCGAGCATGAGCGTCCCGTCGCTGTCGAACCGGGCCCGGAACACCGCGTCGAGCCCCCCGGGCATCTCCAGCTCCTCGCCCGTACGCAGATCGATCAGCCGACGATAGTCGAGCACGGCGCGTCGCCCGTCGGGCGAGACCTGGAGCCAGGTGAAGTAGGCGTCGAACCAGGCCGGCGGCGATTCTGCGAAGAGGACCTCCCCGTGCGCTTCCGACGGCGGCCCGGATCCGGCCGTGGCATCGGAGCCAGCGTCGGGGGTGCAGGCGAAGATCAGGACGAGGAGGGGGGTGGCGGCGAGGGGGCGAGACATGGGACTCCTCCTTCGCTTCGGGTTGCGTCCTGAGTACGCCCTCGGGGTTTCGGACACAAGGTTCCCGCGCGGTGCCGCCGGGGGGTCCGGAAGGGGCGCAGCCGGACCCACCCCACGGTGGGCGGCTCGAGACCGCGGGACCTCCTTGTAGTACTTTGCATCGCAAAGTACATTGCGTACAGATACCAGAAGCAGCCCTCCACCCGGAGATCCATCGTGAAGCTTCTCGCCGCCGTCACCCCGATCGTCATCGCCGCTCTCGGCGGTGCCCTCTCCGTGTACGGGAGCTACGACGACTCGCCGGGCGGCACGTTGCTCGGGTTCGTGATGGTCCTCGGTGCGATGGCCCTCGGCGCCCGGAGCGCCGTCCGCGGGACCTGAAGGGGTCCGACTGGCCCGCGCCGACGACCGGACCCGAGAAGGTGGCGTCCCGGGCTACAGCACCCCGGCCGAGATGTGCTTCGAGATCTCCATGATCCTGGACCGGGCGCGGAACTCGAACCGGAGACGGCCGAGCCCGGACAGGTGCACGTCCAGCTCGGCGTCCATGTCGAAGGTCCCGGCGGTCTCGATGGAGTAGGCCTGGATCCGGGAGTACGGGATCGAGGTGTAGTCCCGCTTCTTTCCCGTCAGGCCCTGGACGTTGACCACGACGATGCGGCGGTCGGTGAAGACCACGCCGTCCCGGCCCGCCTGGTAGGCGTCGATCACCTGCTCGTCGGGGATCAGGAGGTCCTCGACGCTCTTCGCGTAGCCCGGGGATTCCTTGAGCTTGAATATCGGCTTGTTCTGGAAGTCGATCATCCCTCCATGATGCGTCCGAGCGGTCCGCGGACGCCACGGTCGGAAGGCCGACAGCCGACCCGCAGAGGGACAAGCCGGCGGGCGGGCCTGGGGGGGAGAGCACCTCGACCCGGCCCAGCTCGAGCGCACTACTCCTCGATGACGATCCCTTCGGGTTGGGCCCCCATGGCTTTCAGATCCTCGGTGATCGACGCGATGAAGCCCTCGGGGCCGCACACGTAGAAGGGCCGGGACACGTCGGTGATCTCGGCCTCCAGAAAGGCCCGGTCGAAACGCCGGTCGTCGTAGCCCGGGGCGCTCTGCGAGGTGCAGGTCAGGTGGCACCGCTCCTGGAGCATGTGTCGCAGCTCCCTCTCGCAGATCACATCGGCGGGGGTGGAGTTGCTGAAGTAGAGCTCCGTGTCCCCCAGCTCCCCCGCCCGCTCCCGGTCCCGGAGGATGGCCAGGAACGGGGTCACGCCGGCGCCGCCGGCCAGGAAGACCCCGGGCCCCCGCCACCGGATCGTCCCGAAGGGCTCCGACATGAGGAGCCGGGCGCCGGGCTCCAGGACGTGGAGCTGCTCCGTGACGCCGTCGTGCCCCGGATAGGACTTGATGGTGAACTCGAGGACGGGCTCGTCCCGAAGGCCCGTGGGGGTGAAGGGCCGGCCCTCGTCCCGCCAGCCCTCCCGGTCCAGGGCGAGCTCCACCCCCTGCCCCGGCTCGAAGGAGAACCCCTCGGGTCGGGTGGTGACGTACTGGCGCACGTCGTGGGTGATGAAGCGGGTGTGGAGCAGCTCGATCTGGTGGTCCATCGCAGGGGTTCCGCCGGTTCGGGTGGACGGAGGGCCGTCTACCAGGTATGACCCGGGCGACCGGGCGTTCCATCGTCTGCCCGGGAGGCGGCCCCGGCGTGCGGCCTCCCGGCCCCCTTCGTATGTTCGCGCCCGAAGTTTCTTTCGCCGCCGGCAGCCCCCCTGGCCCGCCGCCCGCACGCGGGAGACGGCGAACCATGATGGCCGCACCAGGAGACCCGACGATGACCCACGAGCCCCCCGGAACCCGGACCTCCGGAGTCCTGCGGCCCTTCGCCGTCACCCTCCTCCGGGCCCTCCTGGTCCTCCTCCCGGCCCTGGCACCGCCCATGGTCGGGGGGCTCCGCGCCCAGTCGGTCGACGCCGACGCGCCCCTCGAGTTCACCTACCTCGGCGCCGCGGGATGGATCATCGACGACGGTACCGTGGTGGTGCTCGTGGACCCCTATCTCTCCCGCCTCAAGTACGTGGGCGGAGGGCACCCGGACGATCCGCGTCCGCCGGTCGCCCGGAGCGAGCTCGCCCGATCCGACACGGCGCTCATCGACTCCATCATCTCCGAAGCCGACTTCATCCTGGTCCACCACAGCCATTACGACCATCTGGGCGACGTCCCCTACATCGCCCGCAAGACCGGGGCGAAGGTGATCGGGACCGAGACCACCGTCACGATGCTCCAGGCCTACGGGATCCCGGACGAACAGCTCTACGCCGTGCGAGGCGGAGAGGACTACCAGTTCGACGGCTTCTCGGTGCGGGTGGTGCCCACCATCCACTCGGCCCTGGACGAGAAGCACTACTACGACGACCGCCGCTGGACCGCCGACAGCGGCCTGGTGGCACCGCTCCGGATCGATCAGTTCATCGAGGGTGGCTCCCTGAGCTTCCTGGCCCGGTTCGCGGGGCACGAGGTCCTCACCATGGGCTCCATGAACTTCCTGGAGCGGGAGTTCGAGGGACTCGTCCCGGACATCCTGCTGGCGGGGATCAACGGGTCCCGCCTGGGTCTCTACAACTACGACGAGCGCCTGCTCCGGGTCACCGGCCACCCTCCCGTCGTCATCCCGACCCACTGGGACAACTTCCAGTACCCCTACGGCTTCTCGCAGCAGGAGAACGTCGAGCGCAATCTGCTCCCCTTCGTGGAGGTGGCGGCCCGGGTCTCCCCGGAGTCCGAGGTCATCCTGCCCACCCACCTGGAGCCGTTCGTGGTCCGCTGAGGGACCCGTTCATTCCGTCGGACCCGACCGATTGTGAGACCCTCCCTTCGAACCGGAGCCCCATGCCGAACTCCCCTTCCCCCTTCGCCTCGAGCCGGACCCCCGACGACGCGGGACAGGACCGTCGGTCCGCCGCCGGGACCGCCGCATCTTTCGCGTCCGCCCTCCTCGTCGCCCAGATGGCGTGGACCCTGGCCGCCCGCCCCCTGGCGGCGCAGCAGCTCCCGGAAACCGTGGCCAACGACCAGCGGACGCCCGCCGGTTCCCTGGTGGACGGGGAGCTCCGGATCGAGCTGGAGGTGGTGGAGGCGGTCTGGCACCCCCGGGGGGCCGACGGCCCACGGGTGGTCACGCCGGTCTTCGCCGAGGTGGGCCGGGCGCCCTCGGTCCCGGGTCCCCTGATCCGGGCCGGCGCCGGGACGCCGGTGCGGGTGACGATCCACAACCGCCTGGACCGGGACGTCCAGGTCCGGGGCCTCGGGGACCGGCCCCCGGCCCCCCCGGTGAACGGGTTCCCTGCAGCCTTCTCCACCGACTCCCTGGTGGTGCCGGCGGGAGGAAGCGCCGAGACCCGGTTCACGCCTGGGGGGGACGTCTCGTCCATCTACTTCGGCCGGGTGGTGCCGGAGCCCGGGGCGACGGGCTTCTCCCTCCCGATGTACGTCCCGGGAGGGACGGCTGAGGAGGGCCCCCTGGTGGGCGCCCTGGTGGTGGACGAGGCGCCGCCGCATCCGGACGAGCGGATCATCATGATCACGCGCTGGGGCTCCCCCGACGAGCCCACGTCCCTGGACACCTCGTGGAAGGTCACGCTCAACGGCCGGTCCTGGCCCCACACGGAGCGGATCGAGGCCACCGTGGGCGACACGGTCCGCTGGAGGGTGATCAACGCGAGCCTGGTGGACCATCCCATGCACCTCCACGGCTTCTACTTCACGGTGGACGCCCTGGGGGACGGCCAGGCCGACACCCTCTTCGCCGCCGGGGACCGCCGCCACGTGGTGACGGAGCTCATGCAGGAGATCTCCTCCATGCGGCTCCGCTGGGTCCCGGAGCGCCCGGGGAACTGGCTCTTCCACTGCCATCTCATCCGTCACATGGGGGAGCTCCAGCGCTTCCAGGAGGAGCGGGAGGCCGACGGCGGAGCCATGGATCACATGGCCGGCATGGCCGGGATGATCATCGGCATCACCGTGCAACCCCGTCCCGGGGAGACGGCGACGGACCCGCCCCCGGCCCGGCGCATCGACCTGTGGACCGGGAGCCGGCCCGGCGTCTTCGGAGAGCACCCCGAGCTCGGTTTCGTGGTGCAGGACGGGGCGGTCCCGGCGCCGGACTCCACCCGGGTGCCCGGCTCGCCCCTGATCCTGACCCGGGGCGAGCCCACCGAGATCATGATCCACAATCGACTGGATTTCCCGCTCTCCGTGCACTGGCACGGGCTCGAGCTCCGGAGCGTCTACGACGGCGTCGGGGACTGGAGCGGGATGCCGGGCATGCCGATGCCCCCGGTGCCGGTGGGCGACACCCGGCGCGTGGTCATCGAGCCGGTCCGGGCCGGGACCTTCTTCTACCACACCCACGGGGAGCCAGGGCACGAGCTCACCCAGGGGCTCTACGGCCCCTTCCTGGTCCTGGAGCCAGGGGAGCAGTGGGATCGGGAGCGGGACCGGGTCTTCGTCCTGGGATCCCGGGGTGCGGAGCTGGATTCACCGCCGGCGGTGAACGGACGGGTCACGCCCGTGGTCGAGCGGTTCGCGCCCGGGGAGCCGGTCCGTCTCCGCTTCGCCCACATCAGCGCCGACGCCTACAAGCGGATCCGGCTGCTCCGGGAGGGCGAGGTTGAGCAGTGGCGCCCCTGGGCGAAGGACGGGGCGGACCTTCCCGAGTCCCGCCGGGCCCCGGCGCCGGCCACCCTGGGCCTCGGCGTCGGGGAGGCGGCGGACGTGCGCTGGACCCCCCGCACATCCGGCGTACACGTCCTGGAGGTCACCACGGAGTTCTACCCCAGCCGGGGCGGAACCCGGGTGCAGCGCGTCCCCTTCGTGGTGGGGGAGGCCACCGCCGCGGAGATCCGTGAGGCCGTCACCGGAACGCCCCTGGAGACGGCGGAGCTGGCCCCGGAGGAGCGGGCCCGCTACACCGGCACCTACGTGTCGGGCGCGGGGGACGACGGGTCGACCGTCCTGGCGATCTGGTCCCTGCCCCAGGGCCTCTTCGGGAGCGTGGAAGGGGACGGGGGGGACGGCGGCGGGATGTTCCTCGTGCCCCTGGGCGACCACGTCTTCACCCCGGGGTCCGAAGAAGGGGGACTGGTCCGGAC